>NZ_AZUR01000001.1:1396875-1710000 GCF_000527175.1 Pseudogulbenkiania sp. MAI-1 | reverse complement strand
ACCGCAACACTATCGCTGGCGCAGCTTGGCGAAGGCGGCGGCCATGGCGGTATCGCCTGCCGGCTGGGCGGCGGGCTTGCGGTTGTCGCGCCCACGCGGGGAGTCGGCGCGGGACGATGCGCGCGAACTCGCACCGACTTCGTCGTCAAGCCGCATGGTCAGCGCGATGCGGCGACGCTTGACGTCGACTTCCTGCACCTTGACCTTGACCACGTCGCCGGCCTTGACCACCTTGCGCGGATCGTCGATGAACTTGTTGGACAGCGCCGAGATGTGCACCAGACCATCCTGGTGCACGCCGACGTCGACGAAGGCGCCGAAGTTGGTGACGTTGGTCACCACGCCTTCCAGCACCATGCCCGGCACCAGGTCCTTGAGGTCTTCCACGCCTTCCTGGAAGGTGGCGGTCTTGAATTCGGGACGGGGGTCGCGACCCGGCTTGTCCAGTTCCTTCAGGATGTCCATCACGGTGGGCACACCGAAGCGCTCGTCGGTATAGTCGTGCGGTTTGAGCGTCTTGAGGAAGGCGGTGTCGCCGAGCAGCGATTTCACTTCGCGGCCGCAGCGCGCCACGATCTTTTCCACCACTGGGTAGGCTTCGGGGTGTACCGAGGAGGCGTCGAGCGGGTTGTCGCCATTACTGATGCGCAGGAAGCCGGCGGCCTGTTCGAAGGTCTTTTCGCCGAGACGCGTTACTTTGAGCAACTGGCTGCGGGTGCGGAATGCACCGTTTTGGTCACGATAGCTGACGATATTGGCCGCCAGCGTGGCGTTGAGCCCGGACACCCGTGCCAGCAGCGGCGCGGAGGCGGTGTTGACATCGACGCCGACTGCGTTGACGCCGTCTTCGACCACGCCGTCCAGCGCACGGGCGAGCTGGCTCTGGTTGACGTCGTGCTGATACTGGCCGACACCGATGGATTTGGGGTCGATCTTGACCAGCTCGGCCAGCGGGTCTTGCAGGCGGCGGGCGATGGAGACGGCGCCGCGCAGGCTGACGTCGAGATCGGGGAATTCCTTGGCGGCGAGCTCGGAGGCGGAGTACACCGAGGCACCGGCTTCGGACACCACGATCTTGGTCAGGCCGAGCTCGGGGTGGCGCTTGATCAGGTCCTGCGCCAGCTTGTCGGTTTCACGGCTGGCGGTGCCGTTGCCGATGGCGATCAGCTCGACCTTGTGGCGTGCCGCCAGCACGGCCAGTTCGGCGATGGAGCGGTCCCAATCGTTGCGCGGCGGGTGCGGGTAGATGGTGCTGGTGGCGACGAGCTTGCCGGTATTGTCGACGACAGCCACCTTGGTGCCGGTTCGCAGACCGGGGTCGAGACCCAGCGTCGGGCGCTGACCGGCCGGCGCGGCTAGCAACAGGTCGTGCAGGTTGGCCGCGAACACCTTGATCGCTTCGGCGTCGGCGCTTTCCTTGACGCGCGAGACCAGTTCGAGTTCGAGCGACAGGAAGATCTTGGCACGCCAAGTCAGGCGGACGGTGTCCAGCAGCCACTTGTCGGCCGGGCGGCCGGCGTCGCGTACGCCGACGTGGGCAGCGATCAGTTGTTCGTAGGCCGAGCGCTCGGTGATCGGGGTCTCGTCCGGCTGGTATTTGACGGCGACCGACAGTACACCTTCGTTGCGGCCGCGCAGCAGCGCCAGCGCGCGGTGCGAGGGAGTGGAGCGGATCGGCTCGCGATGGTCGAAGTAGTCGGAGAACTTGGCGCCCTCCTCTTCCTTGCCGGCCACCACGCTGGCGGCCAGCTCGCCTTCGTTCCACAGTTTGTCGCGCAGACGGCCGAGCAGCTCGGCGTCTTCGGCGAAGCGTTCGATCAGGATGGCGCGCGCGCCGTCGAGTGCCGCCTTGGCGTCGGCCACGCCCTTGCCGGCATCGACGTAGGCTTCGGCCACGCCCAGCGGCTCTTGGGTCGGGTCGGCGAGCAGGCGCTCGGCCAGCGGCTCGAGACCGGCTTCGCGGGCGATCTGCGCCTTGGTGCGGCGTTTGGGCTTGTACGGAAGGTAGAGGTCTTCCAGCGTGGTCTTGTTGTCGGCGCCGTACAGCGCGGCCTGCAGCTCAGGGGTAAGCTTGCCTTGCTCGGCGATGCTGTTGAGGATGGCGTCGCGGCGCTCGTCGAGTTCACGCAGGTAGCGCAGGCGCTCGTCCAGGGTTCGCAGCTGGGTGTCGTCGAGTCCGCCGGTGACCTCCTTGCGGTAGCGGGCGATGAAGGGAACGGTGGCGCCACCGTCGATCAGTTCGACCGTGGCGGCCACCTGGGCTTCGCGGACGTTGAGTTCTGCCGCGAGGCGGCTGGCAATGCTGGGCAACATCGGCTTTGTTCTTGTCGTCGGGAAAAAAGCCGATACTGTAGCCCGTCTGCCCGCAAAATCAAGCGGCGACCGGCCCCGCCAGCCAAGCCTGGGCCTCTTCGGCCGACTCGAAGTACTGCACCCGTGTGTGTGACAACAGGCCGGCGATATGGGCCGCGAGCTTGATCCAGACGTCTTCGACGACGATGGCGACGCGTCCCATTTCATTGTCGTGCGCGCGCACGAAGCGCAGTTCCTCGATTGCCATATCGATGGTGAAGTCCTTCAGCTCAGACAGGTCCAGGAAGATGTCGGGCTTGCCGTGTTCGGTGATGCGCTTCATCAGCGCCACCTCGAACAGCTTGAAATCTTCCAGCGTGAATTCGTTGAACAAGGCCACATCGAGGCCATAATCCTGCTCGCGAATGGAGATCATGCCTTTGCTCCTTTGGTGAGGGGACATAGTGTCATTCTAGCGGCGACTGGCGAGGATGCCGCTGATCACGATCAACGTCATTGCCATGACACTAGCCAGCGTCAGAACATCTTGCCACACCAGCACGCCCAAAAGCGTGGAAAACACCACGGTGAGGTAGGAAAGATTGGCCGCCACCAGTTTACGCCCGACCTTGTAAGCCCGGGTCATTGCCAGTTGCGCCACGGTGGCGGTGACGCCGAGCCCCAGCAGCAGCCAGACATTGCTGGCGGTGACGGCATGCCAGCGATCGAACTGCATCAGGATGGCACCGCCGACGGTGGAGATCAGTGCGAAGTAGAACACCACGCGCCATTCCGGCTCGCCCAACCGGCCGAGTTCGCGCACATGCAGATAGGACCAGCCGGCTAGCAGGCCCGAACCGAGGCCGAGCAGCCCGGCCTCCCAGCGCTCGCCGCTCAGGGTGGGCCGCAGCAACAGCACGACCCCGACGAAACCCAGTGTCAGGCCGGCCAAGGCGCGGGCAGAGAGGCGCTCGCGCAACACGATCACCGACAGCAGGGCAAGAAACAGCGGCGAGGTGTAGTTGAGCGTGACGGCGGTGGATAGCGGCAGATGGGCGATAGCGTAGAAGTACAGCAGCAGAGAGGTGTAGCCAATCAGCCCGCGCTGCACGTGGTAGCGCAGGTGCGGCGTGAGGAAGTGCTCACGGCGCCAGCAGGCCGCCACACCCAGCGTCAGCGTGCCGAAGGCGGTGCGCCAGAACACCAACTCGGTCGACGAGAAATGGCGTGCGCCCAGCTTGACGAACAGCCCCATCAGGCCGAAAAACAGCGCGGCGACCACCATCCACGCCGAACCCAAGCGCCAGCGGGATGGTGTTGCTGCATCGGAGGGGGCGGTCTTCGGCCGCTCGGAGGGTTTCATCATGATGCGAGAGATAACGCGTCAGCGGCGTGCCGCCAGCACGCCTGCAAAAACAATCAGGAAGATGCCGGCCAGCGCCTCGAAGGGCAAGACATCTCCCCACAGCAGCACCCCCAACAGTGCGGAGAAGGCCACGGTCAGGTAGGCGAAGCTGGCGACCAGAAACTTGCTGCCTTCCTTGTAGGCGCGGGTCATCGCCAGCTGGCCGCACATGCCGGTCAGGCCTATGCCCAGCAAGGGCCAGACCGTGGTGCCGGTCAACGGCGTGAAGCCTGGCCCCAGCGCCAGCAGCAATGCCCCGAACAGCGAGGCGATGGTGAAGAACCAGAAGACGGTGCGCCATGGCGCCTCGCCCATCCGCCCCAGTTCACGCACCTGGAACACCGCCAGCCCGGCGCTGGCCCCTGAGGCCAGCCCCATGGCGGCAGCGAACCACATGTCACTGCTCATGGAGGGCCGAAGCAGCAGCAGGATACCGCCGAAGCCGACCGTCAGCCCCAACACCCCGGTTCGCGTCAGCGGCTCTTTCAGCCTCACCAGGCAGATCAGTGTGAAAAACAGCGAGGAGGTGTAGTTGAGCGTGATGGCGGTGGCCAGCGGCAAGTGAGTCAGTGCATAGAACAACAGCCCCATCGACAGGTAGCCGATCAGGCTGCGCTGGAGATGGCCGCGCCAGTTGGGCGTCAACGGATTGCGCCGGCGCAGCACCATCACCCCGCCCAGCAGCAGTGCGCCGAACAACGTGCGGTAGAACAGCAGCTCGATGGCACCGAAAGAGCGCCCGCCGACTTTGACGAACACGCTCATCAGCGCAAAGAAGAAGGCGGCTACCACCATCCAACCGGCACCCAGCCGACCGCTGCGCAGCCGCTGCCTGCCCGACTCCCAGTACGCGACCCGGTTCACGAGCGACCTTTCAGCACGACCAGCGACAGGCAGACCGATTCCAGCGAGCGGCGGTAGGTCGCGTATTCGGAGGCGTTGGCGGCACAGCGCGCCTCGATCACGTCGCGCCGGCCGGTCAACAGGAACACTTGCAGATTGCGGCGCATGATCCACAGGCTGTCGGAAACGAACTGCCCTTCGCGGTACGCCACCGTCAACCGCCCCGCCGTCGGTGCCAGCCGCACCAGGCTGGCCGGTTCGCGATCACCATCGGCCTTGCGGAAACGCTCCGCCAGCGACTCCAGCGTTTCGCCGCGCCGCAGGCGGCGTTTGCGTATCTCCACGCTGATCGCCGCGCGCTCGCGTTCGTCGGCCTTGGGCGGCACGACGCGCAGGGTGCGCACGCCGTCGACGCGGGAGGAGCGGACCTTCCAGCCGGACGGCACCGTGAAGCTCAGCCGATCGAGCGGGTCGATATAGCCGGCGGCCTGGGCCGAGAGGGCGAACAGCAGCGAAAATAGCGCAAGGAAACGGGAAATAGCAGGCATTACCGGGCCGGATAAACAAAAAGGCGCGGAAACCCGCGCCTCGCCATTGTGCACCGAATCACCCGGTTTAGCCAGCCAGGTGCTCGCCCATCAGGCGGCGGTAGAACTCGTGGAAGTGCTGCATGCCGTCTTCGGTCGGCGACTGGTAGGGGCCGACTTCGCTTTCGCCGCGCAGCCACAAGGCCTTGCGCCCCTGGTGCATGCGATAACAGATCTCATCGTCCTCCTTGGCGGTTTCGAAGTATGCCGCCTGCTCGGCCTCGATGAACTCCGGCTCGAACCACACTACCTCTTCCGGGTAATAGAACTCGGTGATCACCGTGCACTTTTCCGGGCCGCGCGGAATGGCCACGCTGGCCACCAGCACATGCGGGTACCACTCGATCATGATGTTCGGGTAGTAGGTCAGCCAGATGGCGCCGAACTCCGGCTGCCGGTCGGCGAAGCGGCGCAGCACTTCGTCGTGCCAGGCGCCGTAGACCTTGGAGCCGGGACGGGCGAGCTTGTTCTTCACGCCCACCGTCTGCACGTGGTACTGATCGCCCCACTCCCACTTCAGATCGCCGCAGTCGACGAAGTGGCCGAGCCCCGGGTGGAACGGGTCGACGTGGTAGTCCTCGGAGTAGACCTCGATGAAGGTCTTCCAGTTGAAGTCGTATTCGGTGACGTGCGCGCTGTGGAAGGCGTAGCCCTCGAAGCTCAGGTGCTTGGCGACGGCGAGTTTGGCGAGGTCGGCGGCGACGTCGCGCCGGGCATCGAACAGCAGGCCGTTCCAGCTGGTAAGCGCGGTCTGCCCCAGGTTCAGGCACGGCGTCTGCGGGAAATGCGGCGCCCCGACCAGGGTGCCACCCTTGTCGTAGGTCCAGCCGTGCAGGTTGCAGACGATATGGTTGCCGTTGCCACGGCCCTCGTAGATGGTGGCCTGGCGGTGGCGGCAGACGTTGGAGATCAGGCGGACTTCGCCGTCGACGCGTTTGAGCATCTTGCCGTGATCCATCCAGGCCAGGGTCTGGTAGTCGCCCTCGTTGGGCACCATCAGCTCGTGACCATAGTACTGGGGGGCGTCGGCGAACAGCAGCTTCTGCTCGAGCTCGTAGAACGCCGGATCGAAATAGGTATAAACGGGTAGCTGGGCGGCAGACGCTTGAAGCAGCTGCGGTGAAGCCAGATCAGACATTATTCCCACACCTCCGTGGAAGAAGATATAAGACCAGCCGAATCTCGCTGTTAAGAAGACGAGTTTACGGAACAGATTCAAAAAAACACAAAGGACCCTGCCGGGTCCGAGGCCGGGATTGTGCCCCCATTCCCGACCCCCGGCAAGCTTTTTTTGCCTTGCCCCGAGACTGAGACAACCGGTTTTGCCGGTAAATCCCCCGCACCTCCCCTAAAAAAGTGATTTTTGGCTTTTTTCCCACTTAGAATCAGTGGCTTGCCATATTGATGCAACGCAACATTAGAGCTACGTGATGTTTTGTGCTATAGTCCGCGCCGCACACAATTTGACACAGCTTGGCAAAGCCAGGCCGACACTGCCGCACCTCGGTTTCACCCGGTTTCCGACACCTGATGGCCCTCGGAGACAAGCCGGAAAACCACGACGGTTATTTGGCAGACAGCGACAGATGTTGCCTGCACGAACCTCCTGGCCCCACGGCCCGCGAAGACCATCTCACACACCGGCCGGTCCCCGCGCGGCGGCGGCAAAAGTGCCCGCCGCTTGCCTTGCTGTTTGTCAAAACGACACGGGAAACGAGTTTTTTATCATTCACCCGCTATTTTCAAGATTTAAGCCTATGAGTTCGAGCATTCTCGTCATCAACTGCGGCAGCTCCTCGCTGAAATTTGCCCTCATCGATACCGTCACCCAGCACACCAGCCTGACCGGGCTGGCCGAGAAGCTGGGGCTCGCCGATGCACAGATCACATTCAAGTATCAGGGCGGGAAAGCAGTGCAGACCTTGGCGGCCGGCACGCACGCCGCGGCGATGCATGCCATCCTCGGCCAGTTGCAGGAGCTGGGGCTGTTCGACAGCGTGCGCGCCATCGGCCATCGCGTGGTGCACGGTGGTGAGCGCTTCAAGGCATCGACCCGCATCGATGACGAGGTGATCGCCGCGATCGAGGATTGCGCCCGCCTCGCCCCGCTGCACAACCCGGCCAACCTGCTGGGCATCCACACTGCCCTGGAGAGCTTCCCCGGCCTGCCGCAGGTGGCGGTGTTCGATACCGCCTTCCACCAGAGCATGCCGGAGCGCGCCTACCTGTACGCGGTGCCGATGGCGCTGTACCGCGAGCATGGCGTGCGCCGCTACGGCTTCCACGGCACCAGCTACCGCTTCGTCAGCGGCGAGGCTGCCCGCATGCTGGGCAAGCCGCTCGAGGACACCGCTTTCGTCTGCGCCCATCTTGGCAACGGCGCCTCAGCCGCTGCCATCCTGGGCGGCCAGGGCATGGACACCACGATGGGCCTGACCCCGCTCGAGGGGCTGGTGATGGGTACCCGCTCGGGCGACATCGACCCGGGCCTGTTCGGCTACCTGGCCGGGGCGCTAAAGCTCGATGTGAACGGTGTCACCGAACTCTTGAACAAGCAAAGCGGCTTGTTGGGCTTGTCGGAGCTGTCGAGCGATTGCCGCGAACTGGAAGACGCGGCGCAGGCCGGCAATCCGTCCGCCATCCTGGCGCTGGAGGTGTTCAGCTACCGCTTGGCCAAGCAGATCGCCGCGCTGACGGTGGCGCTGGGCCGGCTCGATGCCGTGCTGTTCACCGGCGGCATCGGCGAGAACTCGTCCTACCTGCGCGAGCGCGTGATCAAGCTGCTGGGTTTCCTCGGCCTGCAACTGGACGCCGACGCCAACCAGCGCTGCATCCGCGGTCAGGCCGGCTGCATCACCACGGACGGTTCGGTCCCGGCACTGGTGATCAACACCAACGAAGAGCTGATGATCGCACTCGATACTGCCGCGCTGGTGGAACAGGCCCGCTAACCTCCTGACTCGGACAAACACACTATGCAGACGTTTTTTCTGGCCCCGCTGGGCTTCGATGCCGGCCTGACCTCGGTGGCACTGGGCATGATCCGCGCGCTGGAGCAGGCAGGCTTGCGCGTCGGCTTCGTCAAGCCGATCGCCCAGGGCGCCGGCCACAACGAGCCGGAGCGTTCCACTCATTTCGCTCGAGCCATCTGCCGCCTGTCCTCACCCGAGCCGCTGACGATGGAGCGGGTGGAACATTTTCTGAGCCAGGGTCAGGTCGACCAGTTGATGGAGGAAGTGGTCAGCCTGTACCAGCAGGCGGCACGAAACGTGGACGTGCTGATCGTGGAGGGCTTGGTGCCGGATCAGAAGCACCCCTACTCCACCTTCCTCAACACCCGGATCGCCCGTAACCTGCAGGCACAGACCGTGCTGGTCGGCGCGGCCGACAAGCTCGCCAGTCACGAGATCGCCGAGCAGTTGGAGATCAGCATCCAGGCCTTCGGCGGAGACCACGGCAAAATCGCCGGCTACATCCTCAACCGGGTGCCGAAGCAGCATGACACCGCCCAGATCGCGCTGGAAATCCTCGAGTCGAGCCAGGCTTTGCAGCACAATCGGCTGCCGCTCCTGGGAGCGATTCCGCTCGAGCCGGAGCTCTTGGCCCCGCGCACGCTGGACGTGGCCAATTACCTCCAGGCACGCCTGCTGCATGCCGGTCAGATGACCCGGCGTCGCGTGCGCAGCACGGTGATCACCGCACGCACCGTACCCAACATCGTGCATCTGTTGAAGCCGGGCGCGCTGATCGTGACGCCGGGCGACCGCGAGGACATCGTGCTGGCCACCGCCATGGCGAGCATGAACGGCGTGCCGCTGGCCGGCTTGCTGCTGACCTGCGACGCGCTGCCCGATCCGCGCATCCAACAGCTGTGCCACCAGGCCTTCACCAGCGGCCTGCCGGTGCTGGCCTCGGAGTCGAATACGCTGGAGACCACCAGCCTCCTGACCAATATGAGCCTGCAGGTGCCGGCCGACGATCTGGAGCGCATGGAGCAGGTGATCGGCTTCGTCGCCGAGCATCTCGACGCCAAGGCGCTGCGCAACCGCGTCGGCGCACCGCGCGAGCACCGCCTGCCGCCGCCGGCGTTCCGCTTCCAGCTGATGGAGAAGGCGCGCCAGGCCAACAAACGCATCGTACTGCCGGAAGGCAACGAGCCGCGCACCATCAAGGCCGCCGCCATCTGCCACGAGAAGCGCATAGCGCATTGCGTGCTGATCGGCAGCCGCGCCGAGATCGAGCAGGTGGCCGAGGCGCAAGGCATCACGCTGCCGGCCGACATCGAGATCATGGACCCGAACGAGGTGCGCGGCCGCTACGTGGCGCCGATGGTCGAACTGCGCAAGAGCAAGGGCCTCAACGCGCCGATGGCCGAGCAGCAGCTGGAGGACAACGTGGTGCTGGGCACCATGATGCTGGCACTGGACGAGGTGGACGGCCTGGTGTCGGGCGCGGTGCACACCACCGCCAACACCATCCGCCCGGCGCTGCAGCTAATCAAGACCGCGCCCGAGGCGAAACTGGTGTCGTCGGTGTTCTTCATGCTGATGCCGGAGCAGGTGCTGGTCTACGGCGACTGCGCGGTGAACCCGGACCCGAGCGCCGACGAGCTGGCCGACATCGCCATCCAGTCGGCCGACTCCGCCGCCGCCTTCGGCATCCCGCCACGGGTGGCGATGATTTCCTACTCCACCGGCTCGTCCGGCAGTGGCAGCGACGTGGAGAAGGTGCGCGAAGCTACCCGCCTCGCGCGCGAGAAGCGCCCGGACCTGATCATCGACGGCCCTATGCAGTACGACGCCGCCTCGGTGGAGAGCGTCGGCCGGCAGAAAGCGCCGGACAGCCCGGTGGCCGGCCGCGCCACGGTATTCGTGTTCCCTGAACTCAACACCGGCAACACCACCTACAAGGCGGTGCAGCGTTCGGCCAACGTGGTCAGCGTCGGCCCGATGCTGCAGGGCCTGCGCAAGCCGGTGAACGACCTGTCGCGCGGCGCGCTAGTCGACGACATCGTCTATACCATCGCACTGACCGCCATCCAGGCCGACCAGCAGGCACACTGAGCCTCGCCCCTCCCGACCCGGCGTGGTGAAAACGCACCACGCCGGACCGCAACCCGTTGCATCAATCAAACACTTGTTTTAGATTGCTACAGCGGGTTTTTGCGCTTAAAGCCCCGAAAAAAACACAACAAACAACGACATAACAAAACGAGGAACGGGAGGGTTACATCATGGCTATACGCCGCATTGCCGAGTGGTTCATTCCTGACAGGGTGCGCGAGTCGCACGAGTTGGTCATCCGCGCCCGCACCGTGATCAGCGTCGGCCTGCTGGCCGGGCTGATCGTGCCGGTGTTCGCGTTGTCTTACTTCAAGCTCAACCACCCGGCCATGGCCTGGGGCATCCTGGCGGGTGGCGCGGGGCTGCTGCTGGGGCCGGTGCTGCTGAGGCTGACCGGCGCCATCCGCTTCACCGCCGAATTCATCGTCGGCTGCATGTTCGCCATGGTGTGCTGGATGAGCTACGTCAACGGGGGCATCCTGTCGTCCAGCGTGGTGTGGTACGCCTCCATCCCGTTCACCGCGATCTTTGTCGGCGGGCGGCGCTCAGGCGTGGCGTGGACGCTGCTGACCTTGATCGCCATCGGGGTGTTCCTGCTGCTCGACGGCGACCCGGGCGCCCTGCCCGAGGTGCCGATTCCCGCCGACGAACATCCCAAGCTCCTGGCCAAGTCGCTGGCCGGCCTGTCGCTGGTGGTGCTGACCTTGGCCATGGCCTTCGACAAGGCCAAGGCGCAGGGCTTCCAGAAGCTGGAGGCGGCCCGAACCGAGGCCGAACGCGCCACCCAGGCCATGCAGCAGATGATGGAACAGGTGACGCGCTCGATCCACGCCGCCTCCTGTGCCAGCCGCGAGATCGCCGATAGCACCACGCTGATGGCACGCACCATGGCCGAGCAGCGCCAGCGTACCGAAGACATGGTGGTATCGGCGCAGCAGATGGCGGTGGTCACCGGCGAGAACGCCGAGCAGTCGATCAGCGCCACGCGCATGGCGGAGGACACCGGCCAGGCCGCCAACGACGGTGGACAGGCGATGGACCAAGCGGTGAGCCAGCTCAACCAGGCGGGACAGGTCATTTCCCACGCCGCCAGCCGGCTCGAGGCGCTGGAGAAATGCAGTGCCGAGGTCAGCGGCATCGTGCAACTGATCCGCGATATCGCCGAGCAGACCAATCTGTTGGCGCTCAATGCCGCGATCGAAGCGGCGCGTGCCGGCGAGTCCGGGCGCGGCTTCGCCGTGGTGGCCGACGAGGTGCGCAAGCTGGCGGAAAGAACGCAGGGGGCTACGCTCGACATCGAGCAGAAGATCCGGCTGATCGTCGACGGTACCAACCAGTCGGTCGATGCCATGCGCGACGGCAACACCCAGATGCAGGCCGGACGCAGCCACGCCATCGCCGCACAGGACAAGCTCGCCGGCATCATCCGCGACACCCTCCGGCTGGGCGGCCTGCTGCAGCGGGTCTCCGACGCCGAAGCCAGCCAGAACCAGGGCTTTTCCCATTTCGCCGGCACCATCACCGCGATGGGCGAGGCCACCCGCACGCTGACGACGGAAACCGAGACCATCGCCGATGCCACCCGCCGGCTCGACAGCCTGATCGAAGAGCTGGGCGCCAGTGTCGCCCAGTTCCACCGGCAGGCCGCCTGATAGCCGGTGATGAGGCTGGTAGCGAGGAAAGCTGCCGGCCTCTTTACATGATCGCCTCGGGCATGACGCCGTGGCCCCCTTGCCATCGGGAGAGCGCCCCGATCCCCCACCGACCAAACACCCCATTAATCATCAAAACGAATTTGCTTTCCAGTTTTTATTCGTTTGGAAAATAAAGCACCGCCGTTACAGTGGTCGTCATATCCGAACAGACATAGGAACTGCACGATGGCTTTGCGCAAATTCACCGTTCTCGCCACCACCCTCACCCTGCTGGCCGGCGCCGCCGCACCGGCGCTGGCCGGCATCTCGCTGCTCAACGTGTCTTACGATCCGACGCGAGAGCTCTACCAGGACTTCAACACCGCCTTCGCCAAGTACTGGAAGGGCAAGACCGGCGAAACCGTCACCATCAAGCAGTCGCACGGCGGCTCCGGCAAACAAGCGCGCGCGGTGATCGACGGGCTGGAGGCCGACGTGGTGACGCTGGCGCTGGGCTACGACGTGGACGCCCTGAACACCGAGGCCAAGCTGATCCCGCCAAACTGGCAGAAACGCCTGCCCAACAACGCCTCGCCGTACACCTCGACCATCGTGTTCCTGGTACGCAAGGGCAACCCCAAGGGGATCCGCGACTGGAACGACCTGATCAAGCCGGGCGTGGAAGTGGTGACCCCGAATCCGAAAACCTCCGGCGGCGCACGCTGGAACTACCTGGCGGCGTGGGGCTACGCGCTGAAGCAGCCGGGTGGCAACGAGGCCAAGGCCAAAGACTTCGTGAAGCAGTTGTTCCAGCACGTGAAAGTGCTGGACTCGGGCGCGCGCGGTGCCACCGTCACCTTTACCCAGCGCAACATCGGCGACGTGCTGCTGGCCTGGGAGAACGAGGCCTATCTCTCTACCAAGGAGCTGGGCCCGGACAGGTTCGACATCGTGACGCCTTCCGTCTCCATCCTGGCCGAGCCGCCGGTCAGCGTGGTGGACAAGGTGGTCGACAAGCACGGCACGCGCAAGGTCGCCGAGGCCTATTTGCAGTACCTGTACAGCCCGGCCGGCCAGGAGCTGGCGGCGCAGAACTACTACCGTCCGCGTGACCCGAAGGTGGCCGCCAAGTACGCCGACAAGTTCAGCAAGGTGAAGCTGTTCACCATCGATCAGGTGTTCGGCGGCTGGACCAAGGCACAGAAGGTCCACTTCGCCGACGGCGGCGTGTTCGATCAGATTCAGGCCAGGTAAGGCGGTAGCATTGCTCCGCGCCAAACCGGTTTACGCTGCTCTCTCTCCCCTCACGCCGTGTCGTCAGACCGGCGTGTTTTTTTGTCCATTTTAGGCATTCCAGTTATATGGAAATGCCCGATTTCCTTTTCGGAAAATCGAATAAGCAACGAAGAAATCCTTATTTTTAGAATAAGGAAACTGCACATATGCTGGTTCCGGTTATTAAGGGGAATCGCCATATGTCCAATCGTTCATCAAAGAAGGGGGGATAAGCCATGAAGTCCACCACCCTCCCGCGCGTCTTGCCGGGGTTCACGCTATCGCTGGGATACACCATCAGCTATCTGTCGCTGATCGTGCTGATTCCGCTGGCGGCCGTGTTCATCAAGACGTCCACCATGTCGCTGGATGCGTTCTGGCAGGCCGTCACGGCCCCGCGCGTGCTGGCCTCGTACCGCCTGAGTTTCGGCATGGCGCTGCTGGCCGCCGCCATCAACAGCGTGTTCGGCCTGCTGCTGGCGTGGTCGCTGGTGCGC
Organism: Pseudogulbenkiania sp. MAI-1; assembly: GCF_000527175.1. Classification (NCBI taxonomy): domain Bacteria; kingdom Pseudomonadati; phylum Pseudomonadota; class Betaproteobacteria; order Neisseriales; family Chromobacteriaceae; genus Pseudogulbenkiania; species Pseudogulbenkiania sp. MAI-1. The sequence continues at coordinate 1,696,404 of NZ_AZUR01000001.1, read as the reverse complement.
TACCGCTTTCCCGGCAAGAAGCTGGTCGACGCCCTGGTCGATCTGCCGTTCGCATTGCCGACCGCGGTGGCCGGCATCGCGCTCACCGCACTGTACGCCGGTAACGGCTGGATCGGCCGCTATCTCGAGCCGCTGGGCATCAAGGTGGCGTTCGGGCCGCTCGGCGTGCTGGTGGCGCTGGTGTTCATCGGCCTGCCCTTCGTGGTGCGCACGGTGCAGCCGGTGCTGGAAGACCTCGACACCGAGCTGGAAGAAGCCGCGACCTGCCTTGGCGCACACCGCTGGCAGACCTTCCGCCACGTGATCCTGCCGGTGCTGCAGCCGGCGCTGATGACCGGCTTCGCGCTGGCCTTCGCCCGCGCCGTGGGCGAGTACGGCTCGGTGATCTTCATCGCCGGCAACATCCCGATGGTGTCGGAAATCACTCCTCTGATGATCATCAGCAAGCTCGAACAATACGATTACAGCGGCGCCACGGCGATTGCCAGCGTGATGTTGGTGGTGTCCTTCCTGCTGCTGTTGGCGATCAACGGTCTGCAGGCCTGGAGCGCCCGTAAAACCGGAAGGAGTGCATGATGGCCGGCGCCGTTTCTACCCTCTACAGTCAGCACGATCGTGCCGCCCTGCTGGAAAGCCGCCAAGCCACGCGTGAGAACCCCTGGGTCAAGGGCAGCATCCTGGTGGTGGCGTTGAGCTTCTTCGCCGTGTTCCTGCTGTTGCCGCTGTTGGTGGTGTTCGTCGAGGCTCTCGCCAAGGGCTGGGGCACCTATCTCGACGCGCTGACCGAACCGGATGCCCTCTCGGCGATCTGGCTCACGCTGGGCGCAGCGGCTATCTCGGTGCCGCTCAACCTGGTGTTCGGCGTGGCGGCGGCCTGGGCGATCACCCGCTTCGAGTTCCGCGGCAAGCAGCTCTTGATCACGCTGATCGACCTGCCGTTTTCGGTGTCGCCGGTGGTGGCGGGCTTGATCTACGTGCTGGTGTTCAGCAACCACGGCTGGTTCGGACCGTGGCTGTCGGCACACGACATCAAGATCATTTTCGCCATTCCCGGCATCGTGCTGGCGACGGTGTTCGTCACCGTCCCTTTCATCGCCCGCGAACTGATCCCGCTGATGCAGGCGCAAGGCCGCGAGGAGGAAGAGGCCGCGGTGGTACTGGGCGCGCGCGGCTGGCAGGTGTTCTGGCACGTCACCCTGCCCAACATCCGCTGGGCGCTGCTGTACGGCGTGATCCTGAGCAATGCCCGCGCCATGGGTGAGTTCGGCGCGGTGTCGGTGGTGTCCGGCCACATCCGCGGCGAGACCAACACCCTGCCGCTGCATGTCGAGATTCTTTACAACGAATACAACTTCGCCGCGGCCTTCGCCGTGGCCTCGCTGCTGGCCATGCTGGCGCTGCTGACCCTGGTGGTGAAGAGCTGGGTGGAGTGGCGCGCTCAGCGCGATTAACAAAAACCCTCCTGCGTTGTTGCGCCGCCTTGTCGTACTACTTGTACAGCCTGCGGCAGCGCGCCTAGCAGGAGCCGTTGCACTGATTTTTGTTAGCCGCGCCCAGGCGTGGTTAAGGAGAAAAATATGAGCATCCAGGTACAGAACATCCACAAGGCTTTCGGCAACTTCGTCGCGCTGGACAATCTCTCCCTCGATTTTCCCAGCGGCGAACTCGTTGCCCTGCTGGGGCCCTCCGGTTGCGGCAAGACCACCTTGTTGAGGGTCATCGCCGGGCTGGAACAGGCCGATTCCGGCAAGGTGCTACTGGAGGGCGAGGATGCCTCGGACACCCACGTGCGCGAGCGTCAGGTCGGTTTCGTGTTCCAGCACTACGCGCTGTTCCGCCACATGACAGTGTTCGACAACGTCGCCTTCGGCCTGCGCATGAAGCCGCGCAAGGAGCGTCCGTCCGAGGCCGAGATCAAGCGCAAAGTGCACGAGTTGCTGCAACTGGTGCAGCTCGACTGGCTGGCCGACCGCTTCCCGGCGCAGCTCTCCGGCGGCCAGCGCCAGCGCATCGCCTTGGCCCGCGCCCTGGCGGTGGAGCCGCGCGTGCTGCTCTTGGACGAGCCGTTCGGCGCGCTCGATGCCAAGGTACGCAAGGAACTGCGCCGCTGGCTGCGCCGCCTGCACGACGAGCTGCACATCACCTCGATCTTCGTCACGCACGATCAGGAAGAGGCGTTGGAAGTGGCCGACCGCGTGGTGCTGATGAACCACGGCAAGGTGGAACAGATCGGCACCCCGGACGAGGTCTATCGCCATCCGGCCACCTCCTTCGTCTACGGTTTCCTCGGTTCGGCCAACCGCTTCGAGGGCCGTCACGCGGCTGGCGGCATCGACGTCGGCGGCACGCACTTGGCGGCATCGGCGCACCACGCCGGCGAGGATAGCGAGGTGGTGGCCTTCGTCCGCCCCCACGAGCTGGACATCCTGCTGGACGAAGATGGTGCCGGTATCCCGGCGCGCATCACCCGTGTGCTCAGCGTCGGCGCCTTGACCCGTGTCGAACTCGAGGGCACCGGCAATCAGGACGGCCAGCACTACGACGTCGAACTTCCGTACGAGACCTGGCACGCCCAGGCCTTCAACGCCGGCCAGCAGGTCCGCCTGCAGCCGCGTGCGCTACGGGTGTTCGCCCAGAACGAAACGGCAGGACAGCGATGAACTTTCAGCAACTGCGCATCATCCGCGAGACGGTACGGCAGAACTTCAACCTGACCGAGGTCGCCAACGCGCTGTTCACCTCGCAATCGGGTGTCAGCAAGCACATCAAGGACCTGGAGGACGAACTGGGCGTCGAGCTGTTCGTGCGCAAGGGCAAGCGCTTCCTCGGCCTGACCGACCCGGGCAAGGAGCTGTTGACCATCGTCGAGCGCATGCTGCTCGACGCCGGCAACGTCAAGAGATTGGCCGAGCAGTTCAGCCAGCGCGACCAGGGCCAATTGACCATCGCCACCACCCATACCCAGGCGCGCTACGCCCTGCCCAAGGTGGTGACGGCGTTCAAGAAGGCCTTCCCCAAGGTGCACCTAGTGCTGCTGCAGGCGAGCCCGGACGAACTGGTGCGGCTGCTCTTGGACGGCCAGGCCGACATCGGCATCGCCACCGAGGCTATCTCGGAAGTGCCGGAACTGGTGTCCTTCCCCTATTACAGCTGGTATCACACGGTGATCGCACCGCCGGACCACCCTCTGCACAGCATCAAGCCGCTGACGCTGGAGGCGCTCGCTGACTACCCTCTGGTCACCTACCACCAGGGCTTCACTGGCCGTGCCCAGATCGACCGCGCCTTCGCCGAGGCCGGACTAGTGCCGGACGTGGTGATGGCGGCCCTGGATGCCGACGTGATCAAGACCTACGTCGAGCTGGAAATGGGCGTGGGCATCGTCGCCTCGATGGCTGTCGACGCACAGCGCGACCACGGCGTAGTCGAAGTCGACGCTCCCCCGTTGTTCGGCCACCAAACCTCACGCATCGCCATCCACCGCGGCCACTACCTGCGCAGCTACGCCTACCGCTTCATCGAATTGTGCTCGGCGGCACTGGACGAGGAGACAGTGCGACGCGCCTTGGCGCCGGTGGCGCAGGACTAACCTCCGCCCGCATTTGCCCAAAGGGCGGCCAGCCTGACAAGCAGGCTGGCCGCCCTGTCTGTTTCCATACAAGCAGCATCCCGTCCGCAACGCGCCCCGCCGTGGCCCTCAGCCACCATCGGCTTTCCCAGCCGCGTCAAGCAGAATGAAAATGACAACTTGTTCTATTTATAAAAATATCTTGCAATTGGAATATTTATTTTCAATAACAGAAACTCCACTACTGGAGTACATACCAATCGCTTGCTCAGCAGCGTAAACCCACCGCTTCCAATCCATCGGTAATGAGGAGTAAGGCACCATGGGCATCAGCAAGGGCATCGACATCTACGGCTACGTCAGCAATCCAAGCTATACGATTACCGCCGAGACGAGGGGAAACGACGATCTGACTTTCAGCCAGGCTGACGACCCCCTCATCGGCAGCATGCAGCACGGCCATCGCGAGATCGACAGCGGCAACATCGACTGGGACGAGCGCACCGGCCGCTTCACCCTGCAGGCCAAGGTCAACGGCAGCAAGGCCCTCACCCGCTACGCGGAGATCGCCCCCTCCACCGGCAACCTGGGCGACACCGACATGGGCAATATGCTCGACACCAACTCGGTGATCGCCCCTGGCCGCTACGCGGTGTCCTACGGCTTCTACGACGCCGGCCACAACCAGTCGCACCAGGCCTACCTCTACCTCACCGAAGACCATAGCCACTGGATGGGCAACCTCGCCGCCGCCAAACCGGCGGTGCTGGAGGCTCCATTCGGCAAGTTCGTGCTGCCCGGCGCCCACGATGCCGGCATGTTCACCGGCTTGGGCAATGCCGGTGAGGCCCGCGACCTCATCCACCGCCTGATCGTGCACTATGGCGACAGCGAGAAAGCCGCCGCCGCCATCATCACTGCGCTGGGCCTGGGAGCGGCATCGTTCCCGGTACTGGGGCCGACACTGACCACCGCGCTGGTCGCTGCCCTCGTACTGCTGGAAACCACCGACACCCCGCTGCGCGCGCTGGTGAACCTGGGCTACACCCAGAAGGAACCGATCAGCACCCAGTTGGCGCTGGGTACCCGCTACTTCGACTTCCGCCCCGGCTACAACGCCAGCTTCTACCGCAAGGACGACCTGCTGCGCCACCAGCACGCGTTCATTCCCGGCTGCCGCTTCGACGACTTCCTGCGCCGCGTGGTGGAATTCCTGGGCAGCCACTCGCAGGAAATCGTGGTCGTCAACATCAAGTACGACGGTTTCCTGGAAAACGGCATGAAACCGGCCGGCAGTGAAATCACCCGTTACCTCGGCACCGCGCTGGCCGGCAAAGGCATCGCGCTGGGCGACAGAACCGACCTGCAAACCAGCTACCAGGAACTGCTGGACAGCCGCAAGCGGCTGATCGTGCTGGAAGGCAATGATCACTGCCGCGACTCCTACTCGGACAGCGGCTACGCCACCAACGACCCCGCAAGCGTCATCGCCTGTCTGGACCAGACCCTCGCTCAACCCGAACAGGACTGGACCGTGCTCCAGTTGCAAGCCACCTATACCGCCACCACCGAGGGCATCGCCAAGGCGATAGCCACCTTCAGCGACGCCGCCTCGCCGCTGTTGTCCACCAAGGCCCGGTTCGACCACGCCACCTATCCGTGGGTCGCCGACCGCCGCCATGTCGCCGACCGTTGCGGAGGCCGGCTGCTGGTGCTGCTCAACGACTTCGTCGACAACGCGCTGACCAGCCATTGCCTGGCGATCACCCGGCAACGCCACGGCGAATAGGTCGACGGCAGCAAATCGCCACGGGTCCGGGTGGTGGTGGACTACTGCTGCAGATCGCCAGCCGGCTCGGCCAGCCTCAGGCCTAGCGACCCGCACCTCTGCTATACTCGCGCTTTCCCGTTTTCGCCGTTCTTTGAAGCGCATGACCACCACCCGCCCGCTGGCCGAACTGAAGGCCGCCCTGCCCTCCTGCCTGATCCGCGACCGCCACGGTCTGAAGCGCAAGCTCGCCGACGCCGAACAACGGCTGAAGAAACAGCAGCCGGCCGACAAGCTGCTGGCCGACGTGGCGCAGCAGATCGCCCGCTCGCAGAGCCGCGCCGAAGCGCGCTCGGCCCACCTGCCCAAGCCCGAGTTCGACCTTGCGCTGCCGGTCAACCAGAAGCGCGACGAGATCCGGGCCGCCATCGCCGCCCACCAGGTGGTAATCATCTGCGGCGAAACCGGCTCGGGCAAGACGACGCAGATCCCCAAGATCTGCCTGGAACTGGGACGTGGGGTGTACGGGCTGATCGGTCACACCCAGCCGCGCCGGCTCGCCGCGCGCTCGGTGGCGACGCGCATCGCGCAGGAACTGGGCAGCGAGTTGGGGGCCCACGTCGGTTTCAAGGTGCGCTTCACCGACAAGCTGTCGGAACGCAGCGTCATCAAACTGATGACCGACGGCATCCTGCTGGCGGAAACGCAGACCGACCGCTACCTCGAAGCCTACGACACCATCATCATCGACGAGGCACACGAGCGTAGCCTCAACATCGACTTCCTGCTGGGCTACCTCAAGCAGATGCTGCCGCGCCGGCCGGACCTCAAGGTGATCGTCACCTCGGCCACCATCGACGCCGACCGCTTCGCGCGCCATTTCGACAACGCGCCGGTGATCGAGGTCTCCGGCCGCACCTTCCCGGTGGAAGTGCGCTACCGCCCGCTCAAGGAGCGCGACGAAGACGAGCGCGAAGTGGAGATGGAAGACGCCATCGTCGAGGCGGTGGACGAAATCTCGCGCCACGGCCCGGGCGACATGCTGGTGTTCCTGCCCGGCGAGCGCGAGATTCGTGACACGGCGGAGAAGCTGCGCAAGTCCGGCATCCGCGGCTACGAGATCCTGCCGCTGTTCGCCCGTCTCTCCAACGAAGATCAGCAGAAGATCTTCAAGCCTTCGGGCGGACGGCGCATCGTGCTCGCCACCAACGTGGCCGAGACCTCGCTCACCGTGCCCGGCATCAAGTACGTGATCGATACCGGTCTCGCCCGCGTCAACCGCTACTCGCCGCGCGCCAAGGTCGAGCAGCTGCAAGTCGAAAAGATTTCCCAGGCGGCGGCGCGCCAGCGTGCCGGCCGTTGCGGCCGGGTCGAGGCCGGCATCTGTGTGCGCCTCTACGGCGAGGACGACTTCAACGCCCGCCCGGCCTTCACCGATCCGGAAATCGTGCGCTCCAACCTCGCCGCGGTGATCCTGCGCATGGCGGCGCTGCGGCTCGGCCGCGTCGACGAATTCCCCTTCATCGAAGCGCCGTCGTCCCGGCTGATCGCCGACGGCTACCAAGTGCTGACCGAACTGGGCGCGGTGGACGACAAGAGCGAGCTGACCCCGGTCGGCAAGGAACTGGCGCGGCTGCCGATCGACCCCAAGATCGGCCGCATGCTGCTCGCGGCGCGCGATCTGGGCTGTGCGCGCGAAGTGCTGATCATCGCTGCAGCGCTCTCCATCCAGGACCCGCGCGAGCGGCCGTTCGAAGCGCGCGAAGCCGCCGAGCGCGCCCAGCAGAAATTTGCCGACGACAAGTCCGACTTCCTGTCCTTCCTGCACCTGTGGGACTTCTTCCAGGACTCGCTCAAGCACAAGAAATCCAACCGCCAGCTGATCAACCTGTGCCACGAGCATTTCCTGTCCTATCTCAGGATGCGCGAATGGCGCGAACTGCACGGCCAGCTCGCCGAGATCGCCGCCGAGATGGGGCTGATCCAGCGCCACGAGGCCCACGCCGAAGCCGAAACCGGCGCCAACCTCGACCAGCTCAGCGCCAAGAAACGCCAGCAGCTCGACGCCGTCGCCTACGAGCGCCTGCACCAGGCGCTGCTGACCGGCCTGATCGGCAACCTCGGCATGAAATCGCAGGAAAGCGACGACTACCTCGGCGCGCGCGGCGTGCACTTCCACGTTTTCCCCGGCTCCGGCCTGAAGAAAGCTAAGCCGAAATGGCTAGTGGCGGCCGAACTGGTGGAAACCACCAAGCTCTACGCCCGCTGCGTCGGCAAGGTCGAACCAGAATGGGTCGAAAAGCTCGCGCCGCACCTCGTCAAATACCACTACTTCGATCCGCACTGGGAAAAGAGCCGCGGCGAAGTGGTGGCGAGCGAACGCGTCACCCTCTACGGCCTGACGCTGGTGCCGCGCCGCCCGGTCAGCTACGGCCGCATCGCGCCGGAAGAAGCGCGCGAACTGTTCATCCGTGGCGCGCTGGTGGCGATGGAATACGCCAGCAACGCCCCCTGGTTCCAGCGCAACCAGCAGTTGATCCGCGAGGTGGAACAACTCGAACACAAGGCGCGGCGCCAGGACGTGCTGGTGGATGAAGAGGCCCTCTACGCCTTCTACGCCGAACGCATCCCGGCGGATGTCGTCGACGCCGCCAGCTTCGAGGCCTGGCGCAAGCAAGCCGAACAGGCCAACCCCAAGCTGCTGTTCCTGACGCGCGAAGAACTGATGCGCCACGCCGCCCAGCACGTCACCGTCAATCAGTTCCCGGAATGGCTCGAGCATGAAGACGGCAAGCTGCGCCTGAAATACCGCTTCGAGCCCAACCACCCGCTCGACGGCGTGACCGTGGACGTGCCGCTCGCCATCCTCAACCGGCTCGAACCGGCGCCGTTTGAATGGCTGGTGCCGGGCATGATCCGCGAGAAGCTGCAGCTGATGATCAAGAGCCTGCCCAAACAGGTACGCCGCACCTGCGTGCCGGTGCCGGACTTCGTCACCCGCTTCCTGTCGGCCGACCCCGACCTGACCCAACCGATCGCCCCGCAGCTCGCGCGTTTCATCCTACGCGACACCGGCGGGGTGAAGGTGGCCGTCGACGACTTCGACCTCTCCACGCTGCCGCAGCACCTGCTGTTCAACTTCCGCGTCATCGACGACGGCAAGCAGGAAATCGGCCTCGGCCGCGACCTGCTGGCTTTGCAGAAGCAGTTCGGCCAGGCTGCTCAGCTCACCTTCCGCGACACCTCGGCCGAATTCGAGCGTGATGAAGTGACGAGCTGGGACTTCGGTGAACTGCCGGCGGCGATCCAGTTCGCACGCGGTCGCCAGCAACTCACCGGCTACCCGGCGCTGACGCTGGAAACCGACAAGGTGGCGATCCGCCTCTACGACACCGAATACGCCGCCCAGCGCGCCCACCGCCTGGGCGTGATCCGGCTGCTGCAACTGCAGCTCAAGGAACAGATGAAGCAGCTCGGCAAGGGCCTGCCCGGCATGACCCAGATCGGATTGCAATTGAGGGGCGTGGCCAACGTCGACGACCTCTTGGCCGACGCCATCGCCTGCATCTGCGACCGCGCCTTCATCGGTGACGACGAGTTGCCGCGCACCGAAAAGGCCTTCAACGACCAGAAGGCGCGGGCGCGCACCCGGCTGCCGGCGGTGATCCAGGCGGTGACTGCCTACCTCAACCAGATCGCCGGCGAATACCAGGCACTGCAGCCCAAGCTCGCCAAGCACAAACTGGGCCGCGAGCTCGCCGAACAGCTGGGCCGCCTCGTCCACAAGGGCTTCCTCTCCGCCACGCCGTGGAGCCAGCTCGCCCACCTGCCGCGCTATATGAAGGCGATGAGCCTGCGCATGGACAAGCACGCGGCCAACCCGCAGCGCGACGGCCAGCGTGCCGCCGAAATCCGCCAGTTGTGGACGCTGTGGGAAACCCGCCTGGCCGAGGCCGAAGACAAGGGCGAAGCGACGCCGGAACTGCTCGACTTCCGCTGGAAAATCGAAGAGTTGCGCGTCAGCCTGTTTGCCCAGGAGCTGAAAACGCCTTACCCTGTCTCGCTCAAGCGCTTGATGAAAGAATGGGAAACCATTTCGGGTAAATAAGTCCCCCACCTTGTTTACCGGGCCTAAACTTGTAGCATGGCTTGGAGAATCGAAAAAGAATGACAGCGTCTTCTGGAAAAAATCCGCTGGACAGCCTTATCAAGGTCGGGGAAGCACTGCCCATCAACCTCTACACCAAGAACGGCTTCCTGCTGCTGGGCAAGGGCCATTACGTCCTGACCGACAAGCAGAAGGAACGCCTGCTTGCCCACAGCTCGGTCGAGGCCACCCAGCGCGCACTGCAGAACAAGCCCGACCCCACGGCCAAGCGGGCCGACGGCACAGCGGAACTGATCGAGCCGTTCGAAGAAGTGCACAACATCACCCCCCGGCTCGACTACCTGCTCAACTGCGCCCTGTCCGAGCCGATGTTCGAGCTCAAGCTGCGCGAACTGGCCGAGCGCCTGATCGGGCTGTGCGACAAGGTGCCGGACGGGCTGCTGGCGTCGATGCTGCTGCTGCCGATCCAGCGCTATACCGCCGCACACAGCATCCACACCGCCATCCTCGCAGCCCTGATCTCCAAGCGGCTCGACACCCCGGCGGACGCCCGGCTGATCCTGATCGCCGCCGCGCTCACCATGAACCTCTCCATCGCCCCGCTGATGGACGAGCTCTACAGCCAGGCCGCCCCGCTCACCCCGGAGCAGCAGGAGGAAGTCGCCGGCCACCCGCTGCTCTCCTCCGCCATCCTGCGCGAATGCGGCGTCGCCGACGAACTGTGGCACACCTTGGTGCAGCAGCATCACGAGGAATGGGACGGCAGCGGCTACCCGCAGCGGCTGGAGCGCGCCGACATCCACCCGCTGGCCCACCTCCTGCATCTGGCCGACATCTCCGCCGCCAAACTGGTGCCGCGCAGCTACCGCAAGGCCATCCTGCCGCAAAACGCGCTGGCCCAGTTGTTCCAGAACCGCGACCAGCAGGTCGACAGCCAGTACGTCACGCTGCTGGTGAAGGAAATGGGCGTCTACCCGCCAGGCAGCTTCGTCCGGCTGGCCAGCCACGAACTCGGCGTGGTCGTCGCCCGGCGCGAGCGCGCCGACCAGCCCCTGGTCGCCGCCCTGCGCCGTGAAGACGGCGCGGCCTATGGCGGCCCTCTCTTGCGCGAAACGAGGCAGAAGGAATACCAGATCATGGGCATGATCCCGCTAAGCCAGGCCGGCATCCGCCCGCAATACCTGTCGGGGCTGTGGAAGAAGAGGAAGCACTAGGACTGCGGCATTATCCACCCGCCGCTCCGCCTCGTGCAGGCTACAATGGCATCAGCCAATGCGTGATAAATACCCATGAGCAACCACCCCGATAACAAGACCAAACTGCATCCCCTGCTGCTCAGGGTCGGGCAGGAACTGCCTGTCGACGTCTACGCCAACAATGGCCTCCTGCTGCTGAAAAAAGGCCATTACGTACTCAGCACGGAGCAGCGCGACAAGCTGCTCAACGTCGGGATGGGGGACAAGGATGCCGTCGAGGCCCGGCTCGAACGGGAAAAGCGCGAGCGCGCCGAGGCGTTGCGCAAGCAGGAAGAAGCGCAACGGCCGGCCAACCCGCTGCTGGAGATGGAGTTTCTCGGCCAACGGGTACAGGGCTTGCTGATCCACGGCCTGGCCGTCGCCGGTCTGGGCGACAGCCTGCACAGCGTCGCCCGGCGTCTGCACGAGCTGGCCCTCAGCCAGCCTGACGCCTTGCTGGCAGCCATTCTGCTGGTGCCGCAACGCGATCACGGCAGCGGCCACCCCTTGCATGCGGCCGCGTTGCTGGCGGTGCTGAGCCGCCGCCTGGGTCTCGCCGAAGCGGCCCAGCACAGTCTGATCGGCGCCGCGCTGACCATGAACATCGCGGTCACCGGCCTGCTCAACCAGATGTCCGCTCAAGACACGCCGGCCACACCCCAGCAACGCGAGGCGCTGTTCGCTCATCCACTGCTGAGCTCGGCCATTCTGCGCGAGGCCGGCATCGACGACGAGCTGTGGCACACGCTGGTGCAACAGCATCACGAGGAATGGAACGGTTCGGGCTACCCGCTGCGGCTGAAGCGCGGCGAGATCGAGCCGCTGGCGCATCTACTGCATCTGGTCGACGTTCTGACGGCCCGGCTGTCACCCTCGCCCGGCCACGCTAGCGAGCCGGCGGCACGCATCATGGCCAAGCTGTTCCAAGGCGGCTATGGCGAATTCGACCCGCAGTACACCGCCTTGCTGATCAAGGAGATCGGCATCTACCCGCCGGGCAGTTGCGTGCGGCTGGCCAACGGCGAAATCGCCGTGGTCACCCACCGCCGCGAGAAAGCCAACGAGCCCCGCGTGGCGGCGCTGCGCAAGGCGGACGGCCCGCCCTACGCCGAGCCGCTGCTGCGCGAGACCCGCAACCCCGGTTTCCACATCATCGAAGCGGTGACACTGGCCCAGGCGGGGGTCCGCCCCGGCTTTCTCGCCAAGCTGTGGAAGCCCTGAACGGCAGGGCACTAAAGACAAAGGCCACCGCATGCGGTGGCCTTGCTCTTGATGGAGTAGCCGGATCAGCTGGCCTCGCCCACCGCCGGCCCCTTCAGCGCATCCGGCGGCATGGCGAGACGCGCCACCGTGGCGCGGGCGGCGGCGAAGGCGGCGCTGTCCAGCGTCTTTTCCCACTCCGCCTGTTCGCCCTGCCCTTCCATGCGCGCCAGCCGTTCTGCCAGCCCGGCAATGGCCGGATCGGCGAGCGTGGCGAGCAGTTCGTCGGCGAGATCCGGGCGGTTGCATACCAGGGCCATGTCGCAGCCGGCTGCGAAGGCAGCTCGCGCCCGGTCGGCGATACCACCGGCCCCAGCCGCCCCTTCCATGCACAGATCGTCGGAAAAGATCACCCCATCGAAACCGACCCGGCGACGCAGGATGTCCTGCAACCAGACGCGCGAGAAACCGGCCGGCTGGTCATCCACCTGCGGATAGACCACATGCGCCGGCATCACCGAGGTCAGGCCGGCGGCGGACAGGCGCACGAAGGGTTTGATGTCATCGGCCATCAGCTCGTCCAGGCCGCGCTCGTCGACCGGGATGACGTGATGGCTGTCGCCCTCGACATAGCCATGGCCGGGAAAGTGCTTGCCGCAGGTCGCCATGCCGCCCTTTTTCAAGCCGCGCTGCAGCGCCAGCGCCAGGGCGGACACCACTTCCGGATCGCGGCTGAAGCTGCGGTTGCCGATCACCGCGCAACGCCCCCAGTCGAGATCGAGCACCGGGGTGAACGACAGGTCGACGCCGCAGGCGCGCAGCTCGGCGGCCAGCACGTAGCCGACGGTCTCGGCCAGGCTTTCCGCTTCGCCCGGATCACGCTGCCAGGCTTCGCCCAGCACGCGCATCGGCGGCAGCCGGGTGAAGCCGTCGAGGAAGCGCTGCACGCGGCCACCCTCGTGGTCGACCGCGATCAGCAGGTGCGGTGTGCGCAGGGCGCGGATTTCGGCGGTCAGCGCCTTGAGTTGCTCGATGTTCTCGAAATTGCGCCGGAACAGGATCACCCCGCCGACCAGCGGTTGGCGGAGCCGCTCGCGCTCGGCGTCGCTCAGGGTAAAGCCCGCCACGTCCACCATCACGGGGCCGCGCGGCAAGGAAACAGTGCTGTGCATAGGAGTCAGGCCTGCAAGTGGGCTGGAGGAGTGGCCAGGGGCACGCCCTCCAGCACGACAAAGGCGAGCGCGTGGTCGCGCTCGTCGCTGATGGAAAGATGGCTGCCGACCACGCCACGGCTTTCGGCGAAGCGCTGCAACTCGGGACTGAAGACCAGCAGCGGCTTGCCCAGGGCATCGTGATCGACGGCGATGGCGGTAAGCAGCACCGGGGCGCGGATACCGGTTCCCAAGGCTTTCGAGGCCGCTTCCTTGACGGCGAAGCGCTTGGCCAGCAGGCGCGCCGGGTCGCTGCTGGCGGCAAAGGCGGCCCGCTCGGACGGTGCCAGGATGCGCCGCCCGGCCTTGTCGCCCCAGCGGTCCAGCAGGGCCTGCATGCGCGCCACGGCGACGATGTCGGTGCCGATGCCGTAGATCATGGTAACGATCGCTTACTGATGGGCGTCGCGCCGGCCTTCGATCATCAGCGCCTTCATCGAGCGCACCGCCTCGGGGAAGCCGACGAACAGCGCCTGGCTGACGATGGCGTGGCCGATGTTGAGCTCGGCGATTTCGGCAATCGCCGCCACCGGCTTGACGTTATGGTACGAGAGGCCATGGCCGGCATTGACCACGAAGCCGAGGTGCGCGGCGAACACCGCCGCCTCACGCACTCGCGCCAGTTCGCGCTCACGTTCGGCCTGATGCACGGCGTCGGCGTAGGCGCCGGTATGCAGCTCAATCACGCGGGCGCCGGCGTCGCGGGCCGCCTCGATCTGCTGGTTGTCCGGGTCGATGAACAGCGACACGCGGATGCCGGCCTCGGTGAGGGCCTGGGTGTAGTCGCGCACCTGGTCGAAGTGGCGGATCACGTCGAGCCCGCCCTCGGTGGTGATCTCTTCGCGTTTTTCCGGCACCAGGCAGACGTCGTCCGGCTTGACCGCCAGCGCATTGGCCAGCATTTCCTCGGTCAGCGCCATTTCCAGGTTCATGCGCGTCTTGATCACCTGGCGCATCGCCACCACGTCGGCGTCCTGGATGTGACGGCGGTCTTCGCGCAGGTGCAGGGTAATCAGGTCGGCACCGGCCGTCTCGGCCACCAGCGCCGCCTCGACCGGGCTCGGGTAACGGGTGCCGCGCGCCTGGCGCAGGGTGGCCACGTGGTCGATATTCACGCCCAACAGAATCATCGTCTACTCCATCTCCCTCTGGCGTCAGTCGCCCAGGGCACTAATTGATTGCAGCAGCTCGCGGGTGGCCAACGCTTGCGCCCCCAGGAGCTGCCCCAGAAAAAGTCGCATCAGGCTGCGCGCTGCGCGCCGCGTGGACAGTTCGGTAAAGTCGCCGCCGACCATGGCCAGCAGCGCCCGTCCCTCGATCACTTGTTGCGTCGCCTGCACCGGTTCACCGTGCCAGCGCTGCGGCACCTGCTCGGGGCCGCACAGGTAGGCGGCGTCGGGTTCCACGCTCCGCCCTGCCGCATCGACGTCGAACGGTGGCGCGTAACCCAGTGCGCGCACCAGGCCCAGCTCGAAACGGCGCAGCACCGACGACAGCGAACCGCCCGCCGCCAGCCCGCGCACCGCCTCGGCGTAGACCGCGAAGGCTTCCGGGTGCGGGTCGTCGCGCGCAGTCAGCTTGATCAGCAGTTCGTTGAGGTAGAACCCGCACACCAGCGGCAGACCGGCCAGTTGCGGTACCCCGCCCTGCCAGTCGGCGGTGTGCAGGGTGCGCACTTCGTTCTTGCCGAACCAGGCCAGCCGCAGCGGCTGGAACGGCAGCAGCACCCCGCGTAGGTCGGAACGGGGACGGCGCGCGCCGCGCGCCACCAGGGTGATACGCCCATGATCGCGCGTCAGCACGTCGAGAAGCAGGCTGGTTTCGCGGTACGGCTGGGCATGCAGCACGTAGGCCGGCTGGCGGTCAATCCGGCCCGGGTTCATCGTCCCTCGGGTTCGTGAAATCGTGCGCACGCTCGACGCGTGCCACCTTCAGCGAGAAAGCCTGATACCACACCTCGCGCCCGAGGCGCTGAGCCACCATGTGCTCGGCGTGGTGGCGCCAGGCGGCGATCGCTTCCACGCTATCCCAGTAAGACACGGTAATGCCGAAACCGTTTTCATCGCGGGCGCTTTCCACGCCGAGAAACCCCGGCTGCACGCTGGCCAGCCGCATCATGCGCTCGGCCATCTCGGCGTAGCCCTGGTCACCGTCGGTGCGCTGCGAGGAGAAGATGACGGTCCAGTAAGGCGGCAACGGCAGGGACGCTGGCATGATCAGTTGAGGCCGAATTCCTTGAGGAAGCGCACGTCGTCCGCCCAGCCGCTCTTGACCTTGACCCACACTTCCAGATAGACCTTGCCGTCGAACAGTTTTTCCATGTCGAGGCGGGCTTCGGTCGAAATCTTCTTCAGCTTCTCGCCGCCCTTGCCGATCAGGATGCCCTTCTGGCCTTCCTTGTCGACCAGCACGGCGACGTGGATGCGGCGCAGCGCGCCGTCGAGTTCGAACTGCTCGACTTCCACGTTCATCGAGTACGGCAGTTCCTCGCCCAGGTAGCGGAACAGCTTCTCGCGCACGATCTCGGCGGCGAGGAAGCGCTCGCTCTTGTCGGTGACCATGTCTTCCGGGTAGAGCGGCATCGATTCCGGCAGGTGCGGGCGCACCTTGTCGAGCAGCTCGGCGAGACGCTGGCCGTGCTTGGCGCTGACCACCTCGACGTCGGCAAAGGCGAAATCTGCCCTCACGGTCTCGATGAATTCGGCCAGAGCCAGCTTGTCCTTGGCCTTGTCCAGCTTGTTGATCACCAGCATCACCGGGGTGTGCTTGGGCAACAGCGGCAACAGTTCCTTGTCGGCCCCGGTCCAGCGCATGGCTTCGATGACGAACAGCACGCAATCGACGTCCGACAGCGTTTCCTTGACGCTGCGGTTGAGCACCTCGTTGAGCGCCCCCTTGTGGAAGGTCTGGAAACCAGGGGTGTCGACGAACACGAACTGCGCGCTGTCTTCGGTATGGATGCCGTTGACGCGGTGGCGCGTGGTCTGCGCCTTTTTCGAGGTGATGCTGACCTTCTGGCCGATCAGGTGGTTCATCAACGTCGATTTGCCGACGTTGGGACGGCCGACGATGGCGACAAAGCCGCAGTGGAATGGGGTATCAGTCATGCGTGTTTCTTGCCCGAGGACAGCTTCCGTTCGAGGTGTGCCAGTGCGGTTTCGGCCGATTGCTGCTCGGCGGCGCGGCGGCTGCTGCCCTCGCCGGTGACGATGACAGCCAGTTCGCCCAAGTCGCACTCCACCTTGAACCATTGTTCATGAGCCTCTCCGCTCTGGGAGAGGATGCGGTATTTCGGCAACGCCAGCTTGCGCGCCTGCAGGGCTTCCTGCAAGCGAGTCTTGGCATCCTTGGCGTGCTTGGTGGGATCGATCGCGGCCACACGCGCCTCGTACAGGCGGCGTACCACGCTCTCGGCGGCGGCGAAGTCGGCATCGAAGCTGACGGCGGCGAAGGTCGCTTCCAGTGCATCGGCCAGGATGGACGGACGGTTGAAGCCTCCGCTCTTCAGTTCGCCTTCTCCCAGGTACAGGTAGTCGCCCAAACCCAATCCTTGGGCGATTTCGGCCAGCGCGCTCTGGTTGACCAGGTTGGCGCGCAGGCGCGACAACTCCCCCTCGCTCAGACGGGGGAAGCGATCGAACAGCATGCGCGCCACGGTATAGTTGAGAATGCTGTCGCCGACGAATTCAAAACGCTCGTTGTTGGGCGTGCCGTAGCTGCGATGCGTCAGGGCCTGGCGCAACAGTTCCGGGCGTGAAAAACGATAGCCCAACGCGGCCGACAGGCGGCCAAACTTTACTTCGGTCTGCGATACACTCATTGGGAAGAATCGGTTTTGCCTGCTTCGGTTTCAAAATCAAACGTCAGGCCGACATTGGCGAACAACGGCACTTCACGGCGATAGGCGGCACGGATATGCACTACGCCGGAACCTGCCACCACCTGGAGATCCTGGCCGCGGATCGAACTGATGTCGGCCACATCGGCCTTGGTATTGAAGTCCTTGCGAATCTGGTATTCGCTGGAGGAGGTTTCACTGCCCAAATCTCTTACCGCTTGCTTGACCGCCGCGTATTCGACGTAGACCGGGATCACCTTGAAACCCAGCAGTACGACGCCGCCGATAAAGGCCATCAGCACCAGCGTCGAAATGAACGTAAAGCCGTATTGACCTCGTTGCATTGCTCCCTCCCCCTTAGACTGTCAAAGCCGAAGACCGCTCAGCGGATGCTATGACCGATACGCGACAGGTCGCTGAAGTTCATCCACACCAGGAATGCCTTGCCCACCAGCAGCTTGTCGGCGACGAAGCCCCAGTAGCGGCCGTCCAGGCTGTTGTCGCGGTTGTCGCCCATCATGAAATAGTGCCCTTCCGGCACGCGGCAGGTGAAGCCATTGTCATCATAGACACAACGCTCGCGGAAAGGAAAATCCATGACCTGGCTCAGGCTCAGCGTCGGCGCTTCCGGGATGTTGAGCACCTTGAAACTCTTGGCGCCCAGCTTCTCCTGGTATTGTTCGTTGCGGATCATGGCCAGGCCCTGCTCCAGGTACTCGTAGTTGCCATCCTGCTGATCCGGCACCGGCTGTCCGTTCACGATCAGACGCTTGTTGCGGTACTCCACCGTGTCGCCCGGCAGACCGATTACGCGCTTGATGTAGTTGATGCTGGGCTGCGGCGGAAAGTTGAACACCACCACGTCGCCCCGCTCGACCTTGTTGACCGGGATCAGCACGGTGTTCAGCACCGGCACGCGAATACCGTAGGAGAACTTGTTGACCAGGATGAAATCGCCGACCACCAGCCCCGGCCGCATCGAGCTGGAGGGAATCTGGAAGGGCTCGACCAGGAAGGAGCGCAGCACGAACACCACGAAGATGACCGGGAAGAAACCGCGCGCGTAGTCGACGAAGTGCCCCACCTCGCGGTTTTCGGCCTGCCTCTTCTTGGCCAGCAGCAGCTTGTCCAGCGCCCATACCGCCCCGGTGATCAGCACGAACACCAGCATCACGGCGGTGAAGCTCATGGCGCTGGACAGCATGCCGAAGCCACCCACCACCAGCGCGAGGTAGCCCCACTGAATGGATGCCGGCCAGTCCTTGGCGGCCGCCTCACGTTTGCCGCCGCTGAAGACGATCAGCATCAGGCCGATGACGGCCACCACCACGAACACCCAGAACAGATTTCCCCCCACTTACTTGTCCCCCACTTGAAGAATGGCGAGGAAGGCTTCCTGAGGAATTTCCACGTTGCCCACCTGCTTCATGCGCTTTTTGCCGGCCTTCTGTTTTTCCAGCAGCTTTTTCTTGCGGGTGATGTCGCCGCCGTAGCACTTGGCCAACACGTTCTTGCGCAGCGCCTTCACCGTCTCACGGGCAATGATATGGCTGCCGATGGCGGCCTGCACCGCGATGTCGAACATCTGGCGCGGGATCAGCTCGCGCATCTTGGCCACCAGTTCACGACCACGGTACTGGCTGCTGCCGCGGTGCACGATCAGCGACAGCGCATCCACCTTTTCGCCGTTGACCAGCACGTCCAGCTTGACCAGGTCGGCGGCGCGGAATTCCTTGAACTCGTAGTCCAGCGAGGCGTAACCGCGGCTGGTGGACTTGAGCTTGTCGAAGAAGTCCATCACCACTTCGTTCATCGGCAGATCGTACTTCAGCATCACCTGGCGGCCCATGTACTGCATGTTCACCTGTACGCCGCGCTTCTGGTTGCACAGCGTCATCACCGCGCCGACGTAGTCCTGCGGCACCAGGATGGTGGCGGTGATGATGGGCTCGCGCAGCTCGTCGAACTTGCCCGGATCCGGCAGTTTGGACGGGTTTTCCACCTCGATCACGCTGCCGTCCTTCATCACCACTTCGTACACTACAGTGGGCGCGGTGGTGATGAGATCCATGTCGAACTCGCGCTCCAGGCGCTCCTGCACGATCTCCAGGTGCAACAGGCCGAGGAAGCCGCAGCGGAAGCCGAAGCCCAGCGCCTGCGACACTTCCGGCTCGAACTTGAGCGAGGCGTCGTTGAGCTGCAACTTCTCCAGCGCGTCGCGCAGCGCGTCGTAGTCGTGCGATTCGACCGGGTAGAGGCCGGCGAACACCTGGGACTGCACCTCCTTGAAGCCCGGCAGCGGCTCGGTGGCCGGCTGGGTAGCCAGCGTGATGGTGTCACCCACCTTGGCCGACTTCAGCTCCTTGATGCCGGCGATGACGAAGCCCACTTCGCCGGCGTTGAGGCTGGCGCGCTGCACCGACTTCGGCGTGAACACGCCGACCTGCTCGCACAGGTACTCGGCGCCGGTGGCCATGAACTTGATCTTGTCCTTGGGCTTGAGCTGGCCGTCCTTGACGCGCACCAGCATCACCACGCCGACGTAGTTGTCGAACCAGGAGTCGATGATGAGCGCCTTGAGCGGGCCGTCCGGGTTGCCCTGCGGCGGCGGAATCTTGGTCACCACTGTCTCGAGGATGTCCTCGATGCCGATGCCGGACTTGGCCGAGGCGCGTACCGCGTCGATCGCCTCGATGCCGATGATGTCCTCGATCTCCTGGCTGACGCGCTCGGGCTCGGCCGCCGGCAGGTCGATCTTGTTGAGCACCGGCACCACTTCCACACCCAGGTCGATGGCGGTGTAGCAGTTGGCGACGGTCTGGGCCTCGACGCCCTGCGAGGCGTCGACCACCAGCAGCGCGCCTTCGCAGGCGGACAGCGAGCGGCTGACTTCGTAGGAAAAGTCGACGTGCCCCGGGGTGTCGATCAGGTTCAGGTTGTAGACCTGACCGTCGCGCGCCTTGTACTGCAGCGCCGCGGTCTGGGCCTTGATGGTGATGCCGCGCTCTTTCTCGATATCCATCGAGTCGAGAACCTGGGCGCTCATCTCGCGCATTTCCAGGCCGCCGCAGAACTGGATGAAACGGTCGGCCAGGGTCGATTTGCCATGGTCGATATGGGCAATGATCGAGAAGTTTCGGATGTTTTTCATCGGTATCCAGCAAAAATTAAGGGCACGCTGGCGTGCCCTTGACAACTCACACTGGCGCGGATTTTAGCCGATTTCGCCAAGATGTGCAGCCAGCCGCTGAGTATCCAGATGGTAATGACAGATTTCGTTGTCGCCATCCATCAAGACCGGCACCAGTTCGTTGAAGCGCTCCTCCAGCACGGGGTCCGCGTCGACGTCGATCACGTCGAGCGCGAAGCCGTGCTTTTGCTGCCACGGCTGGAGTTCGGCCAGCATCTGGTGGCACAGGCTGCAATACTCGCGAAAATACAGCGTCAGCCTCATTTAATCTCCTCAACGGTCAGCGGCACGAACAGCGTCACACCACGCCGCAACACCTGCAGCGCGATGGTGCCGCCCTTGCGTACCGAGCGCAGCGCCTCGCGCAGCTGGCGCGCACTCCTCAGCGGTTCGTCGCCGACACCGACGATCACATCGCCCGGCGCCATGCCGGCGCGCGCCGCCGACCCGCTCGCCTTCTGCACCAGCAGGCCGTATTCGACGCCGAGCCGCCTGAGCTGCACCGGCGCCAGTTCGGACAACTCCAGGCCGATGGACGCCATGCGCTCGCCTTGCGGCTCGGTCGGTTTCTGCGGCTGGCGGAATTCGCGCTCGGCGATGCTCGGCGCCTCTTCCTGCAACTCTTCCAGTACCACGGTCACCACGCGGGACGTGCGATTGCGCCAGATTTCCAGCGCCACCGGCTTGCCCGGCCGGAGGGCGCCGATCAGGCGCGGCATGTCGGCCGAGGATTCGACCGGCTGGCCGTCGATCTTGCGCACGACGTCACCGACGCGCAGCCCGGCCCGATCCGCCGGGCCGCCCTTCTCGACCGAATTGATCAACGCCCCGGCCGTCACCCCACGCAAGCCGAACGACTCGGCCAGTTCCTGCGTCAGCTCCTGGATGGACACGCCGATACGGCCCCGGCTCACCTTGCCTTCCGCCTTGAGCTGTTCGGCCACCTTCACCGCCACGTCGATGGGGATGGCGAAGGAAATGCCCATGAAGCCGCCGGAGCGGCTGTAGATCTGCGAGTTGATGCCGACCACCTCACCCTTGAGGTTGAACAGCGGCCCGCCGGAATTGCCGGGGTTCACCGCGGCATCGGTCTGGATGAACGGCACGTAGTTTTCGTCCGGCAGGCTGCGACCCTTGGCCGAGACGATGCCAGAGGTGACCGAATTCTCGAAGCCGAACGGCGAACCGATGGCCAGCACCCACTCCCCGACCTTGAGGTTGGCCGACGAACCCAGATGCGCCACCGGCAAGCGGGTCGCATCGATCTTGAGCAGCGCCACGTCGGTACGGGCATCCGAGCCGATCAGCCGTGCCTTGAAGCTGCGCTTATCACCCAGCGTCACCGTGATCTCCTCGGCCTTTGCTACCACGTGCGAGTTGGTCAGCACGTAGCCGTCCGACGAGACGATGAAGCCCGAACCGAGCGAGCGTTCCTTGCGTTCTTGCTGCTGGGGCGGGGCGAAACGGCGGAAGAATTCGAAGAACGGGTCGCCGCTGAATTCCTCGGGCACGGCGTTGATGGTCGAGCGCACAGTCTGCGTGGTGCTGATGTTGACCACGGCCTTGCCTTCCTGCTCGACGATCTGGGTGAAGTCCGGTAGGGGGCGCGCCTCGGCGGCCCATACCGGCCCGGAAATCACGGCAGCTGCCAGCATGGCAGAGACAATCAGTTTTTGGACCGACATGTTTTCTCCAGCATGAAAGGTTCAGAAGGAAACTTGGCGGTGATGATCGGCTGAAATGCGGCCGAATGCCGATGACAGCAGGCAGATCGACCCACCGCCAGCAAGGGGAAGGAAGAAACCGGGCAGGCCAGCCGGCGGCACTGACAGGGCATTCATCGGCGCTCCTTCAGGGCCCCTCAGGGAGTGGAACGGGGAGGCTCCCATGCGCATGCCTGCCCCATTGCCAGTACGCGAGCCCGGATTTCAGCCATATTTATTTCTGGACGACCCGGATCGATTTGAGCAAGGACAGCATGCTGGCTTCGGGCAGGTCGCCGACCAGGGTCAGCTGCATGCCTCCCTGGCTGGTCGTCGCCATGCCGACGGCGCCGTACAGGGTACTCACCCGCTCGGCCCGCTGTTCGCCTGCCTGCGGCTCGATGAACAGCGACAGCATGACCAGGCCGTCGGTATACACCAGATGCCGCACCAGACGCTCGGCCTGCCCCGAGAGGCTGCGTTGCACGGCGCGGATCAGGCGGAAGCCGCTGGGCAGACCGCTGACCTCCACGCCCTCCACTCCCGTTCCGCTCGATGCCGCCGCGCTCGCGTTGCGGATCGGGAAGCTGAGCGAGTAATGCGGCTTGAACAGGCTGCGATCCTTCGGGGCGACCAGCTCGATCTCGGTGAACATGTACTGTTCGATCGGCTCCTGCGCCGGAGTCAGCGTCATGATCTTGAGCGGCAGCAGGCTGGTGCGATCGAGACAGAGCCGCATACCGTAACGCGCCTTGTCCTTGGCCTTGAGTTCGAGCCAATCGCATTCGCGCTGCGCCACCCGGTCGCCGGTCAGGCGTTTGAGCGTGTAGGACTCGGCAACGCCGGCCATGTCGTCCGGCAACAGGGCCGGGAACAGCCGCATCGCACTGACCTTGGCGGCCATCAGGGCCTTCTTGTCCGGGCCGTAGCCGATCAGCTCGTTGCCGTTGCGAACGATCTCGCGCGGCGTGCCGTCGAGCGACTGGCGCAACTCGATCACCCCTTCCGCCCCAGTGCCGCGCACGATGCTGAACGTTTCCACCACACCGCTCATCTGGTGCAGATAGGTACCGGTCAAGACTTGGTTGCGGCTTACCTGGGCGGATTTCTTCAGGGTCTGCCAGTCATCGGCGGCATGCGCCAATGCCGGCAAAGCGAAACAGACAATGGCAGTCAGGTGCTTCAGCCGCATCAATGGCGAACTCCATTGCCGAGCGAGACTTTCACCACATCAGGATCGGAAGCCAACTCCTGATGCGCCAGCAGATAAGGGTCTTCCCCATTGCCATTCGCCATCGGACCATTGGCCGGCTCCACCTGCTGAGCCACCTGCACCGGCACCCCCTTGTCGGCGGCAACCATGGCCGTACCCTGGTCGTTGACCGCCAGTTGCTGCCACGCCACCACGGCAGCAAAACTCATGCTCGCGGCCAGTGCCACGGCGCTGACGGTGCGCACGCGCCCCTCTCGCAGCCAGCGTCGCGGCGCCAGCACAGTCGGCTCCTCGGCCAGTCGGGCAGCCACCCGATGGCGCACGTTGATGCTGTTCAGGCCAGAGGCACGCATGGCATCACCGATCAGATGATACTCATCCCATGCTTCCTTCAACGACTCGTCGGTACTGGCGGCGGCAATGACCCTGGCAGCCTCCGGTCCATCGAGTTCGTTATCCACCAGTGCGGATAATGATTCTTTCATGCTTACCACCTTTTATTCTTGGCCGTATCAAGCAACGGCCGAAGCTCGGATGCGATTGCCTCGCGCGCCCGGAAGATGCGCGAACGAACCGTACCGATGGGACAATTCATCACCTTGGCAATTTCGTCGTAGGAAAGACCATCCATTTCCCGCAGCGAAATCGCCGTCCTCAGCTCCTCAGGAAGCGCCTCTACCGCTGCATTCACCGTGTTCAGGATTTCCTTGTTCATCAACTCCGATTCGGGGGTGTTGAGGTCGGGGAGCTGCGACGCCATGTCGAAACTCTCGCCATCCTCGTCCTCCACCTCACTGTTGATGACCGGGCGTCGCCCGCTGGCACTGAGGAAGTTCTTGGCGGTGTTGATGCCGATACGGTATAGCCAGGTATAAAACGCACTCTCGCCACGAAAGGATGGCAAGGCGCGGTATGCCTTGACGAAGGCCTCCTGCGTCACGTCTTCGATGTCTGCGCTGTCACGTAAAAACCGTGACAACAGCCGGGCCAAACGGCGCTGATACTTGCTGACAAGCAAATCGAACGCTCTTTTTTCACCTCGCTGCGCACGCTCCACCAACTGTTGATCGATTTCACGATCACTCATGTCGTTGTAATGCTCCCTGAATTGCCCACCGGTTTAATTGGTGTATTCACGTGGTGGACACGGTCTAGACCAGAGGGTGGGTGATGAGTTCCCACTGGTGGTGCTGAGCGAAACATAGCAGAGATAGGCCGGGACGGAAACGGCCTGCGGGGAGGACAAACCGGTCGTAGCCACCACGCCGGGACTGACCCAACCGGCCTTCCCTCGGCCTGACGACCGCCATCCCGGCATCCCTCCTTCCGAGTCATGACCGGCCCGCCGCATCCCGATCTGCGATTTATCCGGCGGTGGACGCCCATACCGTCTACCCTCTGGTTAAGGATGATGGCTTGAGGGTTTGTCACCCTTTACAAACCAACCAAGCACTTGCTAGAATCGGCTCACTCACTCAGACGACGCCAAGGAGAACGTGCGATGCAAACCCCGGGAAACCGCTTCAGACAGGCCGTAGAGCAGGAAAAACCGTTGCAGGTGATGGGCGCGGTGAACGCCTACGCCGCCCGCCTGGCCGAGCACGCCGGCTTCAAGGCGCTCTACCTCTCCGGCGGCGGCGTGGCGGCCTGCTCGTGCGGCATCCCCGACCTTGGCATCACCACGCTGGAAGACGTGCTGATCGACGTGCGCCGCATCACCGAGGTGACCGAACTGCCGCTGCTGGTGGACATCGACACCGGCTGGGGCGGCGCGTTCAACATCGCCCGCGCCATCCGCAGCCTGGAGAAGGCCGGCGCGGCCGCGGTGCACATCGAGGACCAGGTGCAGCAGAAGCGCTGCGGCCATCGCCCGAACAAGGCCATCGTGCCGAAGGACGAGATGGTCGACCGCATCAAGGCGGCGGTGGATGCACGCCGCGACGACAGCTTCGTGATCATGGCGCGTACCGACGCGCTGGCGGTGGAAGGCCTGGAGGCAGCGATCGAGCGCGCCGTGGCCTGCGTCGAAGCCGGCGCCGACATGATTTTCCCCGAGGCGATGACCGATCTGGCGATGTACAAGCAGTTTGCCGATGCCGTGAAGGTGCCGGTGCTGGCCAACATCACCGAGTTCGGCTCCACCCCGCTCTACACCACGCAGGAACTCGGCGCCAACGGGGTGTCGCTGGTGCTCTATCCGTTGTCGGCATTCCGCGCCATGAGCAAGGCGGCGCTGGAGGTGTACAGCGCGATCCGCCAGGACGGCACGCAGAAGAACGTGATCGACAAGATGCAGACGCGCATGGAGCTGTACGACCACCTCGGCTACCACGCCTACGAGCAGAAGCTGGATGCGTTGTTCAGCCAGGACAAGTAATCACAGACCGTATCGGGTTGGCCCGAAGACTCATCGAATAAACCGCAGGCCGCCCCACATTGCCTTTACATAGAGGAGAAGGAAATGAGTGAAGTCGTTCTTACCGCCAAACCGAAGAAATCGGTCGCCCTGTCCGGCGTGGCCGCTGGCAACACCGCGCTGTGCACCGTCGGCCGCAGCGGCAACGACCTGCACTACCGCGGCTACGATATCCTGGACCTGGCCGCCCACTGCGAATTCGAGGAGGTGGCCTACCTGCTGGTGCACGGCAAGCTGCCGAACCAGGCGGAACTGGCCGGCTACAAGAAGAAGCTGAAATCGCTGCGCGGCCTGCCCGCCTCGGTGAAGGCGGTGCTGGAGGCACTGCCCGCCGCCGCCCACCCGATGGACGTGATGCGCAGCGGCGTCTCGGCGCTGGGCTGCGCGCTGCCGGAGAAGGACGACCACAACATGGCCGGCGCGCGCGACATCGCCGACCGTCTGATGGCATCGCTGGGCTCGATGCTGCTCTACTGGTACCACTTCAGCCACAACGGCAAGCGCATCGAGGTGGAAACCGACGACGACTCCATCGGCGGCCACTTCCTGCACCTGTTGCACGGCGAGAAGCCGTCCGAGCAGTGGGTACGCGCCATGCACACCTCGCTCAACCTGTACGCCGAGCACGAGTTCAACGCCTCCACCTTCACCGCCCGCGTCATCGCCGGCACCGGCTCGGACATGTACAGCGCCATCACCGGCGCCATCGGCGCGCTGCGCGGCCCCAAGCACGGCGGCGCCAACGAGGTGGCGTTCGAGGTGCAGAAGCGCTACGAGAACCCGGACGAAGCCGAGGCGGACATCAAGGCCCGCGTCGAGCGCAAGGAAGTGGTGATCGGCTTCGGCCACCCGGTCTACACCATCGCCGACCCGCGCAACAAGGTGATCAAGGAAGTGGCGCGCGAACTCTCGCTGGCCGCCGGCGATACCAAGATGTTCGACATCGCCGAGCGCCTGGAGACGGTGATGTGGGACATCAAGAAGATGTTCCCCAACCTCGACTGGTTCTCGGCCGTGAGCTACCACATGATGGGCGTGCCGACCGCGATGTTCACCCCGCTGTTCGTCATCTCCCGCACCAGCGGCTGGAGCGCGCACGTGATCGAACAGCGCATCGACGGCAAGATCATCCGTCCGTCCGCCAACTACATCGGCCCGGAAGACCAGCCGTTCGTGCCGCTGAGCCAGCGCTGACACCCCCCTCCAGCCGGGCGCGCCGCGGCCCGCCCGGCACCGGCATCCTCATGACCGCTTCCAAGGCGGATGAAGATGTCGGGAGCGGATCGCCACCACCTGCCGGCGCGGCTGTACCGGCAGGCTGGCTGAAACATGGACGGAGGCGGCCGGCGAGCCGCCCCGCTGACACAGAATTTCACCCTCGGGCCTCGACACCATGAATACCGCATACCGCAAACCCCTGCCCGGCACCGCCCTGGATTACTTTGACACGCGTGCGGCGGTCGACGCCATCCAGCCCGGTGCCTACGACAAGCTGCCGTACACCTCGCGCGTACTGGCCGAACAGCTGGTACGCCGCTGCGACCCGGCACTGCTGACCGACGCATTGAAGCAGCTGATCGAACGCCGCCGCGACCTGGATTTCCCCTGGTACCCGGCACGCGTGGTGTGCCACGACATCCTGGGCCAGACCGCGCTGGTCGACCTGGCCGGCCTGCGCGACGCCATCGCCGAAAAAGGCGGCGACCCGGCCAAGGTGAACCCGGTGGTCCCCACCCAGCTCATCGTGGATCACTCGCTGGCAGTGGAATGCGGGGGCTACGATCCGGAGGCGTTCGAGAAAAACCGTGCCATTGAAGACCGCCGCAACGAGGACCGTTTCCACTTCATCGACTGGACGCGCACCGCGTTCAAGAACGTGGACGTGATCCCGGCGGGCAACGGCATCATGCACCAGATCAACCTGGAAAAGATGTCGCCGGTGATCCAGGCACGCGACGGCGTGGCCTTCCCCGATACCTGCGTCGGCACCGACAGCCACACCCCGCACGTGGACGCGCTGGGCGTGATTGCCATCGGCGTGGGCGGACTGGAAGCGGAAACCGTGATGCTGGGCCGCGCCTCGATGATGCGCCTGCCGGACATCGTCGGGGTGAAACTCACCGGCCAGCGCCAGCCCGGCATCACCGCCACCGACATCGTGCTGGCGCTCACCGAGTTCCTGCGCAAGGAGCGCGTGGTCGGCGCCTGGGTGGAATTCTTCGGCGACGGCGCGGCCAAGCTGAGCATCGGCGACCGCGCCACCATCTCCAATATGTGCCCGGAATACGGCGCCACCGCCGCGATGTTCTACATCGACGGGCAGACCATCGATTACCTGAAGCTCACCGGCCGCGAACCGGAGCAGGTGGCGCTGGTGGAAAACTACGCCAAACTCACCGGCCTGTGGGCCGACAGCCTGGCCCACGCTGAGTACGAACGCGTGCTGGAGTTCGACCTGTCCAGCGTGGTGCGCAACATGGCCGGCCCCTCCAACCCGCACAAGCGCCTGCCGACCTCGGCCCTGGCCGAACGCGGCATCGCCGACGAAGCCAAGCTGCAGGCGGCTCGCGCCGAGGAAGCCCAGGGTCTGCTGCCGGATGGCGCGGTGATCATCGCCGCCATCACCAGCTGCACCAACACCTCGAACCCCCGCAACGTGGTGGCGGCCGGTCTGCTGGCGAAGAAAGCCAATGCGCTGGGGCTGGTACGCAAGCCGTGGGTGAAGACCTCGTTCGCGCCCGGCTCCAAGGTGGCCAAGCTGTATCTGGAAGAAGCCGGCCTGCTGCCGGAGCTGGAAAAACTGGGGTTTGGCATCGTGGCCTACGCCTGCACCACCTGTAACGGCATGTCCGGCGCACTGGACCCGAAAATCCAGCAGGAAATCATCGATCGCGACCTGTACGCCACCGCCGTGCTGTCCGGCAACCGCAACTTCGACGGCCGCATCCACCCCTACGCCAAGCAGGCCTTCCTGGCCTCGCCGCCCTTGGTGGTGGCCTACGCCATTGCCGGCACCATCCGCTTCGACATCGAGCAGGATGCGCTGGGCTACGACAAGGACGGCAAGGCCATCACCCTGAAAGACCTGTGGCCGAGCGACGAGGAAATCGACGCCATCGTGGCGCGCTGCGTGAAGCCGGAGCAGTTCAAGCAGATCTATATCCCGATGTTCGATCTGGGCGCGGTGGAAGAAGCCAAGAGCCCGTTGTACGACTGGCGCCCGATGTCCACCTACATCCGCCGCCCACCGTACTGGGAAGGCGCACTGGCCGGCGAGCGCACGCTCAAGGGCATGCGTCCGCTGGCACTGCTGCCGGACAACATCACCACCGACCATCTGTCGCCGTCCAACGCCATCCTGGCCAACTCGGCCGCCGGCGAATACCTGGCGAAAATGGGCCTGCCGGAGGAGGACTTCAACTCCTACGCCACCCACCGCGGCGACCACCTCACGGCGCAGCGCGCCACCTTCGCCAACCCGCAGTTGGTGAACGAGATGGCCGTGGTAGACGGCGAGGTGAAGCGCGGCTCGCTGGCACGCGTGGAGCCGGACGGCAAGGTGATGCGCATGTGGGAAGCCATCGAGACCTACATGGAGCGCCGGCAGCCGCTGATCATCGTGGCCGGCGCCGACTATGGCCAGGGCTCCTCGCGCGACTGGGCCGCCAAGGGCGTGCGCCTGGCGGGGGTGGAAGCCATCGTCGCCGAAGGCTTCGAGCGCATCCACCGCACCAACCTGATCGGCATGGGTGTGCTGCCGCTGGAGTTCAAGCCAGGCGTCACCCGCAAGACCCTGGGCCTCGACGGCACCGAAACCTACGACGTGATCGGTGAGCGCCAGCCGCGCGCCGACCTGACGCTGGTGATCCACCGCAAGAACGGCGAGACCGTGCAGGTGCCGGTGACCTGCCGTCTGGACACCGCGGAAGAAGTGTCGATCTATGAAGCCGGCGGCGTGCTGCAGCGCTTCGCCAAGGACTTCCTGGAAGGTGCCAGCGCCTGACGGCAGCCTTGCAACCGGCCTTGAACAGACCGGGTGGGGGCGGCCGACAGGCCATACCCACCCACTTCAGGATGATGGGTTACGCTACGCTTCACCCATCCTATGCATGATTTTGTCAGGACTCACCATGGCTCATCTTCCCCAGATCCGCATTCCAGCCACCTACATCCGCGGCGGCACCAGCAAGGGCGTGTTCTTCCGCCTGCAGGACCTGCCGGAACGCTGCCAGGTGCCCGGCCCGGCGCGCGACAAGCTGTTCATGCGCGTGATCGGCAGCCCCGACCCCTACTCCGCCCACATCGACGGCATGGGTGGCGCCACCTCCAGCACCAGCAAGTGCGTGATCCTGTCGAAAAGCACCCAGCCCGACCACGACGTGGACTACCTGTACGGCCAGGTCGCCATCGACAAGGCTTTCGTGGACTGGAGCGGCAACTGCGGCAACCTCTCCACCGCCGCCGGCGCCTTCGCCATCCATGCCGGCCTGGTCGACCCGGCACGCATTCCGGACAACGGCGTGTGCGTGGTACGCATCTGGCAGGCCAACATCCAGAAAACCATCATCGCCCACGTGCCGGTCACCAACGGCCAGGTGCAGGAGACCGGCGATTTCGAGCTGGACGGCGTGACCTTCCCGGCCGCGGAGATCGTGCTGGAATTCCTCGATCCGTCCGATGACGGCGACGAGGGCGGCGCCATGTTCCCCACCGGCAAGCTGGTGGACGAGCTGGAGGTGCCCGGCGTCGGCACTCTCAAGGCCACCATGATTGCCGCCGGCATCCCCACCGTGTTCGTCAACGCGGCCGACATCGGCTACACCGGCACCGAGCTGCGCGAGGACATCAACACCGACCCCGCCGCGCTGGCGAAATTCGAGGCCATCCGCGTGGCCGGCGCGCTGAAGATGGGCCTGATCAAGTCGCCGGAAGAGGCCGCCACGCGCCAGCACACGCCGAAGATTGCCTTCGTCGCCCCCCCCACCGACTACACCGCCTCGAGCGGCAAAGAGATCAAGGCGGACGAGATCGACCTCCTGGTGCGCGCGCTGTCGATGGGCAAGCTGCACCACGCCATGATGGGCACGGCCGCCGTGGCCATCGGCACCGCGGCAGCGATACCGGGTACGCTGGTCAACCTGGCTGCCGGCGGCGGCGAGCGCCAGGCGGTGCGCTTCGGCCACCCCTCCGGCACATTGCGTGTCGGCGCGGAAGCCAGGCAGATCGACGGCCAGTGGACCGTGACCAAGGCCATCATGAGCCGCAGCGCCCGCGTGCTGATGGAAGGCTGGGTGAGGGTGCCGGGCGACGCGTTCTGAGCACGAGCCAGGGCAGCAGGCGGGCTACACTGTAAGACAGCGACGGTCCGTTCACCCAGTTTCGGCCACTTGGCCGAGGCGGATGATCGGGCCTGCTTGCCGTGCGGCAGCGTCAACCCGGCTCGTCCTTGTGCCGCCCCCTGGCGCAAGGACGGCGACTGGCGCTATATCCGCGCAAGGAGGAACGCATGTCTGCCCCTGTTTCCAATATTCGCCCCGACGCCGATCAGGTTCTCGTCGACATCGCCGACTACGTCGCCGATTACGCCATCGACTCCGCCGAAGCCTGGAACACTGCCCGCCTGTGCCTGATGGATACCTTGGGCTGCGGACTGGAAGCGCTGTCCTACCCCGCCTGCACCAAGCTGCTGGGGCCGATCGTGCCGGGCACCGTCGTGCCCAACGGCGCCAGGGTGCCCGGCACCCAGTTCCAGCTCGACCCGGTGCAGGCGGCCTTCAACATCGGCGCGATGATCCGCTGGCTCGACTTCAACGACACCTGGCTCGCCGCCGAGTGGGGGCATCCCTCCGACAACCTGGGCGGCATCCTCGCCACCGCCGACTGGGTCTCGCGCGAGCGCCTCGCCCGCGGCCAGACGCCGCTGACCATGCGGGACGTGCTGGAGGGCATGATCAAGGCACACGAGATCCAAGGCTGTCTCGCGCTGGAGAACAGCTTCAACCAGGTCGGCCTCGACCACGTGGTGCTGGTGAAAGTGGCATCCGCCGCCGTCTGTGCCAGGCTGATGGGCGCCAGCAAGGAAGAGGTCGTCAACGCCGTGAGTCAGGCCTTCGTCGATGGCCAGAGCCTGCGCACCTACCGCCACGCCCCGAACACCGGCTCGCGCAAGTCGTGGGCGGCCGGTGACGCCACCAGCCGCGCGGTGCGACTGGCGCTGTTCAGCCTGAAGGGCGAGATGGGCATTCCCAGCGTGCTCACGGCCAAAACCTGGGGCTTCTACGAGGTACTGTTCAAGGGCAAGCCGTTCACGTTCCAACGCAGGTCTGATAACCAGATTTACGGCAGCTACGTGATGGAGAAGGTGCTGTTCAAGATATCGTTCCCGGCCGAGTTCCATGCGCAGACCGCCGTCGAGTGCGCGATGACGCTGCACGGCAAGCTGGCCGAGTTGGGCAAGTCCGCTGCCGACATCCAACGGATCACCATCCGCACCCACGCGGCCTGCCTGCGCATCATCGACAAGAAGGGGCCGCTGGCGAACCCGGCCGACCGCGATCACTGCATCCAGTACATGGTGGCGGTGCCGCTGATCTTCGGCCGCCTGACCGCCGCCGACTACGAGGACGACGTCGCCGCCGACCCGCGCATCGACGTGCTGCGCGGCAAGATCGAGTGCGCCGAGGACCCGGCCTTCACCCGCGACTACCACGATCCGGACAAGCGCAGCATCGCCAATGCGCTGACCGTCACCCTGAACGACGGCAGCGTGCTCGACGAAGTGGTGTGCGAATACCCAATCGGCCACCAGCGCCGCCGCGCCGAGGGCATCCCGCTGCTGGAGGCCAAGTTCAAGACCAACCTGGCGCGCCGCTTCCCGGCCAAGCAGCAGGCGGCGATCTTCGCGCTGTGCAACGACGCCGAGAAGCTCATGGCCACGCCGGTGAACGTCTTCACCGATATGTGGGTGATCTGAGGTAGAGCGGCAGAAAAGGGGCGGCTGGCCTTGGGGGCGAGGCCGGCCGAAGCGGGAGACGAAACCGCTCCGCCGTGAGGGCTCACCATGGATTGCCTGGTGGCGCAGCGCACGGGTTTTGCGCTATCGTTTTCAAGCTTGGAGGCACCCTCCCCCTATTGAAGACAACACCATGAAACGCGACTTCCTCCCGCAAGACCACCCGATGCTGCGCCAGCATGCGGCACCGGTGACCGCGTTCGACACGCCGGAACTGCATGACCTGGTGCAGGACATGTTCGACACCCAGTTCGCCGGCAACGGGGTGGGGCTGGCGGCACCGCAGATCGGCGTGCCGCTGCGCGTCATCGTGTTCGCCTACGCCGGTGGCGAACGCGCACCCGGCGCGCCGGAGATTCCGCCGACGGTGCTGATCAACCCGGAAATCACCCCCGAATCCGGACAGCTGGAGGAGGACTGGGAGGGCTGCTTCAGCGTCCCGGGGCGCCGCGAGCAGGTACCGCGCTGGCATGCCATCCGATACCGCGCCCAGGATCTCCAGGGCAGCCCGGTCGAGGGCCGGGCCGAAGGTTTCCACGCCCGCATCATCCAGCACGAGGTCGACCACCTGAACGGCACGCTCTTCATCGACCGCCTGCCACCCGGCGCCGCCGACACGCCACCCACCACACCGGGACCGGCCGAATAAATGCCCCCTTCCCCATGACAATAAGCCTTGCGGCCAGTCCGGATAGCACCGGGTCTGGCCGCAAGGCTTTTAGGCGATAGCCGCGGGCCGTCCCGGCGCGTCAACGCGCCGAACTTGCGGCTGGACGCTGCCTGCAAACGGGCAGGGTGAAGCGATAGCCAATCATCGCCCGTCTCCCCCACATCACGACGACAAAGCCTTTGCCGGACGGCAAAGACGGATGGGGCCATCCTCATCCCAACCCGCAACGGCTCATACCGCCGCCCGAAAGACCCTTTCGTCATCGCGGCGATAGACTCCGTTCCCTCGTTGTTATATGGTTGCCTGTTTCTGCCGTGTGCATGAAAACAAGCAACGCTCCGGCTGCATGGAACAACAATATGACCCTGACAAAAACCTTGCAAGGACTGCTGCTGGCGCTGGCACTCATCACCAGCGGCGGTCGTGCCCTGGCCAATGGCCCGACACTGCGCGTTGGCATCGTCAGCGACAACCCGCAGGGCGCCATCGCCAAAATGACGCCGCTGACCAAACAATTGGCGGGCCAGCTCTCGTCGCTGGGCATCAACGAGGGGCAAACCGTGGTGGCCCAGGACCCTGCGGCCATGGCCCGGAAGCTCAAGGCCGGCGAGGTGGACCTGGTGCTGGGCAGCGCCTACACGATCATCAAGCTGAATGAGCTGGCGGGGGCGGAACCGTCCTCGCTGCTGTTCTGGCGCAAGGGGGTGCGTACCTACCACACGCTGTTCTTCGTGCGTCGCGATAGCGCCATCCAGTCGCTAAACGACCTGAAAGGCAAAGCCATCGCCTTCGAAGACCCCTACTCCACTTCGGCCTTCGTCATGCCGCGGGCCGAACTGGCCTTGCAGGGGCTGACCGCCGTCCCCAAGGCCCAGGCCGGTGCCAACAGCGTCGGCTACGTCTTTGCCGAGCAAGAACTCAACCAGGCGTTCCTGGTTGCCGAGAAGCGCACCGATGCCGGCGCCTTCAACAACAACGACTGGGACAAGCTGCCTGCCAAGCTACAGGCCGAACTGCGCGTCATCCACCGCACCCGGCCGATACTGCGCTGGCTGGCGTGCTTCGCTCCCCGCACCCCTGCTCGGCTGCGGCAGGCGGTGGAATC
The DNA here is from genome assembly GCF_000527175.1 of Pseudogulbenkiania sp. MAI-1. Classification (NCBI taxonomy): domain Bacteria; kingdom Pseudomonadati; phylum Pseudomonadota; class Betaproteobacteria; order Neisseriales; family Chromobacteriaceae; genus Pseudogulbenkiania; species Pseudogulbenkiania sp. MAI-1. The sequence continues at coordinate 1,662,167 of NZ_AZUR01000001.1, read as the reverse complement.
GGCACTGCTGGGGATGGAAGGACAACCCGATGGCTTGAAGGCACTGGAGGCAGACCACATCAAGCGCGTCGAGCGGATGACGCCCGCCGACCGCGAATCGCTTGATTACGTCAGACGCATCGTGGCGACTTCTGGACGATGAAGCATCGCGCCGCACTTGGTCGCCGCTATGCGCTCTATATCGGCGGCACCTGTTTTGCCGCGCTGTCGCTGCTGCTGGTGGCGATGGCGGCTATCGTCTTTTCGGACGGGGCGTCTCTGCGCGACCGCCTGAAACAGCAGCTGCATGCCGATTACATCCAGGAGCAACAGGCCGAGCGCAGGCAACTGGCCGCCTATATCGGCAGGGAGTTCTTCAACCCGCTCTACCAGCTCGACATCGACTACATCAACAAGCGCATCCGGCGGATGAAGGCCGAGCTACCCATCGAGCAATTCCTGGTCGCCGATGCCAGTGGCAAGGTGCTGACCGACGGCAGCGCCGCCAACCCGGCCTACGGCACGCACCTCGGCACCGGCGCCACGGCCGGCAGCCACCGGCTCAGCCGCTTCCCCATCGTCTCGTCCGACGGACAGGTGATAGGCTACGGCGCCATCCTCTGGTCTGACCACCCACTGCAACAGGCACTGGCACGGCAGGATGGGCAGATAGCCGCCACCTGGCACGCGCTCATCCAGCGCTTTCTGCTGCTGGGCGGGCTAGGCCTGCCGGTGCTGGCGCTGATCGCACTGGCCGTCGGTACGCGGCTGTCGCGGCGACTAAGCGCACCGCTGCTGAGACTGCGCGATGCCGCAAGGCGGGTAGCCGAGGGCGACCTCGACGTTCAGGTCGATACCAATACCGCCGACGAGATGGCCGAGCTGACACGGGACTTCAACCACATGGTGCATCGCCTGCGCAAGACCACCGTCTCGCGTGATACGCTGCGCAAGTCCGAGGCCCGCTTCCGCAGCCTGGTCGAAGTCAGCTTCGACGGCATCGTGCTCACCGACGAGAGCGGGCTGGTGCTCTATGCCTCGCCGGCGGCGGAAAGCATGACCGGTTACCGGAATGGCGAACTCACCGGCCAGCCCATCGCCACGCTGCTGGCCGAGAGCGAGCAGACCTCCTTCGCCGCCGCCCTCGATCAAGTCCTGCAGGGTCGGCCGCTCAAGGGTGCGGCACTGGAAGTCCGGGACAAGCAGGGCCGCGCCCTGTCGCTCGAGATCAATGCGGTGCCGGTCAGGGGCGACGCTGGCGTGCCAGGGATCCAGCTGGTCCTGCGCGACGTCAGCGAGCGCCTGCGCCAGCAACGACAGCTGGAATACCAGGCAAACTACGACTCGCTGACCGGTCTCTCGAACCGCAGCCACCTGGCCAGCCGGCTGACCGGCACGCTGGAGCTGGCACGCGACAACGGTATGCTCGCTGCCATCCTGCTGCTCGACCTGGACCGCTTCAAGACGATCAACGACAGCTTGGGACACGGCATCGGCGATGGCGTACTTCAGGAAGTGGCCCGTCGCCTCAAGGGGTGCATGCGCGACATGGATACGGTGGCGCGCCTGGGCGGCGACGAGTTCGTGCTGGTGGCGGCCAATCTTGACGACAGCGACGCCGCCGGCCGCGTCGCCGAACGGGTGATCCAGGTGTTTACCCAACCCTTCAACGTAGGCGGCCACGACCTGCTGATCACCCCCAGCATCGGCATCAGCCTCTACCCCCAGGACGGCGAAGATGCGGAAGTACTGCTGAGCAACGCCGACGCCGCGATGTACCGCGTCAAGAGCCAGGGCCGCCACGGCGTTGCCTTCTACACGCCGGAAATGAGCCTGCACGCGATGGAGCGGCTGGAACTGGAGACGGCCCTGCAGCAGGCGCTCAGGAACGAAGAATTCACCCTGCACTACCAGCCCCGGTTCGCGCAGGACGGTCGCCGCCTTCTCAGCGCCGAGGCCCTGATACGCTGGCAGCGGCCGGGAAATGGCCTGGTGCCGCCGGCTCAGTTCATCCCACTGGCCGAAGAAACCGGCCTGATCGTTCCTCTCGGCGCCTGGGCGTTGCGCACCGCCTGCACCCATTGCCGGGCCTGGCAGGAGGCTGGCTGGCCAGGAGTCAGCGTTGCGGTCAACGTCTCCGTCCGGCAGTTCCACAACGACGACATTGTGGCCCTGTGCCGTCAGGTGCTGGCCGAAACCGGCCTGCCGCCCCACCTGCTGGAACTGGAGATCACCGAAACCCTGGCCATGGTCAACCCGGCGGCCACCATCGCCACGCTGCAGGAGCTGAAGGCGCTGGGGCTGCGGATCTCGCTGGACGACTTTGGCACCGGTTATTCCTCGCTGAACCAGCTCAAACGCTTTCCCATCGATAGCCTGAAAATCGATCGCTCCTTCGTCAAGGACATCACCACCGACCCCGACGATGCCACCATCACCGTCACCATCATCGCCATGGCCCACGCCATGGGACTGTCGGTCATTGCCGAAGGGGTGGAAACGGAAGAGCAGGCCGATTTCCTGCGCCAGCACCGCTGCGACGAGTTCCAGGGCTACTACTTCGGCCACCCCTTGCCGCTGGACACTCTGCTACCCCAGTCCGGATCAGCTGAGCGGCCCAACGATCACGTCGTTCCGACTTGACGACCGACGCCAAACGGCTGGCGTACCCCAGCATGAGGCCATGAGCCCCACCGCCAACCACGGCACCTCAGCCCTGCGCCATCCGCCTCAGATACTCCGGCACCTGCTTCGCCGCCACCTTTTGCAGCCCGCACAGCAGCTGATGCGACACGTGACCCACACCATGCTGGGCCCGCAGCACCTGCGCCAGGTGCCCCATCAGGTTGGCGGCCATTTCGGCGTCGGCCAGCGCGCGGTGCGCCTGTCCGGTGGCCGGCAAGCCGGCCCAGCGCGTCAGCGTGCCGAGCTGGTGATTGGGCGCCGCCGGTAGCAGGCGCCGCGCCAGCAGCAGGGTGCAGGCGAAGTCCTGCTTGCGGGTGTGGCCCAGCCGGGCCAGCTCAAAGTCCCAGAACTTGCGGTCGAACGCAGCGTTGTGCGCCACCAGCGGCGTGTCGCCGACGAACTCGGCGGCCTCGCGCATCACCGTGTCGGCCGGCGGCGCGCTCTTCAGCATGGCGTTGCTGATGCCGGTGAGCCGCTCGATCTCCGGCGGCACCCGCACCCCGGCGTTCATCAGGCTCTGGAAGCGGCCTGTCACCCGGCCATGCTCCAGCAGCACCACCGCGATTTCGGTGGCGCGGCAGCCGACGCCGGGGCTCAGCCCGGTGGTCTCGAAGTCGATGACGGCAACGCGCTCCATGCCGCCCTTGCCCTGTCGCTCAATCATTCAGTGCCGCCTTGGCTGCCTCTTCCGGCGTCAACCCGTCGTAGAACTGGTCGGTGTACCACTCGGCCTGTTCCTCGATATGTTCCTGCGCCTCGCGTGGCGTGGCGCCGGCGGCCACCAGAAGGGCTTCGACCTCGGCGCACCACTCCAGCAATGCGCGGGTTTCCGGATCGAGATCCTTGTCTTTTTTTGCCATGACGATTCGCGTCCTGTAGGGGGAGTCGAAAAAAACGATGCGGCATTGTACGCGATCCGGCGCGGCGCAGAGTCGCGTGCGCTATCGTTAGGGCAGAACGAGGAGAGCGACGGGATGGACATCCCCCCGCTGAGGCGGGCGCAGGGCGCCGCAATAGCCACAAGGAGAAGAATATGAACCACGAGGTGTACTGGCTGCTGGAGCTGGCCATCCAGCCCGGCAAGCGCAGCGAGTTCCACCAATTGATGAGCGACATGATCGACGTCACCCAGGCCAACGAGCCCGACACGCTGAACTACGAATGGAGCATCAGCGCCGACGGTACGGCCTGTCACATCTACGAGCGCTACCAGGATTCGGCGGCGGTGCTGATTCACCTGAGCACGTTCGGCACCCACTTCGCCGATCGCTTCTTCGCCTTGCTGACCCCGACCCGCTTCGTCATCTACGGCTCGCCCAGCGCCGAACTGAAACAGGCGCTGGCCGGTTTCAACCCGACCTATCTGACAGCGGTTGGCGGCTTCCACCGCTGACTCCAGCCCATACCAAAGTTGGCCGCGCACACAACCGTTCGGCCAACCTTTTGTGTCCGACTCCTTCTACAATGGGGCATTCTTCATTGCGAGGAACCTCCATGTCGACCAGTCTTGCCACCGTAGCCACCGCCCCGCTCTCGCGCCAGCGCGTCGCCGCGCTCACCGTACTGGCCATGACGGCGTTTGCCGGCAACTCGCTGCTGTGCCGCCAGGCACTGAAGCACACCGCCATCGACCCCGCCACCTTCACCACGCTGCGGCTCGTCTCTGGCGCACTGGTGCTGTGGCTAATCGTGCGCCTACGCGGCGATAGCGGCGTCGGCCGCGGCCGCTGGCGCTCGGCACTGGCCTTGTTTCTTTATGCCGCCGGCTTCTCGTTCGCCTACGTCAGCCTGTCAGCGGCCACCGGTGCCCTGCTGCTGTTCGGCGCGGTGCAGGCGACGATGATCGGGGTCGGGCTGGCCAAGGGCGAACGATTGAGCGGCCGGCAGCTCGTCGGACTGGTGGCGGCGCTGGGCGGGCTGGCGGGCCTGCTGCTGCCGGGTTTGGCGGCCCCGCCGCTGGCGGGAGCGGTGATGATGCTGCTGGCCGGCGTGGCCTGGGGCGCCTATTCGCTGCTCGGCAAGGGTGCGGGCGATCCGACCAGGGTGACGGCCGGCAACTTCCTGCGTGCGGTACCGCTGGCGATCTCGCTGAGCCTGCTGCTGATGCCGGCGGCGTCGTGGGACACCGCCGGCACCGTGTACGCGCTGCTGTCCGGCGCGCTGGCCTCGGGGGTCGGCTACGCCGTCTGGTACACCGCTCTGCGCGGGCTCTCCGCCACCAGCGCGGCCACGGTGCAGCTCACCGTGCCGGTCATCGCCGCGGCCGGCGGCGTCGTGCTGCTCGGCGAGCCGCTGACGCTGCGCCTGGTGCTGGCGTCGGTCGCCATTCTCGGCGGGGTGTGGCTGGTGATCGCTGGCAAGCGGGCGGGCAGCCGGTGACGGGGAGCAATTGGGCATGACGACTGAGCTCGACGCCCTGCTGGCCGAGGTCCGGGCCTGCCGCCACTGCGAACCCCATCTGCCGCTGGGGCCGCGCCCGGTGCTGCAGGCATCGGCGACGGCGCGCATCCTCCTGGTGGGCCAGGCGCCGGGCGTGCGCGTGCACGAGACCGGCCTGCCGTTCAACGATCCTTCCGGCGACCGCCTGCGGCGCTGGCTCGACATGGACCGCGACACCTTCTACGACCCGGGCCGGCTCGCCATCGTACCGATGGGGTTCTGCTATCCCGGCAAGCAGGGCAGCGGCGACGCCCCGCCGCGCCCGGAGTGCGCCGCGCTGTGGCGCCGGCGCCTGCTCGAGCAGTTGCCCGAGATTCGCCTCACCCTGCTGATCGGCCAGTACGCGCAGGCCTGGCACCTGGGCGCACGGCGCAAGAAGACGCTGACCGATACGGTGAAGGCCTGGCGTGAGTACCATCCGGAGCTGTTCGTCCTACCCCACCCCAGCCCGCGCAATATCCGCTGGTTCGTCGGCAACCCATGGTTCGAGGACGAAGTGGTGCCGGAACTGCGCGCCGCCATCGCCAAGGCGCTGGGCGGGAGCTGACGCGTACGCCTCCCGGCCCACGACGCCACACCCAGCCGGAGCAACGAAAAACGCCCCGGCTTCCATCAGGAAACCAGGGCGTTGCCGTCCAGGCCAGACGCAGTGCTAAGTACGCGTCACAACTTGAACTGCGACACCAGCCCGCGCAGCTCGTCGCCGCGCTGCGCCAGCGTCTGAATGGTCTTCAGCGCATCCTGCAGCGAGGCGTCGGTCTGCTGCGCCATGGCGTTGACGCGCTCGGCGCTGCGCGCCATCTCGTTGGTGGCCACCCCCTGCTCCGAGGTGGACGAGGTGATCTCGCTCATGCGCACCGAGATGTCCTCGGCGTGCCCTTTGATGCGCTCCACCTTGCCGGCGGCCTCACGCGACAGTGCCACGCCGGTGGCGACGCGGGCGTTGGTGGTGTCGGCATGGGCGATGGCCTGGCCGGTCTGCTCCATCACGCGGTCGATCATCTGGGCGATCTGCACGGTGGCGACGGCGGTGCGTTCGGCCAGCTTGCGCACTTCGTCGGCCACCACGGCGAAACCGCGTCCCTGCTCGCCGGCACGCGCCGCCTCGATCGCGGCGTTGAGCGCCAGCAGGTTGGTCTGGTCGGCGATGTCGCGGATCACCGCCACGATGCCCTTGATCTCTTCCGACTGGCCGGACAGGCCGTTCATCACCTGCTGCAGCGACTCCACGGAGTGCACGATGGATTCCACCTCGCGCGCCACTTCGGCCATGCTCTGGTACGAATCGATCGAGTTCTGGCGCGACTCCGACACCAGCGACTCGGTCTCGCCGACGTGGTCGGCGATGTGGTTGATGCTGACGGTGATTTCCTCGATGGTGGCAGCGGTGGACGACAGCTCACCCGACTGCACGCGCGAATCCTCGGCGATCTGCTCGGCCACACGGTTGAGCTGGGCGGCGTCGTCGGCCAGCGCCTGCGATTCGTGGCGCACGGTCAGGAACATCTCGCGCAGCTTGGCCATGAACTGGTTGAACGCCTCGGCGATCTGGCCGACTTCGTCCTGCGACTTCACCGGCAGGCGCAGCGTCAGGTCGCCGTGACCGCTGGCGACGTCACGCATGGCGTCGCGCATCAGCGACAGGCCGGACATCATGCGCGCCACGCCGCCGTACACCACCACCGAGGCGATCACCACGCCCACCACCAGCAGGCCGACCATCAGCAGCAGCAAGTGATCGAGCTCGCTGGTGGCCGCCGCCAGCGGCACCATCACGCCGAGCAGCCAGCCGGTCTTGCCGACCGGGTGCAGCGTGGTCATGTAGGTCTTGCCGTCCAGGCTGATCTGCTGGATCTGGCCATCCTTGCTGATGGCCGACGGGTCGTAGCCCGGCATCACCTCGGTGATCTTCTTCAGGCCGGAATCCGGCGCCGGGTGGGCGATGGTCAGGCCATCCTGGGTCATCAGGAAGGCGTAGCCGTCGCCGGGCAGCTTGGCCGAGACGATTTCGTCCACCACGCGCTGCAGCGTGACGTCGCCGCCCGCCACCGCCACCAGGTTGCCGCCGTCGCGGCGCGCCTTGGCGAAGGTGATGATCGGACGCTTGGTGGCAGCGTCGATGTAAGGCGGTGAGGCGATGGCCTCTTCGGAGGCGGCGGCCGCCTTGTACCACGGGCGGCCGGTCGGGTCGTAGCCCGGCGGCACCGGTGCGGCCTTGCTGAACTGCGTCATGGTCTTGTCCGGCTGACCGACATACATGTCGTCGAATCCGCCGGCATCACGCGCCTGATCGAGCATCGGCTGCAGCTCTCCGCTGCCGAAGCGCGGCAGCACCGAAGCCACCACGGCTTGGCGCGACTGCACCCACTCGGTGACGAAACTGGTCTTGCCGGTGACGGCCTGGTGGATCTCGTTGCGGATCGATTCCAGCAGGCTGTCGCGCATCTTCCAGTAGGCGGCGCCACACAGCAGGGCGGCCAACACCACCACCACCGTGATGACGAAAGCCATCATGCGTGTACGTAAGGATTTCATATTGTGTGTCTCATTGCGGCTATTGTTCTTCACGGCAACGGCGGCGGTGTCACCCCGCCTGGCTCGCTGCCGCACTCCCCTGATTGCTGCATCCGCCCGCTTCGCTTCGGTCTGGCACAGTCGGGCGGACACAGTATACAAAAACCCCTTATAAAATCACGTGTCAGTTAATACAAATTTCATATAACCGCTGTCATTGCACCATGTCGGTGCATTTTCGCGACAGCGACCTGCTGCCACACGGGTTCCGGCCGAGCTTGGCGCCCCATCCCGCCGCGCCGGTACCGAGGTGCACCTGACCCCGGTCGAGTACCGCCTGCTCGCCGCGCTGATCAAGGGCCAGGGCCGCGTGCTGACGCACCGCCAGCTGCTGCTCGATACCTAGGGACCGGACTACGTGGAGCGCCCGCACTACCTGCGCATCTACATGGGCCACCTTCGCCAGAAGCTGGAGGACGACCCGTCTCAGCCCAGGCACCTGCTGACCGAACTGGGCGTGGGCTACCGGCTGCAGACCTGAGCGCCGGCTATCCGACCCGCATGCCCGACAAAAAGCCCAACCAGATCGATTGGGCTTTTTTATTCAGCATAGACGATTGAGTCAATTCAAGCAGAACGAATTAGCCCACCCTCGGCGACCGCACTTACCTGAAAGGTAGAGCTGCGCAGCGCTAGCCATCCGGCCTTGCCTCCGGACAGAACATCCGGCTCATTGCGCAGCAGATGGCCGCGCCCACTCCGCCACGGCACGGATGTCCTGCGGCGTGGTGCGGCAACAGCCGCCGATCAGCCGGGCTCCGGCCTGGTGCCAACCGCGCGCCGCCTCGGCGAAACGGTTGGCGTCGGCGTGGCCGTGCCAGCACTTGTGCTCGGGGTCGTAATGCTCGCCGGAATTGGGATAGACCAGCAGCGGCTTGCGGCTGACGGCCTGCGCCGCCAACACCAGCGACGGGATGTACTCGGGTGCGGTGCAGTTCACCCCCACCGCCACCACCTGCTCCACCTCATTGAGTTCCGCCACCGCGTCGGCCAGCTTCTCGCCCTGGCAGGTATGCTCGCTGTCCTTGCAGCTGAAGCTGATCCAGGCGCGCGCCGTCGGGAACTCCTCGGCCAGCAGCCGCGCCAGCGCACGTGCCTCGACTTGGCACGGGATGGTCTCGCAGGCCAGCAGGTCGGCACCGGCTTCCAGCAGCACCTTGAGGCGCGGGCGATGGAAATCCATCAGCTGCTGCTCGCTGAGGCCGTAGTCGCCGCGATACTCCGAACCATCGGCCAGCATCGCACCGTACGGCCCGACCGAGGCCGCCACCAGCGGGCGTGGACGCCCTGGGCGGTGAGCCGGATCGCTCCAGAAGGCGTCGCGTGCCTCAACCGCCAGCGTGATCGCACGGCGCATCAGGCCGGCCGCCGCTTCGGTGTCGTAGCCGCGCCGGGCGAAACCCTCGAAGGTGGCCTGGTAGCTGGCGGTGGTGGCGACGTCGGCCCCCGCGGCGAAGTAATCCTCGTGCACCTGGCGGATCAGTTCGGGTTGCTCGATCAGCATGCGCGCCGACCACAAGGGGTCGTTGAGGTCGCAGCCGCGCTGCTGCAGTTCGGTGGCCAGAGCGCCGTCCAGGATCAGCACCGGGTAGTCGGCCAGGATGGCGGCGACGGGGTCGTGGCTGGGGGTAGTCATGATGCTCATGCTTGATGGGTATGAGAATGACGCATTATGCGTTCAATGGCCGGCCAGCTCAATTCATCGCTAGAACGCTCATTGGCACGGAGGCTCAGCCGCCACCGGCAAAGAGGAATGGAGGCTGGCCTAAGTCCCGCTTCGGCCAGCCTCGACACGGCTCACAGCCCGTATTTCTTCACCTTGTCGTACAGCGTGGTCTTCGGCATGTTGAGCGCGATACTGGTCTGGCTCAGGTTGCCGTCATGGCGGCGCATCACCTCGGCAATCATCGCCTTCTCGAACGCCTCCACCGCCTCGGCCAGGCTCGGCGGCGGGGTGTCGCCGGCGGCGGCGCCCTTGAACACTGGCAGCCCCAGCGCGAAGCGTTCGGCGACGTTGCGCAGCTCGCGCACGTTGCCTGGCCAGTCGTGCGCCATCAGCCGCGACAGCGTCTGACGGTCGGCCTCGGGCGCCTCGCGGCCGTAGCGCAGCGCCGCCTGCTGCAGGAACGATTCGAACAGCAGCGGGATGTCCTCGCGCCGCTCGCGCAAGGGCGGCAGCTCCAGCGTCACCACGTTGAGACGGTAGTAGAGGTCGGAGCGGAAACGCCCCTGCTGCCCCAACTGCTCGAGGTCTTCCTTGGTGGCGGCGATCAGCCGGCAATCGACGTCGACCAGCTGGTTCGAGCCCAGTCGCTCCAGCTTGTGTTCCTGCAGCACCCGCAAGAGCTTGATCTGCAGGTTGATCGGCATGGTTTCCACTTCGTCGAGGAACAGCGTGCCCTTGTTGGCGTGCTCGATCTTGCCGATGCGGCGCTTGCCGGCGCCGGTGAAGGCGTTGGCCTCATGGCCGAAGATCTCGCTCTCGAACAGGTTCTCCGGCAGGCCGCCGCAGTTGAGCGCGACGAAGTTGTGCGCGTTGCGTCGGCTGTACTCGTGCAGGCAGCTCGCCACCAGCTCCTTGCCGGTGCCGGTCTCGCCGTGGATCAGCACGTTGGCCGACGTGTCGGCCACGTTCATGATCAGCTGGCGCAGCTGCTGGATGGCCGGCGAGCGGCCGATCAGGCGCTGCTCCAACGCGGTACGTCCGTGCAACTGGCGCTGCAACGCCGCCACTTCCAGCGTCAGCCGGCGCTGCTCCAGCGCGCGCCGCGCCACGTCCACCAAGCGCTCCGGCGAGAACGGCTTCTCGACGAAGTCGTAGGCGCCGTCCTTCATCGCCTGCACCGCCAGCGTCACGTCGCCGTGGCCGGTGATCAGCACCACCGGCAGCGCACGATCCTGCTCCTTGAGGCGGCGCATCAGTTCCATGCCGTCCATGCCGGGCAGGCGGATGTCGCTGATGACGATACCGGCGAAATCCGGCCCGATGCGCTTGAGCGCCGCCTCGGCGCTGTCCACGCCGATGACCGGGATGTCTTCCAGCTGCAGCGCCTGCTCGCAGCCCAGGCGCACGGTGGGATCGTCCTCGACGATCAAGACGGATAGCAATTCTTCTTCAGTCATGGTTCTGTTTTACTGCCGCCAGCGGCAGGGTCAGGATGAATTCGGCACCACCGCCGTCCGGGCTCTGCGCGATCAGCGAGCCGCCGACTTCGCTGGCCATGCCGGCCGACAAGGCCAGGCCCAGCCCCAGCCCGCGCCCTTCCGGCTTGGTGGTGAAAAAGGGTTCGAACAGCCGCGAGCGCACCTCCTCCGGCAGCCCCGGCCCGCTGTCGCGCACCGACAGCCGGCAGCTGCCGCCGTCGAGATGCAGTGAGAGCTGCAGTTCACGCCGCGGGCAGGTCTGCATCGCATCGAGGGCGTTGCCGATCAGGTTGACCAGGATCTGTTCGAGGCGGGTCTGGTCGATCAGCACGCGGCAGTCGTCCAGCTCGCGCACTACCTTGACCGGCGGGCTGGCCAGGCGCGGCTGCAGCAGGAACAGTGCCGCGTCCACGGCTTGCAGCACGCTGGCCTCGCCGATCGGCTCGGTCGACTTGCGTGCGAACGAGCGCAGTGACGTGGTGATCTTGCCCATGCGCTCGACCAGCTCGTTGATGGTCTGCAGGTTGGCCGACGCGGTCTCCAGCTTGCCGCGCGCCAAGAATTTCATAGTATTGCCCGACAGCGTGCGCAGCGCGGCCAAGGGCTGGTTGAGCTCGTGCGCGATGCTGGTCGACATCTGCCCGATCACCGCCAGCTTGCCGGCCTGCACCAGCCCGTCCTGTGCCTTGCGCAGCGTGTGCTCGGCCAGCTGGCGCTCGCGGATCTCGGCCTTGAGCCGGTCGTTACTGGCAATCAGATCAGCGGTACGCTCGGCGATCTTGCGCTCCAGCTGGCTGTTGGCACGCTCCAGCGCTTCGCGCGCGGCAAACCGCGCCGCCAGCACCTTGCGCCGCTCGTTCCACGCCACCAGCACGATCACCAGGATGGCGAAGCTCGCCACCGCCAGCGCGGCGTTGCTCAGCGCCGTCTTGCGCACCGTCTTGAGCGGGGTCAGCAGGGTCAGCTTCCACGAGGTGTCCTTCAGAGCGCGTGTCTGCGCCAGGAAGTCGGTCGGGTGCTTGTCGCTCTTGGCGCTGGCACCGGGCATCTGCAGCGACCAGCGTTCCAGCCCGACCCCCAGCGTCTGGCGCTGCGCCACCTGCAACAAGGGCAGCGGAGCCCAGTAATAGCGCAGGCTGCGCGCCAGCTCCTCGCGCCGCGCCGCCGACAGTTGCCCCAGCGTGTGCAGCTTCCACTCCGGCTCCGAGGCCAGGATAATGACGCCGTTCTCGTCGCTGACGAAGGCGTCGGTATCGGCCCACTGCCAGCTCGGCTCGAGCTGGTCAAGCCGCACCTTGACCACCGCCACGCCGATGATCTTGCCGTCCTTCTTCAGCCCCTGCGCCAGGTAGTAGCCGGGCTCGGCGCGCGTGGTGCCGACGCCGTAGGAGCGCCCCTGCCCGCCCTTGAGCGCCTGCTGGAAATAGTCGCGGAACGACAGGTCCTCGCCGACGTAGCTGTCGGCGCGGCGCCAATTGCTCGACGCCAGCACCCGCCCCTCGGTGTTGATCACGTAGATAGTGCTGGTCGAGGTCTGCTGGTTCAACTCTTCCAGATAACGGTTGGCCAAGGCCTGCGGGCCAGGAAACGGATCGGGCGAAGTCAGCACGTTGAGGATGCGCTCCTCCAGCCCGAGGATGTTCGGCACGAAGGTGTATTTGTCGATCTCGCTCTCCAGCCCACGCGCGTGCAGCTCCAGCTGGCGCGTGCCGCTGTCAGCCAGCGCCTCGATGCCGCTGCGCTCGCTCACCCGGTAGGTGGCGTAGCCGGTGGCCAGCATCATCCCGAGCACGACGGCGAGCAGGTAGGGCAGAAAACGTTTGGGAATACGGAAGATCACGATCAGGTCGGTTCAGACGATTCGGCAAATACGGTCATGTATCGTTCTAACACAGAGCCGCCAGCGAGGACAGCCCTGCAAGGAAAACGGCCTCGCGCAGGGAGGCCGTTCGGGGTAACGCTATAGAAGTCGATCAGGCGCGAGCCGGTGCCAGGTCGTCGACCTCGGCATCCGGATCGGTATCGTCGTCTTCCTCTTCGGTCACGGTGGCGCCCAGCGCGCCCTCGGACTTGGCCACCACGCAGGAGGCGATGGCGTTGCCAATCACGTTGGTGGCGGAACGGCCCATGTCGAGGAAGTGGTCGATGCCCAACAGCAGCAGCAGGCCGGCTTCCGGAATGTCGAACTGTGCCAGCGTGGCGGCGATCACCACCAGCGAGGCGCGCGGCACGCCGGCGATACCCTTCGAGGTCACCATCAGGATCAGCATCATGGTGATTTCCTGTGCCAGCGTCAGGTCGATGCCGTAGGCCTGGGCGATGAAGATGGTAGCGAAGGTACAATACATCATCGAACCATCAAGGTTGAACGAGTAGCCCATCGGCAGCACGAAGCTGGCCACCTTGCGCGAGCAGCCGAAGCGCTCCAGGCGCTCCAGCGTCTTCGGGTAGGCCGCTTCGGAGCTGGCGGTCGTGAACGCCAACAGCAGCGGCTCGCGCACCATCTTCATCAGCGTCAGCACGCGACGGCCGAGGAACAGGCTGCCGGCGGCGATCAGCACCAGCCACAGGACGCCGATCGACAGGTAGAACTCGGCCATGAAGGTACCATAGGTACCGAGAATGCCCAGGCCTTCCTTGGCCACCATGGCGGCGATGGCGCCGAACACCGCCAGCGGGGCGAAGTTCATCACGAAGCCGGTCACCTTCAGCATGATATGCGAAAGAGAATCGAGCATATCCACCACCGGCTTGGCTCGCTCGCCAATGGCAGCGCCGGCGCAGCCGAAGAACACCGAGAACACCACGATCTGCAGGATCTCGTTCTTGCTCATCGCCTCGACCACGCTCTTCGGAATGGCGTGGGTGATGAAGTCCTTCAGCGTGATGGCCCCCTTCTCGATGCCGGTAGCCGCGCTCACGTCCGGCAGCGGCAGGCCGATGCCGACACCCGGCTTGAGCAGGTTGACCATGATCAGGCCCAGGCTCAGCGAGATGAACGAGGCTGTCATGAACCAGGCCATGGTCTTGGCGCCGATGCGGCCCACGGTCTTGGCATCCTCCATCTTGGCGATGCCCACCGCCAGGGTGGAGAACACCAGCGGCGCGATGATCATCTTGATCAGACGCAGGAAGATGTCGGTCAGGATCGACACGTTGTCGGCGAACGACTTGATCGCGGCCTCGTCGGCGGCCATTTCACGCCATGCGTAACCGGTCAGAATACCCAGCACCATCGCGGCCAGGATGAAGGTGGTCAGTTTATTAAGTTTCACTAAGTGCCTCTCCAGTGAAGGTCTGCCCCGTGGCCGCCGTGGCGACCCGGGCGATGGAGCCGGTCTTGCCGACCGCCCCGCCTTTGCTCGTCCATCCGGCCGGCGGCCGGGTGAACCATTGGTTGGTCCCTGCCCGTGCGCGGATGCGCCGGGGCTGGAAATCGTCTTGTTGTCGGCCGGCCAGGGCGTGTGGGCGTCGCCCGGACCGGCGGCTCCTTAATTGCACGAAGCGTGCCAGCGCAGACCTCGGAAACGGCACCGCAATACACTGTTTTTGTTGCATTTTTTTTAATGACGGCGAGATGGCGACGGATCGGCGTAATCGCGCCGCTACAGACGTTCGGTTATCCGAACGAGGCATCAAAACGGAGGATGGCGACCGGGTAGCCGCCAAAACGGAAAAAGGCTGACCGAAGACGATGCTTCGGCCAGCCTTTCAGGGAGAGAGAAACGGGACGATCAGACCGACAGGTAGGACGACTGCTTCAGCCCGCGGCAGAACTCGGCGAAGTAGGTATTGCGCTCGTCGGCCGACAGCTTGGCGGCGCGCGCCTTCTCCTCGTAGCGGTTGAGGATCTCCTCCGGCGACAGGTGCACGTAGCGCAGCATGTCCTCGATGGTGTCATGCTCCTCCACGCCGGAGAACTCCAGGCGGCAGCCCTCGCGCACGAACACGTTGACCGAGTCGGTGTCGCCGAACAGGTTATGCATGTCGCCCAGGATTTCCTGGTAGGCGCCGACCATGAAGGCCGCGACCAGATACTCGTCGCCCGGCTTCACCTCATGCACCGCCATCGACGACTCGATGCTCTGCTGGTCGACGTAGTGCTTGATCTTGCCGTCGGAATCGCAGGTCAGGTCCTGCAGCACCGCCCGCCGCGTCGGCTGCTCCTGCAAGCGGTGCACCGGCATGATCGGCAACACCTGGTCGATGGCCCAGGTATCCGGCAGCGACTGG
Organism: Pseudogulbenkiania sp. MAI-1; assembly: GCF_000527175.1. Classification (NCBI taxonomy): domain Bacteria; kingdom Pseudomonadati; phylum Pseudomonadota; class Betaproteobacteria; order Neisseriales; family Chromobacteriaceae; genus Pseudogulbenkiania; species Pseudogulbenkiania sp. MAI-1. The sequence continues at coordinate 1,647,113 of NZ_AZUR01000001.1, read as the reverse complement.
AACACCGAGAAGTTGCAGAAGTACTTGTCGGCCAGCTTGTCGGTCAGCTCGTCGAACACCTGACGCTGCGAGCGCTGGTGGGTCAGCTGCAACTGGCCATGCAGCCGGCGGCACAGCGCGTAGTAGAGCTGCTCGGCGGTCGCCTTGTCCTTCAGACTCAACCGCCCTTCCGCGTACATCTCGGCCACTTCCGCCACATAATGGCTGGCGCGATGATAGGTTTCGGTCACCATCTCCGCGTCGGTCAGCTTGGTCAGTTCATAGAGCTTCTTCAGCGGCGCCGCCAGCGTCTCCACATCGCCCAGCACCGGCACGTTCTCCGGCAGACGCTCGACGTCGGTCACGTTCATGATCAGCACCGCGTGGTGCGCGGTCATGGCGCGCCCGGACTCCGACATGATGCGAGGATGCGGCAGGCCGTTCTCGTCGCAGAACTCGGCCAGCATCGACACGATCACCTCGGCGTACTCGTCCATGTCGTAGTTGATCGAGCTGGCGTTGCGCGAATGGGTGCCGTCGTAATCGACCCCCAGGCCGCCGCCGACGTCGACGTGGTCGAGCGGCAGGCCCAGCGCACGCAACTCGCCGAAGTAGCGGATCGCCTCGCGGAAACCCAGGCGGTAGTCGGCAATGTTGGCGATCTGCGAACCCATGTGGAAATGCAACAGGCGCACGCAATCGGCCATGCCGGCCGCCTCCATCTTGCCGGCCACGTCGATCAGCTGGGACGCCGACAGGCCAAACTTGCCCTTCTCACCCCCGGTATCGGCCCACTGGTTGTCGGAGTTCAGCGACGACAGCCGCACGCGCACGCCGACCAGCGGACGTACGCCGAGCTTCTGCGCCTCCTCGATCACCAGATCGACCTCGACCTCCTTCTCGATCACGATGAACACCTTGTGGCCGAGCTTCTGCCCGATCAGCGCCAGGCGCACGAAATCGCGGTCCTTGTAGCCGTTGCAGGTGATGGTGCAACCCTTGGGCGCCAGCGCCAGCACCGCCATCAGCTCCGGCTTGGAACCGGCTTCCAGGCCAATCGACACATCCGGCGTGGCGATGATGCTCTTGATCACCGCCTCCTGCTGGTTGACCTTGATCGGATAAAGTGCGGTGTACTGGCTACCATAGCCGATCTCGGCGATGGCCTTGTCGAAGGCACCGCACAACCGCGTCACACGGTCTTGCAGGATGTCGGGAAAACGAACCAGCAGCGGCAGATCCAGGCCCTTGTCGGACAGCGCGTGCACCAGTTCGTACAGATCGATTTCGCAATTTTGCTGGCGGGTGTTGGGACGGACCTTGACGTGACCATCATCCCCAACCTCGAAATACCCCGCCCCCCAATGCCGGATGCCGTACAGGCTCCGGCTCTCAGCCACAGACCAAGCCATGAGTTTTTCCTTCAATGATTCGATGGAGAACCCCGCTCCTTAGTGCGCGGCTTTCGGGCTTGCGAGCTTTTATGTGGGCCTGGGATGTCGGAGCGAAACAATCTTTTTGTGCGTTTATGCGTGTTGCTGCATGGCAAAACGAGCGCGGATTTTAGCAACATCACGCTCGAAAACAAGAAGAATTTGCAGTGAAGAACGTCGACGCCAATGCCGTCGCAAACCCCGCGCCGGCACGCCGGGCACAACCTGAACTGTAGTCCCTGTATCACGTGGACCAAAGAAACGCGCCATAGTGCCTTCCGCACTCGATTTTCACCGTCAGAGGGTAGGCCTGTTGGATGTCAGAACGATGAAAGCCGGACGACTTTGCAGCATCCCACCACCCGCCCGTCTCACACGGGAAGCCCGCCGCCCTCACCCTGCCAGCATCGGGTAGGTAAAGAACAGGAAATGCACGACGTTCACGCCGTAGTGGGTCAGTAACGCCGCCTCGATGCGGCGCGTCTTAGCATAGGCCAACCCATACCCCAGCCCGGCGATGGCCGCCAGGAGCACGTAGCGGCTGCCACCGGCAGCATGCACCATGGCAAACAGCACGGCCGACACCACCACCGGCAGCCAGGCCAGACTGCGTCGCCCCCCGACCCAATGCGTCAAACGCTCCTGGATCAGGCCACGAAAAAACGCCTCCTCGGCCACGCAGGTAAACAGCAGGTTGATCGCCAGAAACGCTGGCGCAAAGGAAGGAAACTTGAACTCCGGTTGTACCACCACCATCGCCCACGCCGAACCGATGACGGCGACGGTGGTGCCGATTGCAACCAGCCAGACAGCCCGGACCGCCCGCCCCGCCTCTTGCCACGAGCCGCCGCGCTGGCAATAAAACGCCAGCAAAAACAGCCCGGCCGTCGCCTTGTCGAAGTTGGCGTACAGCGTGAACGGCACCGCATCCGGCGTGATGCGCTGGCCATCCACTACCAGCAGGTTGTTGAAGCCCGGCAGGGCATGCACCGCCAGCAACAAGGCGAGGCCGGACGCCACCAGCGTGGCGAGCCCCCTCAGCCTGCCCGCCTCTAGGCGAACCGACAGCAGGCATGCCAGGGTCAGTGCCGCGAGACTGACCAGAGCAGCCGGAGCCAGCACACCTTCGGCCACAGCGACCACAACTGAGGCGGCGAACAAGACACCCCACAGCGGCAGCCTTAGAGCCGAAGGCCACAGGTGAGCCGGCCACCAGACGGCCAGGATGGCGATGCCCATTATTACGAAAGCCGCTATGACAACCCCTCCGATGGCAGCGAAGAGGTACAACGCACCAGTCCAATCATGGCCGACTAGTGGACGAAACCAGCTTCAGCCCCAAAGCCACCATCACACCCCCTGCGGCTCGATCAATCCAGGCCTTGTAGCGCAAGTAAGCGCTGCGGGGGCCGTGCGAGGAAAGAGCCAAGGCAACCATGGTGTACCACCCGGCCTCAATGACAAAGACGAGGCCCGCGACCCCGAGATTGAAGGCCAGTGATGACGTAGCGGGGAGAAAGGCAGCAAAGACACTTGCATACACGATGGCAGTCTTGGGGTTGCTCACTTGCGTAGCGAATCCCAAAGCAAAGGACTTGGCCGCTGTCGTCGTTTTTGCGTCAGACTCGACGACGCCACTGACGAGCGGCTGTTTCGCCCCCAGCCAGATACGCAGCCCCAAATACGCCAGGTACAAACCGCCGACGACCTTGAGCACCCAATATAGCGATGGCACCGCGAGCAGGAGCCCATGAAGTCCCAGCAAGGCGGCAAGGGCAAAAACCAGACCGCCAGCCCCCATGCCAAGGGCAGCCCCAACGCCATCCGTCCGGGATGAAGAAACAGCCGTTCGCGCGACCATGATGAAACTCGGGCCAGGGCTGGCCGCACCGATCGCAAGGGCCGTTGCAATACCGATTAGAGAGGTCATTTCTTGCATGGAAGTCCTTATGGATTGTTAGGCATTGAGACACTCAAACTGCTGCCGCGTCATTTGCTTTCGTGCTTCATGACGTTCCAGCGTCACCGAGAAGACAGAGTCAAAGACGGTAGGAAGCATGGCTTCTGATCGGTGCGGTGCTGATGGAGCAGAACGAAGAATGGCAGCTGCAGCACCGCGACATGCCGCAGCACACCATGGCGGAGCCTGCAGAGGGCTTGCCTGACAACTCCCAGCTACTGGGCGTGTAACCCAGGAAAATCGGACCGGAGTTCGTCCCTGAAATTTACACCATCTTGACGGACGCTATCCGGCTCCGCGTGGTACGAAACCGAGGGCCGCCGCCGCTACGCACGCAAGAACTACATGGACTTCTTCCACTGAACGCCAAGCCCCGCGACGCAAGGTGCCGGCACGATGGCATTCCGCCGGACTGTCCGACACGGGTAGCCGCTTGGTGAGGCATTGGTTACACTGCCCGGACTTGCCGTCGCCATCCCCGTCCGTCGATCCGATACCCGATATCTTGAGAGAAACCATGGCCCAACCGCTACAACACCTGTTCGAAAACAACCGCCAGTGGGCGGAAAAGATCACCCGCAACGAGCCCGGCTTCTTCGAGAACCTCGCGCGCCAGCAGGCGCCCGAGTACCTGTGGATCGGCTGCGCGGATAGCCGCGTACCGGCGAACGAGCTGATCAACCTGTTACCGGGCGAGGTGTTCGTCCACCGCAACGTCGCGAACCTGATCGTCCATTCCGACCTGAACTGCCTGTCGACGCTGCAGTTCGGCGTCGACGTGCTGAACGTAAAACACGTGATCGTCACCGGCCACTACGGCTGCGGCGGCGTCGCGGCGGCGCTCGAGAACAAACGCGTCGGCCTGGTCGACAACTGGCTGCGCCACATCCACGACATCAAGCAGAAGCACGAAGAACGCCTCGCGGCGCTCGACCCATCCGAACGGCTCGACCGGCTGTGCGAGCTGAACGTGATCGAGCAGGTGCTCAACGCGTGCCAGACCACCGTGGTGCAGGACGCGTGGCAGCGCGGCCAGGAGCTGTCGGTGCACGGCTGGGTGTACCGGCTGACCAACGGCCGGTTGCACGACCTGAACGTGTCGATCAGCAGCACCGAGGAAGCGATCGACCGCTACCGTGACGCGCTGGACGCGCTCAGCCGCTAACAAAACCTCCTTGATGTCGACCACATGAAGCCCCATCTGGTCGGCATGAAGCGAAGTGTCATCAGCCAGAAACTCGGGAAATCGTTGCAGCCACTGTTGCCCGCCGGTTGGGATGCCTGATTGCAGTCAGGCTGGTGCTGAACAACATGTGGAGGTCACTGCTTGCGGTCCCGACGCGGACAATCTCTCCGTCCACATGGCTGAGACGCGCATAGACACCCGCCTTCAGCGCACCGCCATGGGCAATGGTCTGCTGGTACACCGACGTAGCGTAGAAATGGTTCACCTCGAACGGCTTCCCGCCGACGACGATACGATCACCTCCCGAATGTCCGTGTGCGGGCTGCTCGTAGAGAACCGCCACGATTCCTTCGGAAACCTCGTAGTGTCCCTTTTCGTAAGCCTCGGCCAAGTGGTCGATGCGCTGGAACATCTGTGGAAAATTATGCATTACCAGCCACAAGATGGCCCACGCCGTAAGGAACAAGCTCGGAATCAGCCCCCTGCGCGGTCGTGCCTCGGGCTTGCGCCATACATAGACCACGCCGGAGAGGCCGCTAACCAACGCAGCTACGCCGACGAACAATCGGAACAGCTCGTCCGCCAGAAGCCCGTTGCCCCAGCAATTGATCTCGAATACCGTGACGAAGTCCATCATAACCATTCAGTGAGGCGACGCACGCGACTTTGCCGTGGCAGCACGGCAGCGAGAGGCGTGGCGGTCGACCAACAACACCGCGGCCCGCCGGATCAACCCATAAAAAAACGGACAGATCCTCTCGAATCTGTCCGCCTTCATCTTGCCTACTGACAATCAGGACGCCGTCGCCACCGCCCCGCCGGCATCGCCCGGCTTGGCCGGTTCGCGCATGGCCGCTGCCACCGCCTTCATCCGGGTGCGCTGGGCGCTGAGCATCAGGTAGTTGGCAATCAGCACGAAGATGCCCACCAAGAGCACGGTGATCGCCGCCAGCGCGTTGATCTCCGGGTTCAGGCCCAGGCGCACCTTGGAGAAGATCACCATCGGCAGCGTGGTCGAGCCCGGGCCGGACAGGAACGAGGCCGTCACCAGGTCGTCCAGCGACAGCGTGATCGACAGCAGGAAGCCCGAGGCGATGGCCTGGGACACCAGCGGCAGGGTGATCAGGAAGAAGATCTTCAGCGGGCGGGCACCGAGGTCCATCGCGGCTTCCTCCAGGCTCTTGTCGATCTCGATCAGGCGCGAGCGCACCACCACCGCCACGTAGGCCATGCACAGCGTGGTGTGGCCGACCCAGATGGTGAAGAAACCGCGTTCAGACGGCTGGCCGAAGAACTGCTGCATCGAGATGAACAAGAGCAGCATCGACAAGCCGGTGATCACTTCCGGCATCACCATCGGCGCCGTCATCATGCCGGCGAACAGCGTGCTGCCGCGAAAACGCCCGAAGCGCGCCAACACGAAGCCGGCGATGGTGCCCAGCACCACCGCCGCGACAGCCGTCGACAAGGCGATCTTGATCGACAGCGTCACCGCCGAGATGATCTGCTCGTTCTGCACCAGCGAGACGTACCAGCGCGTGGAGAAACCGCCCCACACCGTCACCAGCTTGGAGGCGTTGAACGAGTAGATGATGAGGCTGACGATCGGGATGTAGAGGAACAGGAAACCCAGCAGCAGCACCCCTTTGAGCGACTTGGGAAGCGGATTGCCGTTATACATTTTTCCCCTCCAGCTGACGGGTTTCATAGCGGTGGAACAGCGCGATCGGCACGATCAGGAACAGCACCATGATGGTGGCGACGGCCGAGGCCATCGGCCAGTTGTTGTTGTCGAAGAACTCGTTCCACAGCACCTTGCCGATCATCAGCACGTTCGGCCCGCCCACCAGTTCCGGGATGACGAACTCACCCACTGCCGGGATGAACACCATCATCGAACCGGCGATGATGCCGTTCTTGGACAAAGGCAGGGTGATGGTCCAGAAGGTCTTCATCGGGCGAGCGCCGAGGTCATTGGCGGCTTCCAGCAGGGTCACGTCCATCTTCACCAGGTGCGCGTAGAGCGGCAGGATCATGAACGGCAGGTAGGCGTACACCATCACCAGGTACAGCGAGAACAGGTTGTGGAACATCTGCAATGGCTCGCTGATCAGCCCCAGATCCATCAGCAGGTTGTTGATGATGCCGTTCGGCTGCAACAGCCCCATCCAGGCGTATACCCGCAGCAGGAACGAAGTCCAGAACGGCAGCATCACCAGCATCAGCAGCACGTTGCGCGAGGCCGGGTTGGAGCGGGCGATGGCGTAGGCGATCGGATAGCCGATCAACAGGCACGCCAGCGTGGTGAAGAACGCCACCTCCAACGACGACAGGTAGGTGTCAACGTACAGCTCGTTGGTGAAGATGAACAGGAAATTGGCCAGGTTGAGCGAGACATGCAGCATGCCCGCGTCGCCGTCGTACTGGAGCAACTGCGTGAACGGCGGAATCGCCAGGTCCTGCTCGGCGAAGCTGATCTTGAGCACGATCAGGAACGGCACGAAGAAGAACACCAGCAACCACAGGTAGGGCACCGAGATGACGGAGCCCTTGCCCGGTTTGAACCGGTCGAGAATGGAGCGCAGGATAGCCATCACCCTCCCCTTACATGGTCAGGACGACAGGCAGGTCGGAGCGCCAGCGGATGTTCACGCTCTCGCCCCAGGTCGGTGCCTCTTCGCCGGCCTCGTACCAGCGCGACGACGGCACCACCGACTTGACGATCTTGCCGGAAGGCAGGCGCACGTGATAGATCGAGTAGCTGCCGAGATAGGCGATGTCCTCGATCACGCCGCGCCCCGCGTTCGGTGCCGGGGTGAATTCGCCGCGATCCAGCCGCACGTCCTCGGGACGGATGCTGGCCCACACCTGCATGCCCTTGGGTCCGGTGATGCCGTGGTCGATATGGATGCGCCCACCCAGCTCGGGGGACTCGATCTCGACACAGTGAGGCTCGTCCACCACCACCTGGCCGGCGAAGATATTGGTCTCGCCGATGAATTCGGCGGTGAAGCGGCAGTTCGGGTAATCATAAATTTCGGTCGGGGTGCCCACCTGCAGCAGCCTGCCCTCGCTCATGATGCCGATGCGGCTGGCCATGGTCATCGCTTCTTCCTGGTCGTGCGTCACCATGATGCAGGTCACGCCGACGGTTTCCAGGGTGTTGACCAGCTCCAGCTGGGTCTGCTGGCGCAGCTTCTTGTCCAGCGCGCCCAGGGGTTCGTCCAGCAGCAAGAGCTTGGGGCGTTTGGCGAGGCTCCGCGCCAGCGCCACGCGCTGCTGCTGGCCGCCGGAGAGTTGGTAGGGCTTACGCGAGGCGAACTTGCGCAACTGCACCAGATCGAGCATTTCCAGCACGCGCTCGGCGATCTCCTTCTTCGGCAGTTTGTCCTGCTTCAGGCCGAAAGCGATGTTCTGCTCCACCGTCATGTGCGGGAACAGGGCGTAGTTCTGGAACATCATGTTGATGGGGCGGTCGTACGGCGCGAGGGCGGTGATGTCCTGGCCATCGAGAATGACCTTGCCGGCGGTCGGCTTTTCCATGCCGGCCAGCATGCGCAACAGTGTGGACTTGCCGCAACCCGAACTGCCCAGGAGGGCAAAGATTTCATTCTGGCGGATAGTGAGATCGACATGATCGACGGCGAAGTTGTCGCCGAACTTCTTCACGATCCCGGATATCTGCAGATAGGGCTTTTCTTCAACCTGAGCCCCAGCCGCCGTCTTGAGCTGCGCGACAGCATCCATCATGATGGTCAAACCTCCTCCGGCGCACCCCGGACCACCCCCGGTGTTGCGCCCATTCATCGACTGCACCCCGATCGCAGCGGGGTGCTGGTTCATGTTCCATTACCGGCGTTGGAATAGCCGGTGACCTCTGCCTGATGTCACGCGCCAGTTCACCCCCGACGCGCGCCAACTTAAACCGGGGAAGGATACCAAAACCGCACAAAAAGGGGCTGATTTTAATCCTCCGGAATGGATAAGAAATCGACAAGCGAAAGCCATGCCACCGCGGCCGACCGTATCGAGAAAAGAGTAGTGCCGTTCAATAAAATTGACAATCCAAACACATACGCGCTGTCGGGAAGGAAATGAAAGAGGACGATTTGCCACAAAAGACGGTACCCGATACCGGCAGCGCGGCAATAAAAAATGTCCGCTGTCAAGCCTTTTGTGAAACCGGACAGCAGCGCTAAAGGCTATATGGGGCAATGAGTTAGGCTAGATTCCAGCCGCCGTGCGCACTTGGCGCCCTACGGGCCAAGTGCCACATAGGGGCATCGCGGCAGCAAGCCTGAGAGCACTGCAGCGGGCGGGTCAGTTCATAACCCACTCACTTCTTACCCGCCATCATATGCCCCCTTGCCCCCGTTGGCCCCCCCAAAAGCGAAAGCGCAGCCATCGGCTGCGCTTTCGTGTATGGCAGGCGGATTTCATCCTGCTAGGTTGGTTTCTGCGGCACCAGCTTTGGGGAAGTACCTCTCCTGAATCCTCGATCCCCCGCCATGAACGCCTCCAGCATGTGCGGAATCAGCGTCGCCGCATCGACCGTCTCGCCATACGTCTGCGCATGCAAGGCGGCGTAGCGGTCAAGGTCAGCCTTGAGGCTGGTCGGACACGCGAAGGTCAGCTTGACGCTCTCGGTCTTGGGCAGCGGACCCAGCCGCAGCTTGCGCGTAGTGCTCATCGTGAAGTCCCCCGATTAAAGAACAGCGGCTGATAGGGCCGCAACACCAGATCCCGATTAACGATGATGCGCACCGGCAGGCCCGGCCGCTCCGTCAACGTGGGCTGGATGTTGAGGTTGCGCCGGGTCATCTCTTGGCCGACCTGGTTCACACTGTCCTGCAAGCTATTGCGCCCGGCGTTGATGACGCGATCGCCGTTCTGACGGTTCTCCGGCGCGGCCAGCTCGGCACCGACGCCCAGCAGCGTCGTCAGCGCAGCACCGGCGAAGATGCGATCCCAATGCCAATCAACGCCATCCTCCAGTCCAGAGTTGCCGGCCGGGTCGGCACCAGCCAGGTTGTCCAGCGTCAGCGAAAACGTGTCGGGCAGAATGATTCGGTTCCATACCACCTGTGCCCGGCTTTGCCCGTAGCTCACCTGGCTGTTGTAGCGGCCGAGGATGCGTGAACCCTGTGGGATCAGTACAAACTTACCCGTGGCCGTGTCATAGACCGGCTCTGTCACCGTGGCGATCACGTCGCCCGGCAGATCGGACTTGATGCCCGTAACCAGCGCGCCCGCGATCACCGTCCCTGCCATCACCTGGTACGGCGAAGTTGGCATTTTCAGGTTCCCGGAATTGCGGGTTTCCGTAGTTCCGGCTTTCAGGAACGCCTCTTTCTGGTCCTGCCGGTTCTGCACGGCGGTCGGATCGGCCGGCTGTGCTGCCGTCGAGGCTGGTCCTGCGGCCATCGGATCAAAGCCCGCAAGGCCAGACGCAGGACTGGCTGCAGCCACCTGCGTCGGCGCGGCAGCAGCGCGCTGGTTGCTGGAACGGAAGAATACCGATGCTCCTGCCGCCGCTTCCGCCTCCTTGCGCTGTGCGTCGTGCTCGGCATTCGCCGGAGCGTGGCCAGGCGGCGTGTAGGTGGGTGTTACTGGCTGCTGCGATTTCACGATGGCAGGTCCCAAGTCGCCCGGCAGCGGCGGCCCTAGCTCGGGGACTTGTGGAGGCAAAGCCCGCGGCAGCTTGGAGTAATCGGTCGGAAGCTGGTCAAGTCCTTCCGAGCGCGAAACGCGATCCACGTTGTAAAGCTCGGCCTGTTCGCCTGCACTGCGCTTGCGCGGTTGCAGCGACCACATGGTCGCGCCCAACACGGCTACGGCGAGGCCACCGGCCAGGATCGCCAATGTGCGCCGGTTCAAGCGTGTCACCGGACGCGGCTGGGCTCGCAACGCCACGTTCTCTGGCGCGACCTTTGGGGCGGGGTCGGGAATGGGCATGTCAGGGGTATCGTTCTGGCTCATGGTCAGTTCCCCCGCGCTGCGCCCACGATTCCATCCGTGCGCTCAATGCGCACCACTTCGCCCCCATCGCTTCCCTTTCCACCGCCCAGGCGCAGTTCGGCCGCACCGAACAGCCGATCCACGATGTAGTACGGCGGACGGAAACGATAGTTCACCAGTTGCCCGTCGCCTTGAGCGCCGATCACGAACAGCGGCGGCAGTTCGCCTTGGGCGATGCCTGGCGGGAACTGGATATAGACCTTTTCGCCGTCGTCGAAGGCGCGCAGCGGCTTCCATGGCGGCGTGCTGCCGCTGATGGCGTAGCGGAAGCGAATCTTCTCCAGCGACAGGCCGGCATCGATCGGTGCAGTCGCCTGCGCGGCCTGCGCCTGACGTTGCAGGGCCAGCATCCGATCTTTCGGGTATTCCCACGACACCGAAGCCATCCAGGCGCGTTCGGTCGAGGTCAGCTCGATCAGGTAGGTGCGCCGACTGCTGGTGATGACCAGATTGGTTTTGAGCCCCGAGCGGATCGGCTTGACCAATACGCTGACACGCAACGCGTCGCCTGTGCCGCTGGAGGTGTCACCGACGATCCAGCGTACCGTGTCGCCAGCGGCAACCGTCACCAGTTCCTCGCCGGGTTGGAGAGAAATCACAGTTACCCGCCCCGGCGCCGCATAGACCTGATACAGCGCACCGTCCGTGAAGGGCCAGACCTGGATGGCGTTGACGTAGCCCTCGCGCGTGGGCGCAATGCGCGCCTCGGCGTTGGCACGCGATACCCGCAGCTTTTCATCGGCGGGTTCAGGTGCAGTCTTGACCTCGATGCTCTCAGGCAAAGGATTCATCTGCGCCGGCATCGGCAGCACCTTCGGCACCTCCACCACCTCAATCGGCTTGGGCGGTTCGGGCAGCGGCTGGGCCTGCACTGGCTCATCGAGCGAGATGGCTGGTGGCGGCGTGCCCTGCGTGGCGCAGCCCGACAGGGATGCAAGCGTCAACACGAAAGCGTAAATGCGGAAAGACTGGTTCATGGCTTGGCTCCTTCGGTGGCATCGAGTTCGCGGCTCCACGACAGGCCGTTGACGTAGATGCCCAGAGGGTTCTTGCGCAACCGCTGCTCGGTGCGCGGGGTTTGCAGGACGGTGGAAATCACGGCGTTCCAGCGTTCGGTGCCGGCCGGTGCGCCGTTGACGAAGCGCTGCTCGGTCCAGCGCACGTTGAAAGACGCATCGCTGGCGCGCACGACGCTGGTGATCTGTACCGTGACCGACTCCTTACCGACGCGGGCAAACGGGTCATGGGTACGCGCGTACTCGTTGAGCACGCCTGCGCCGCGATCGGTGGTGTAGTCGTAGGCGTCGAGCCAGTTCTGCCGCACGACGATGGGATCGATCGACAACGAACGAACTAGCACGACAAAGTGCGCCAAGTGATAAGCGACCTGCGCATCGTTCGGTCGGTAAGGTGTGGCGGCCTCGCCGACCGCCCGCATCTGGCCGACCTGATCCACTTCCACCACGTAGGGCGTGACGATGGACTGCGCCGAGCGCCACACCAGGCCGCCCGCCATCAGCAACGCGAGCGACAAGCAGCCGAAAGCCATCAGCCGCCAGTTCTTCGCCTGTACGCGGGCCGAGCCGATGCGCTCGTCCCACACCTGGGCTGCGGATTGGTAGGGAGTGGCAGGCTGCGGCGTATCGGCATAGCGCACCTGCGGTCGTTTGAATCGCATGGTTTGTTCTCCTTATGAATGGCTTCAATCGTCGGAACTGTGCAAACTCGGGCCGCTGCTCGAACTGCCACCGTCGCCTCCACGCAGCGTGTGGGCGGCGGTCGTGGCGGCATGGCTGATCTGCTGGCGGCGATGCAGGCGCTTGGCCCAGGCGGGTTGTGCCTGTTGCTGCGGGTCGGCACTGCCGGAATTGGCTTCGCTGGCGGTGGATTGGCCTGATGCGGCGGCGCCTCCAGATGCCGGCCCCGCCTCGTCGGAACGGAAAGCAGATGCCGCGCGCTCCTTGAGCGAGCGCATCCCGGCGGCGGCCTTTTGCCCAACAGCTTGCGCACCGGTCTTGGCAACGTTGCCCACGCCGGCAGCGGCGCCCTTGAAACCACCGCCCGCTGCTGCAGAACCCGCTTGATAGGCCGAGCGCGCGCTGCCTGCGGTCGAGGCAGCGGCACGCGCGCCGCTGGCGGCCATCTTGGCGGCAGCCGGTGCCATGCGCGCCCCGGCCACCACTGCGCTGCCGACGCCGGTTGCGGCGGCACCGACCGCAACGGCCGTACCGGCTGCACCCATCGCTGCACCGGCCATTGCACCCGCGCCAAGCTGCGGCGCACCGGACACCAGGCCGGTGGCGATGCCGGGGCCGAAGATGCCGAGTGCCAGCATGGCGAGCGAGGCCAGCATCACCACCAGTGCATGGTCGACGGAGGGTTCACTGGGTGTGACCTGAAACTCGGCGAACAGCCCCGTTCCAATACCCACGATCACGGCCAGCACCAGCACCTTGATGCCCGACGACACCACGTTGCCGAGCACCTTCTCGGCGAGGAAAGCGGTCTTGTTCCAGAGCGCGAACGGCACCAGTACGAAGCCGGCGAGCGTGGTCAGCTTGAACTCGATCAGCGTGACGAAGAGCTGCACCGCCAGCACGAAGAAGCTGATGATGACGATCAGCCAGGCGAGGAACATCACGACGATGGGCGCGATGTTGATGAACACCTCCGGGAACCCGGCCATCTCGCTGATCTGCTGCAGGATGGGCGCAGCGGCGTCGATGCCGGTCTTGGCAAGGCGCCCCGGCTGCAGGAAGGTCGCCATGGTCAAGGTCGAACCGGAAGCCGTCAGGCCCAGGCCTGCGAAGGACCGGAACACGATGCCCGAGAGCCAGTTGAAGTTGCCGATGATGTAGGCGAAGGCGCCGACGTAGAGCACCTTGCGCAGGAGCTTGGCCATCACGTCTTCGCCCTGGCCGGTGGCATGACCCAGTGCCCAGTAGAGACCAGCCAGGGTCATGTCTATCGCCACCAGCGTCGCGGTCAGGAAAGCGACTTCACCGTGCAGCAGGCCGAACCCCGAATCGATGTACGTGGAGAAGACATTGAGGAAACGGTCGATGACGGAAACGTCGTTCATGGCCGCATCCGTCAGTTGCCGTAGAAGTTCACGGATTGCGGCGTGTACGCCGTGCCACCGCCGATGAAGCGGCGCGTCACCTCGCGTCCACGCTCGACGGCGGCGGCTTGCCGAGCCAGTTCCAGCGAGGCCGCGCGACCCTGCGTGAGCTGGAGCTGCTGGGTCTGGATGGACTGCTTGGCTTGCAGGGCCAGGAGCTGATTGGTGGCCTGCATCGCCTGCAAGGCGCCAGTGGCCGATTGACTCTGGTCGACCAGATCGGCCAGCACGCCCTCATCCTGGCTCAGGTTCTGCGACACTTGCGCCTGCATGCGCATGGCGGTCTGCAAGCCCTGGAGCGTGTTTTGCCAGCGCTGGTGTGCGTCCTGGAACATCTGGTTGCCGCTCACGGTGGCGGCGTACTGCTCCGGGTACTGTTGCGCGAACTGCTGGTCCATGTTCTGGATATCGAAGGCCAGCCCCCGAGCCTGGGCGATCAGTTGGCGCGTGGTGTCCAGGTTCGACCGCAGACGATTGACCACGTTGAACGGCAGGCTCGCGAGGTTGCGAGCCTCGTTCATCAAGGACTGCGCTTCGTTCTGGAGTTGCTTGATCTGGTTGTTGATCTGCTCCAGCGTGTGCGCGGCAGTCAGGATGTTCTGGGCCAGATTCGTGGGGTCGATGACGACCCATTGCGCGTGTGCGACGGGCATGGCACCGATCAAGGCGGCAACAGCGACGGCAAGAAGACGTTTCTTCATGGTGAAACCTCCGGAAGTTGAGAAGCAAGGAAGGACGCGGCCGAGGGAGCGGACGGCAACAGGTCGGCCGCCCAATCGAGGCCGCGATGACGCAGCCAGGCGCCGGCGAAGCCCGGTGTTTCGGCATCGCGCAGCACGCTGTCGATGGCGCGTTGGTCCTGCGGCGTCGAAGCGCCTGCAAAGGCGAGCGTGACCGGCCCGAGGTCCAGGTCGAACAGGCGGTTGCCCAGACGCGACTGGTAGTAGTAGTCGCGCTTGGGCTGGGCGGTGGCGACGATCTCGATTTGCCGGGCATTCAGCCCGAAGCCTTCGTAGATCGTGCGAATCTGCGGCTCGGTGGCCTGCGGATTCGGCAGGAAGATGCGGCTGGCGCAGCTTTCGATGATCGCGGGCGCGATGGTCGAGTCCTTGATGTCGGCGAGCGACTGCGTGGCGAAGATGACGCTGACGTTCTTCTTGCGCAGCGTCTTGAGCCATTGGCGAAGGCGCGCCGCGAACACCGGGTCGTCCAGGAACAGCCAGGCCTCGTCGAGGATCAGCAGCGTCGGCGCGCCGTCGAAACGCTCATCGAAGCGCGCGAACAGATAACCCAGCACGGCCAGCACCGCCGCCTTGCTGTGCATCAGCTCTTCCATCTCGAAGCACTGCACGTCCGCAGCACCCAGCCGGTCGCGGTCGGCGTCCAGCAGCTTGCCGTGTGCGCCGCCCAGCACGTAGGGTGCGAGCGCCTGGCGCAGCGCGTTGGATTGCAGCAGCACCGACAGGCCAGTGAGCGTGCGCTGCTCCACGGGCGCGCCCGCGAGACTGACCAGCGCCGACCAGATGGCCGCTTTCTCGTCCGGGCCGACGCTGATCCCCTCGTGCCGCAGGCGACCTTCAACCCATTCGGTCGCCCAGGTGCGATAGCCTTCCCGGTCGATGCGCGCGAGCGGTTGAAAAGCGATCGAACCGTCGGCACCCAGGTCGTAGTGCTCGCCGCCCAGGCCAAGAATGGTGGCGCGCATCGAGCGTCCCATGTCGAAGGCGAAGATGCGTGAGCCGGGATAGCGGCGGAACTGCATCGCCAGCGTGGCGAGCAGCACCGACTTGCCCATGCCGGTCGGGCCAGCCACCAGCGTATGCCCCACGTCACCGATGTGCGTGACCAGCCGGAACGGTGTCGCGCCTTCGGTGCGCGTGACGATCAACGGCGGGCCGTCGAGGTGCTCGTTCTTCTCGGGTCCGGCCCACACCGCCGACACCGGGATCAGGTGCGCGAGATTCAGCGTTGAGACGATGGGCTGGCGCACGTTGGCGTAGGCATTGCCCGGCACTGACGACAGCCACGCCTCCACCGCGTTCAGCGTTTCCGGGATGGTCACGAAGCCACGGCCCTGGATGACGCGCTCCACATGGCGCAGCTTCTCGTCGGCCATGTCGGCATCGGCATCGAGCACCGTCACGGTCGCGGTGACGTAGCCGAAGGCGACCTGATCGCTGCCCAGCTCCTGCAGGGCCGCATCGGCGTCGCCGGCCTTGTTGCTGGCGTCGGTATCGACCAGCGGCGATTCCTGCTGGAAGATCGACTCGCGCAGCAGCGCGAGGACGTTCTTGCGCTTGGCGAACCATTGCCGGCGCAGGCGGCCCAGCTCCTTCTCGGCCTCGGCCTTGTCCATGCAGAGGAAGCGCGTGCTCCAGCGGTAGGCGAAGCCCAAGCGGTTGAGGTCGTCCAGAATCCCCGGCCAGGTCGAGGTCGGAAAGCCACGCACCGTCACCACGCGCAGGTGCTGGTCGCCCAGCATGGGCGCCAGGCCGCCGATCAGCGGCGCATCGGCCAGCAGCGCATCAAGATGGAACGGCACTTCCGGCACCGCCAGCGAATAGCGCCGCGCCGAGACGGTCGCGTGCAGGTAGGTCAGCGTTGCGCCATCGTCCAGCCAGGCGATCTCCGGCATCACGCCATCGAGCAGGTCGTAGATGCGGTCGGTTTCGGCGATGAAGGCCGCGAGGCGTTCGCGCCAGTCCACGCCGACGCTGGGTGTGTTCTCGTACAGCAGCTTGGTCGCGCGGGCGCGGGATTCTTCCGGCGGCAGGTAGGCGAGCGTGAGGTGATAGCCGCTCTCGAAGTGGTGGCCGGAGTCCTCGAAGGTCGCGCGGCGCTCCTCGTCCACCAGCCAGGACAACGGTTCGGGAAAGGTCGAGTGCGGATAGTCCGCCGCCGGCCGGCGTTCGGCTTCAATAAACAGCGCCCAGCCCGAGCCCAGTCGGCGCAGCGCGTTGTTCAGCCGCGCCGTGGTGGCAATCAGCTCGCCCTGTGTGGCACTGTCCAGGTCCGGCCCACGAAAGCGCGCCGTGCGCTGGAAACTTCCATCCTTGTTCAGCACGACACCCGGCGCGACCAGACCGGCCCACGGCAGCCAGTCGGCCAACAAGGCTGGGCGCTGGCGGTATTCGGCGAAGTTCATCATGGCGCGGTCCTCACACGTCCAGCAGCGGCTTGTGCTTGATGTGGCGGGCGAACACCTGCATGAACTGCGCATCGACGCGCGCCCCCCAAACGGCGAGCGCGTGGCCGGCGATCCAGAGCGCCAGCCCGGGAATCCACATTTGCAGGCCCAGCCCAACAGCGGCGGCCAAGGTGCCGTTGGCGATCGCCACGGTGCGCGGCGCGCCGCCCAGCAGGATCGGCTCGGTCAGCGAGCGGTGCAGTGGCACTTCGAAGCCCGGCAGGTCGGTGGCCGTGCTCATACGACGGCACCACCGGAGAAGCTGAAGAACGACAGGAAGAACGAGGACGCGGCGAAGGCGATGGACAGACCAAAGACGATCTGGATCAGCTTGCGAAAGCCCCCCGACGTGTCGCCGAACGCCAGCGCCAGACCTGTCGAAATGATGATGATGACCGCGATGATCCGGGCCACCGGCCCCTGGATGGAGTCGAGGATGGATTGCAGCGGCCCTTCCCAGGGCATCGAGGAACCGGCCGCCTTCGCGGTGCCGGCCATCGTCAGCATCGCGGCTGCCAGCAGCAGGCCGTGATGCGCAGGCTCGGCCAGACGGCGCAGGTGAGCGCGGATCGAAGCCGGATTTACGGAAAAGCGGAAAGCATGGGCGTGCGTCATGGCAGTTCTCCAGAGTGGTTGAGGGACAGGGAAGGAATGTCGGAAGACAGCGGCAGCAGTTCTGGAAACGGCGTTTCCAGCACGTCCGCCAGGCGATAGCCCGCGCCGTCGAAGCCGGCGACACGGGCGATGGTTTCGATACGGCGTTTGTGGCCACGGCCGACGATGAACACGACGACGTTCACCGCCTCGGCAATCAGTGCGCGCGGCGGATTCACCGCGACTTCGAGAACCAACTGTTCCAGGCGCAGCAACGCGCCCAGCGCGGAACCGGCGTGGATGGTGGCGATACCGCCGGGGTGGCCGGTGCCCCATACCTTGATGAGATCCAGGGCCTCGCCGCCGCGAACCTCGCCGACCACCACGCGGTCGGGGCGCAACCGCATCGTGGCGCGCACCAGCTCGGTCATGGAGACCACGCCTGCGCGCGTGCGCAGCGGCACATGGTCGCGCGCGGCGCATTGCAGCTCTATGGTGTCTTCGAGCACCAGTACGCGGTCGCCGGTGACGGCGATCTCGGCGAGCAAAGCATTCGCCAGCGTGGTTTTTCCGGTGCTGGTGCCACCGGCGATCAGGATGTTCTGCCGCTCCCGCACCGCATGGCGAAGGAACTCGGCCTGTGGTGCGGACAGAATGCCGTCGGCCACATAGCGATTCAGGCCGATGATGTTCACAGCCCGCTTGCGCAGCGCGAAGGCAGGCCCCGGTGCAGCGGGCGGTAGGATGCCCTCGAAGCGTTCGCCTGTCTCGGGCAGTTCGGCAGTCAGAAGCGGTTGGCCGCGATGCACTTCGGCGCCGATGTGCGCCGCGACCAGCCGGATGATCCGCTCGCCATCCTCCTCGGACAGTTCCACGCCCAGCGGTGCGCGGCCGGAGGATAGGCGATCCACCCACAGTGACCGGTCGGGATTGAGCATGATTTCCACCACGTCCGGGTCTTCCAGCGCGGCGGCGATCACTGGCCCCATGGCCGTGCGCAGCATGCGGATGCGGCGGTCGAGCAATGTGGTGGTAAAGGACTCGGGTTGCGCGCTCATGAGGCGCGCTCCTGGACTTCAACCTGCGCCGCCGCTTCGTCCAGTCGCGCAGAATCGGGTTGAAGCTCCTCCACCACGTCGCGCACCAGACTGCGCCCACGCAACAGGTGACGGCCGAGCTGTTCGACGAACTGCTCGAAGCGCGCCTTGCCTTGGGCGCGGGCCGCTTCCTGGTGAGCCTCGGGAACCGGCGTGCTGACGGTCAGGAAGTAGCGAACAAATAGCGCCAGCGTCTCGATCTCGATGTTCTGATCGCGCTCCAGCCGCTCGAACTGCCGCGACAGCCGGTCCAGTCGCTTGGCGATGGCCGCCTCGCGCTGATCGCCCGCATCGGGCGACAACCAGGACGCCAGCGCCGCCGCGACGATGGACGACTTGGACACGCCTTTCTTGGCAGCCAGCTCGTCCAGGCGCTTGGCATGTTCGGGCGGAATGAACAGGTTGAGGCGGTATTGGCTCATAGCTGGATTCCGTCGTCAGGATCGAGGGATGCCAGCCGGGCCGTGCGTTGCATGGCCGGGTCGAGCTGGCGGGGAAGCGGCAGCGGCAAGTCGTCGTCATCGAGCAGCGCCAGGTCGTTGCTGGCAGGTTCCTGTTCGGGGTGGTACTCGGCGACTTCGGATAGCTCTGGCTGACGGCGCGGTCCACCGTCATCGGTGTTGCCGGCTTCGCCGTCGGTCGAGGCCGTGCAGACGGGTGCGATTGGTACGGAGGGGATCGCCAGACCACTCCAGTCGTCAGGCTGCCGAGGCGGTGCATCGGCGTAGCGCCCCGCCGCGAGCGCGGGCGGCGGCAGTACGCGCCGCTTGAAGTTCGCGTCGGCGTAGTAGCGCAGCTTCTTGGCCCTGATCGGCGCCACGCTGGACACCATCACCACGGCCTCGTCGGGCGGAAGCTGCATCACCTCGCCTGGGGTGAGCAGTGGCCGCGCAGTCTCTTGCCGCGACACCATCAGGTGCCCCAGCCACGGTGCGAGCCGGTGCCCGGCGTAGTTGCGCTGCGCGCGCAGCTCGGTGGCGGTGCCGAGCGTTTCGGAGATGCGCTTGGCGGTGCGTTCATCGTTGGTGGCGAACGTCACCCGCACATGGCAGTTGTCGAGGATGGAATGGTTCTGGCCGTAGGCCTTGTCGATCTGGTTGAGCGACTGCGCGATCAGGAAGCTGCGAATGCCATAGCCGGCCATGAATGCCAGGGCCGTTTCGAAGAAATCGAGTCGGCCAAGGGCCGGGAACTCGTCGAGCATCAACAGCAGCTTGTGGCGGCGTGCGATGCCGTCGCTGCCGTCCAGCGATTCGGTCAGGCGCCGGCCGATCTGGTTGAGGATCAGCCGCACTAGCGGCTTGGTGCGGCTGATGTCCGAAGGCGGCACAACCAGGTACAGCGATACCGGATGCTCTGCCGAAATCAGGTCGGCGATGCGCCAGTCGCAACGCGAGGTGACTTCGGCCACCGTGGGGTCGCGGTACAGGCCGAGGAAGGACATGGCCGTGGACAGCACGCCCGAACGCTCGTTGTCGCTCTTGTTGAGCACTTCGCGTGCGGCCGAGGCAACGACAGGATGAGGCGTGTCACCGAGGTGCCGCGTCGTCATCATCCGATGCAACGTCAGCTCGAACGGGCATGCCGGGTCGGACAGGAAGTTGGCGACGCCGCGTAGCGTCTTGTCCTCGCCGGCATAGAGGACGTGGAGGATGGCGCCGACCAGTAAGGCGTGCGAAGTCTTTTCCCAATGGTTGCGGCGCTCCAGCGCGCCTTCCGGGTCCACCAGGATGTCGGCGATGTTCTGCACGTCGCGCACTTCATGCGCGCCGCGCCGGACCTCCAGCAGCGGGTTGTAGGCGGCCGACTTGGGATCGGTGGGGTTGAACAGCAGGCAGTGCGAAAAGCGCGAACGCCAGCCGGCGGTGATGGACCAATTCTCGCCCTTGATGTCGTGGACCACGGTGGACGCGGGCCAGGAAAGAAGCGTTGGCACCACGAGACCGACGCCCTTGCCAGAGCGCGTCGGAGCAAAGGTCAGGACGTGTTCCGGTCCTTCGTGCCGCAGGTACTGGCCGTCATGCAGCCCGAGAAAAACGCCGGTTGGCTGATTCAGCCCGGCTTTGCGTATGTCCGCAGCATCGGCCCAGCGCGCAGAGCCATAGGTCGTGACCAGTTTCGATTGCCGCGAACGCCACACCGACATACCGATGGCAACCAGCACGGCGACCAAACCACTGGCGCCCGCGATCGCGCCACCGATGTCGAAGACATGCGGCGCGTAGGCATCGAAGAAGAACCACCACTCGAACAGCCGCCAGGGGTGATAGACCGGCGTGCCGAAGAAATCGAACCAGGGCGAGCCAAGGCGTAGTTGATAGCCCAGGACGGCGGCGGTCCATTGTGTGGCACTCCACACACCGGCGATCACAATGCCGAAAACAACGGCGATCTGCCCGAACAGCACACCTTGACCTTGCATTCTGGCCTCCGATTTCTCCCATGTGGCAAAAGGCACGAAGACGTGCCGTTGTCATCAGGATCGTGGTCAGAACAAGGCCGGTCAAAGACCGTTATCGGGACAAAGATGCCTCAGAAAGCATTAATTCAAGTAGGGGGAAAGCCAATAAAAACGCCGCAGGCGATGGCGCGCTACGGCGTATCGAGAAAATAAATGCAGTTTTTTTGCGAGTCGCCCCAAATCAAAACTTGGGAGGTTCCTTTGGCGGCGTATAGGGTGTTTTGCCGTCGCCAAGAAAACGTCGGTTCGTCGCTTCGGCGACTCGATTACAGAGTTCGTCGCCGAGCTTCGCACGGTCGGTCTTGCACTGCTGGCGCAATGCCTTCAATCGCTCTGGATTAGCGGTGAGCGAGTCGACCGTTTCGGTCGGACTGTACGTACTGGTCGTCGCGATCGGTTCGGATTTGCCGCAAGCTACCAGTATTGCGGCAAGCAAAAGCGGGATGATCTTCTTCATGGCTCGATTTCCTCCGACGGATCTGGTTTCACTCGTGCAGCAGATGTTTTTCCATTTGGTGGTTCAACGGCATAGACCCGTTCGATGAAGCGGGCCAGAACGTCCGACGGTTCCGCCCCCACACGCAGAAGGTAAGTCGTGAGCATGTGAGGGCCACCGGCCAGAGGTCGTGCTACGACACTTAGGTCTCGGTTCGGAGCTATATGAGAAGCGCCAGCCAGTCCCAGCGCAAAGCCAGCGGACACCAACGCCATCATCAAGTCGAAAGATGCGACTCGTTCGGCGATCAGCGGCTCCTGGTTTACTTGGCGCAGCACGCGTTCGATTTGACGTGCGTGTCCCTCGCATGTGTTCGAATCCGCGAGTGCCAAGGGGTAGCGCAGCACTTCATCCAGAGGCACATGCTTGTAGGCCAGTAAGGGGTGACGTGCGGGAACTGCCACCATCAATGGGTCATGCCATACGGGTTCCACAATAAGTCCGTCACCAGTCTCATCCAACTGGGCAAATCCTATGTCGTACAGATCGTCGTGCAGCCCTTTGATCTGCTGCGACAGGGGTACTGGGGTGTCCTGGCAAGAGCGGACAGCTCCGATTCAAGCGGCCTTGGCTGAATTCCAGTACCTCCGGGTAAATTCAGCCGGCGCCAAGTAGCCAAGCCGCGAGTGACGGCGTTGGCGGTTATAGAAGATTTCGATGTACTCCCTGATCGATGCCTCCGCCTCCGCCCGCGTTGCGTAACGGCGATGGTGGACGAGCTCGTTCTTCAACGTTCCCCAGAAGCTCTCTATCGGCGCATTGTCGAAACAGTTCCCCTTGCGTGACATCGAGCTATGCATCCTGAACTGCGTCAGCAAATCCCCGTAGGCCTTGGCGCAGTATTGGCTGCCACGATCCGTATGGTGGATCAAGCCGGCCGGCGGCCGCTGGTGCTGGACCGCCCGGAACAGCGCCTTGCTGACCAGTTCGGTCGTCATCCGCGCGCCCATCGCATAGCCAACGATCTCGCAGCTAAACACATCCTTCAGTGCCGCTAGGTACAGCCAGCCCTCGTCCGTCGGGATGTACGTTATATCACCCGTCCAGACCTGATTCGGGCGGGTCGGCTCGAACACCTGACCCAAGACATTCTCCGCGACCGGCAACGAGTGGGCCGAATTGGTGGTCGCCTTGAACTTGCGCTTCTGCCGGCACCGGATGCCTATCTGGCGTCGTAAACGGTCGATGCGATCACGCCCGGCCTCAAAGCCCATCGCCGCCAGTTCTGGCTGCAAACGGCGTACGCCATAGGTTTCCCGTGTTTTGGCATGTGCCGCCCGGATCGCCACTTTCAGCCGCTCGTCCTCTTGTTCTCGCTCAGATGGAGAACGTCCACGCCAGCCATAGTACCCAGCACGGGACACCGCTAGAACCCGGCAGGCCACCACCACCGGGAATAGGTTTCGGTGCTCTTCTATCCACGCGTACCGGGCAGTGATGCCTGAGCAAAGTACGCTGCAGCTTTTTTTATGACGTCTCGCTCCAGGCGTGCCTCTGCCAACTCCTTGCGCAGCTTGGCGTTCTCTGCTTCCAGCTCCGTGACACTGCGCGCCCCCGGCGCCGGTTGGTCACCGCCAGACCTCGCCGCTACAACCCAGTTAGCCAATGTACCCTTGGGGATACCCAGCCGCCTGGCCGCCCCTTCAAGGCTGAGCCCTTGCTCAAGTACCAGCTTTACCGCCTCAGAACGGAACTCTACTGGATATGTCTTTCTGGTCTTCATTTCACACTCCCGATTGTCAATGGTAACAATCGGAACTGTCCGCGGGAATCAGGCTACCCCACCTTCCTGCCTCGGCGCTGTCGAAAGCAGCCGGTAGGCTTCCTCGCTTATGGGCTTGGACATGCCGCCGGTCTTGCTGTCGGGCCAGACGACGCGGCGGTTTTCCAGATCGATCCATTCCCATTCGAGCGAGACGATTTCGCCACGGCGGCCGGCAAACTCGAATTGCAGGCGGATCGCCAACGGGATGACGTAGTTCTCCAGTCCCTCGGCCTCGATTTTGTCAAGCTGCCGGAACAGCTTGCCCATGTCCTCGTCGCTGATGAGGTGGGTGGACTTGCCGGCAGGGAACATCGGGACATGGCGGCAAGGATTGGTACCGTCAGGTCGATAGCCCCACACCTCAGCCAAGTTGAACATCTTGCGCAGGATACTAAACGCTTTGTTCGCCTCGGTCTGCTTGTACGAAAGCTTTTCCATCAGCCCGGCAATGTCAGGGCGCTTCACGTCGTGGACCTTCTTGCGACCCAGCAGCGGGATGATGCAGCGGTCGATGACGCCTTGATAGCCGACTCGGGTGCTGGGCTTGTTGCGCTTTTTGGAGTGATCCTCCATGAACTTCTTGCACAACTCCTCGACGGTGGGCGCTTTGCGAGCTTCCGCCTTGGCTGCGCCGGGATCACCACCCCGGCGTACCTGGGCCAGCCATTCCTGTGCGAGCGAGCGGGCCTGGTCGACGGTCAGTTCCCCGTACTGGCCCAAGGCAGGCTTGCGGCGCTCGCCGGCGTTCGTCCGGTACTGGAGCATGAACACCTTGCGGCCCGACGGGGTAATCTTGCACAAGAAGCCGGGTACCAGCGTATCCCGGAGTTCGACGGCCTGCGCCTGTGGTTGTGCCGCATCGACAGCGGACTTGGTGAGCTTGATTTTTGCCACGATGACTCCTCGGAAAGACCCGGTTCCCAGGAGCCTTCTAGGGGCCAGCAGACAGGAAGTCGGGTCAAGTTTCAGAAAGCACCGGCATATGATGAACTCGCCTAAGTTATTGATAAACCTGCTGTATCTAGCCTTGGCGTAGTCCAGCGAAGTGCCGGGCTGGAGTCATGGTGAAATAAAAAACCGGCGAGCGCCGGTCGGTCTTGTTTAACTATCAAGCACATCGCTCAGGGCTTGCCACGGCCCCGCCGCTCGATGAACAGGCTGCTGCCGAGCTGCTTCTTGGCCATCTTCTTGGCATCGGCCACGGCCAGCGACACCTCGTGATGAGACAGGAATTGCCCGCTGCCGGCGGGGAGCACGCCGATCGACACACTGGTCAACGGGAAGAAGGCCAGCTCGCCGTTGCGCGCCGTCACCTCGAAGCCATTCGTCTCGCGGTGCACCTCGTCGAAATGCGCCTGGACCTGACGGTCGAAGGAAGCGATCACCTCCATCAGCCGCGCCTCCCAGCCCTCGCTCTGCATCAGCAGCACGAAGTCGTCGCCACCGATGTGCCCGACGAGGTCGCGGGCCGGATCGGCCACCTGCTGCAGCAGATTCCCCAGCAGACGGATCAGGTCGTCTCCGGCGGCGTAGCCGTAGAGATCGTTGAACGGCTTGAAATGGTCAAGGTCGGCGTAGGCGACGACGAAAGGCTCGCCGCTGTCGAGCAGGCGGTCGATGGATTCGGAGATCGGCACGTTGCCTGGCAGGCCGGTCAGCGGGTTGGCGTAGCGCGCCGCCGAGATCTGCATCTCGGTGATCTTGCGCATCAGGTCGAAACCGGTGCCCATGCCGAGGTAGCGGCCGTTCTCGGTGATGATGAAGCCATCGATCAGATGCCGGCGTTCGGCCGCCACCACCAGGCTGGACAGCTCCTGCACCCCCATCTCGGCGCCGACGATCAGCGGCTCCTTGTCCATCAGCGTGCGGCACGGCTTCTTGCCGTACAGCTCGCGGTTGAAGGGGCGGGAAAAGCTTTCCAGGAAGTCATGCCGCCGCAGCAGCCCCACCGGCACCCCCTCATTCACCACCGGAATGGCGAAGCGTTCCGGCGATTCGGCGAACAAGCGGTAAGCAACCTCGTTCGCCACCGTCTGCTCCAGCGGCATGACCTCGACCAGCAGATCGCGCGCTATTGCCTGGCGCGGCCCGCCCAACCGCTCTCGCGCGTCGGCGTACAGCAGGGAGCGCACCTCGGACGGCACCTCGCGTGCCGGCAGCGGCGCCGGCCGGGCGAACAGATAGCCCTGCCCGTAGCGCACCCCCAGCCGGCGCAACACACGCAACTCGGCCACGGTCTCGATACCCTCGGCCACCAGCAGCGCACCGGACTGGCGCGCGATGTCGACCATCGAGCGCACGAACTGCTCCTTGAGCGGGTCATGCTGGATGTCCTGAACGAAATGCTTGTCGAGCTTGACCACGTCGGGGCGCAGCTCCGACCACAGCCGCATGTTGGAGAAGCCCTCGCCCAGGTCATCCAATGCGATGCGAAAGCCGCTGTTGCGGTAATGGCTGGCGGCCTCGCGCAACGCCTGGTAGCTGGCATCGGGGTGGGTTTCGGTCAGTTCGATGACGATGCACTCGCTGGGCAGACCCAGCATGTTGAGATAGGCCAGCGTCTCGCCCGGCTTGTGCTCCGGCG
The DNA here is from genome assembly GCF_000527175.1 of Pseudogulbenkiania sp. MAI-1. Taxonomy (NCBI): domain Bacteria; kingdom Pseudomonadati; phylum Pseudomonadota; class Betaproteobacteria; order Neisseriales; family Chromobacteriaceae; genus Pseudogulbenkiania; species Pseudogulbenkiania sp. MAI-1. The sequence continues at coordinate 1,621,232 of NZ_AZUR01000001.1, read as the reverse complement.
CCAGCAGGGCTTGCGGGCTGATATTGAGGAACAGGCAGCCGGGCAGTTGATGCTCGACAAAGGCCTCGGCCGTGACCCGGCGGCAGGCGCGGTCCAGCGCCACCAGCGAGCGGCATTGTTCCGCCGCGGCGAACAGGCTCACCGGCGAGTGCAGCGGGCTGTTGGACGGCCCGCGGATCAAGCCCTCGTAGCCCAGGATGCTGCCCTCCTCCATGTCAACGATGGGCTGGAAAACGGGCAACAGACGGCGCTCGTTGATGATGACATCCAGTTGATGGCAGAGGGAGAGATCGCAAGCCGACATAATGAAACGCCTTCCTGGCGCAACTGCTTTTTTAACAGCCGTGCAATATAACGTTAAACGATGACAGGATCGTGACGATGGCCATCTGATTATTCCCGATGCAGATACCCTCCCCCTGGCACGCACCTCGTCACGCCGACCGCCCCCTCCCGCCAGCATTGCAACTGGTCATCGGCCGAATCTTGGGAATAGAATGAAATCTGGATAACGCCAGTGGGAAGCACTGTCATGCCTCATGCCACACTGAACGGACATCGCATCTATTACGAACTGAGCGGCCACGGCGACAAGACGCTGGTGCTGTTCAACGGCATCACCATGTCCACCGCCGCGTGGACGATGATGGCGCCGCCGCTGGAGGCGCATTACCGCCTGCTCCGCCTCGACTTCCTCGGCCAGGGCCTGAGCGACAAGCCGGAGGCCGACGTCTACCTGCTGGAGCAACAGGCGGAATTGGCCTGGCATCTGCTGCAGCAGTTGTCGATCGACAAGGTGCACCTGGCCGGCCTGTCCTACGGCGGCATGGTGGCCCAGTACTTCGCTCACCGTCACCCGGAATGCATCGACCGGCTGCTCCTGGCCTCGACCCTGGCCTGGTCGGACGAGGTCAACGCCCGCATCAGCGACAGCTGGATCGCGGCGGAAGCGTCCGGCGGCCTCGACCTGCGCTACGACGTGAGCATCCCGTGGTTCTTCTCCAGCCGCTTCCTGGTCGGCAATGCCGCCCAGCTTCAGGAGTTGAAGATGATCGCCGGCATGGTCGACTGGCCCGCGGTCACCTGCCTGATCGCTGGAGTCAAGCGCCACGACGCCCGCACCTGGCTTGCCGAGATACGGGTCCCCACCCGCGTCATCGTCGGCAACGAGGATCGCCTGACACCGCTCTACCAGTCGGAAATTCTTGCCAACAGCATCCCCGGCGCCTCGCTGCACGTGCTGCCCGCCATCGGCCACGTCATGCACATCGAGGCCCCGGATATCTTCGCGCACGAGATTCTCCGCTTTTGCACGCCCTGACTCACAATAACAAGGAGACTCCCCTATGCTGCATCCCATCCTGCAATCGGTAGACGACAAGGGCATCGCCACCATCACCCTCAATCGGGCGGAACTACACAACGCGCTGGACGACGCCATGATCGTCCGCTTCACCGAGGCGCTGGAAAGCCTGATCGCCGACCAGCGCGTACGCGTCATCGTGCTGGCGGCCGCAGGCATCAGTTTTTGCGCAGGGCATGACCACGCCTGGATGCAGCGCATGGCCGGCTTCGACCAGGACGAAATCCGGCAACACGCCCGCCTCTTGGCCAAGCTGCTGACCACGCTCGACAACTGTCCCAAGCCGACCATCGCCCGGGTACAGGGCTCGGCCTTCGGCATCGGCGCCGGGCTGCTCGCCTGCTGCGACGTCGCCATCGGCGTGTCCGAGGCACTGTTCTGCTTCTCCGACGTCAAGCTGGGGGTGATCCCAGCTGCCGTCGCGCCATACGTGATGCGCGCCATCGGCGAGCGGGCGGCACGGCGCTACTTCATCACCGCCGAACGCTTCAACGCCGGCAAGGCAAAGCGCCTGGGGTTGATCCATCTGGTGGTGGAGGATGAAGAACTGGATATGGCCGTCGCGCAGATGTGCCGCCAGGTGCTGCTCAACGGCCCGCAGGCGATGGCGGCAGCCAAGCTGCTGGTGCGCGAACTGGGGGGAAAGGCCATCACCGCCGACACCATCGAGACGACCATCGAGCGGATCGCCCAGATCCGCACCAGTGCGGAGGGCCAGGAAGGCATCGCCGCCTTCCTCGAGCAACGGGCACCGTCCTGGCTAGACTGAAAAACCCTCCACGATCTGCCGCGCGCCCAATGCCGCCCGGGGCACAGCCCGGACGCCCGGGACAGGGCGCGCAGCAAGATCGTGAGAGGATTCCGCTCGTCCGGTTGCACCCCCTTGCCACGCCGACTGAAGCATTTCCGCAATTACGCCATCAAACTTCATCTCTGCGGCATCACTACAGACGGCGCCGACACTTTCGTGAAAAATGGGGCCATCCTTTTCACGACATGCCTGCCCGATGAACCTGCCCTCCCCTTCCTACGATTTTCTGACCAGCACCCTGCAGAACCTTCCCCCGGAGACTCCCGAATGGTCTCTGGCCAACGGCGCGACGGCACGCTGGCATGAGCGTGGCATTCTCGAACTGATCCCGTCACAGTTGAACGACGCCACCGACCGCGTGCTGGTTTCCTGCGGCGTACACGGCAACGAAACGGCGCCAATCGAAGTCGCCAACGGCATCCTGCTCGACATCCAGCAGGGACACCTGCCACTCGCAGCGCACGTGCTGCTGATGTTCGGTAACCCCGAGGCGATGCAGGCCGGCGAGCGTTACCTCGATTACGACATGAACCGCCTGTTCAACGGCCAGCACGCCAAGCACCCCGCCACCCGGGAAGCGCAACGCGCCGCGCTGCTGGAACAAGAGGCAGCGGCGTTCTTCGAGCGCGCGCCGGCCGGCTGTCGGCGGCTGCACTACGATCTGCACACGGCCATCCGCGGTTCGGTGTTCGAGCGCTTCGCCATCTACCCCTATCTGCACGAGCGCGACTACAACCGCGAGCAGCTGTGCTGGCTGGAATCGGCCGACATCACCACGGTGCTGCTGCACAGCCAGCCCGCCGCCACCTTCACCTATTACACCAGCCGCCACCACCAGGCCGACTCCTTGACGCTGGAGCTGGGCAAGGCCCGTCCCTTCGGCGAGAACGACCTGTCGCGCTTCGCAGGCATCGACCAGGCGCTGCGCCGGCTGCTGAGCGGCCGACGCGAACCGCTGCCGCCGTTTGCCAACGAGCGCTTCCAGCTGTTCCGCGCCAAGTACGACCTGGTCAAACACAGCGACGCGTTCCGCCTGCACCTGCACGACCAGGTCGAGAACTTCACCCTGCTGGAAGACGGCTTCGTGATCGCCGAGGATCAAGACGTGCGCTACCAGGCGCAAGGCGGCAACGAGCGCATCCTGTTCCCCAACCCCAAGGTCGGCAACGGCCTGCGCGCGGGCATCGTGATCGAGCCGGTCACGATCTGAGCGGGGGGATATATTGATAAAGACAAACAGCCGGGTTTGCCCGGCTGTTTTCGCCTGACCTTCCGGCGACGCTTACGACAGGTAGTTGAACAGCGACAAGCCGCTGACCTTCTGGAAGGTGAGCTGGGAATACTGCAGCGCCGTCTGTGCCAGGGTGAAGTCGCTGATGGTCTTGGCCAGGTCCAGATCCTCGAGGTTGCCGATGCGTGATTTGTACTGGACGTCCAATTCCTTGCCCACCGATTGCAGCGTTTCGTTCTCGCTGCGCCGTGCCCCGATCGAGGCCTGGGCCGTCGACATGTTCACCTGGGCCTCGTCCAGTCCGGCGACGATGGTCGACAACTGATCGGCATAATCCGCTGGCTTCGGGTCCTGCCCCAACAGGTTGTAGAGATCGCGCACCGTATCGAACACCGCCGTGTCGCTGTTGGCATCACCGTACACCGCCGAACCGACTTCGGTGATCGCCACCTGCCGGGCCGCGCTGATCTGCACGTCGCGCCGCCCGGTGTCGCCGTTGTAGGTGACGTTCAGCGAGCTGTCCGCCACGAAGGGAGCGCTGTCGATGATGTTGCCGCCGTACAGGTAGTTGCCGCGGCCATCGGTGGCATTGGCATAGCTCACCAATTGGTTGAAGCGCTCCTTCACGTCGATCTGGATCATTTGCCGTTGCTCGGCGTCCAGCCCGCCGTTGCCGGCCTGGATCGCCAGTGACTTCAGGTTGGAGAGCAGATCGTTGGCGCTGTTGAGTGAGGTTTCGGAAATGGCCAGGGTGGATTCGACGGCATCGCCGTTCTCGACGAACTGCAGGTTGCGCCCTTCCGATTGGGATACCTCGAGCATCTGCGCCGAGGCCACCGGGTCGTCCGAGGGCACCACGACCCGCTTCTGCGTGGAGAGCTGTTCTTGCAGCTTGTTGACGTTGTACTGGTTGTTCTGGATACCGGTGTACCCTTGCGTGAACACCATACTGGTACTGACTCGCATCGTTTACGCCTCCGGTATGAGCTAGCCGAGCTGCAACAGGGATGAGAAGAGTTCTTGCGCCATCTGGATGACCTTGCTCGAGGCCTGATAGGCCTGCTGGTACTTGATGAGATTGACGGCCTCTTCGTCGAGATTGACGCCTGAAACGGTGTCACGTGCTTCTTGCGCCTCTTTCAGCACGTTGCTTTGGGCGGTGGACGTGACCGATACCTCGTTGGTCACGCTGCCGACATAGCTGACCGTGGTCGCGTAGTGGGAAGCGAAGGAGGTCAGGGTCGAAGCGGTATCGGCACGGTCGTCGTCGACCAGGGGCCGGGTCTGCAGCTTGGCCATTTCCAACAGGTTGGCATTGTCCCCTTTGCCGACCGGCGCCGCGTTGGGTACCACGGACAAGGTCAGGCCGGTGGCGAGTTGGCCGGACAGCTTGAACGATATGCCGGCATCGACCGCCGGGCTGCCCGACACCAGCTTGTAGCCGTTCTCGACATTCGGTTCCGCCACCACGTTGTACGTGGTCGTGCCCGCGCCGTTGACCACGGTTGCGGTCATGGCCGTGCTGTCGATCGTGAGGCTGGTGAGGTTGTAGGACGGATGGGCCGTCACGTCCGGCGCACCGGCCGCACTGGCCGACGACCAGCCGTAACCGCCCGGCAAGGTGCTGTAAACCCCGCTGATGGTCAGACCGGTGCCGCTTGGCGTCACCGCCGGGCTGCCCGGCTTGAGGTTGGACGCCACCGCCAGACCTTTCGGGTCGGTCATGGTCACCTGCAGCATGCTGGCCGCCCCTTTCGGGTCGCTGGCATAGGCGCTGAGGTCGGTGAACAGTGGGTCGCCGGCCTGGCCGTTCAGGTCCAGCCCCAGTTGCTGCTGATAGTTGATCGCCGTGGCAAAGTCGAGGGCGAGATTGCCGAGCCGTGCCTGCGCTTCGGCCAGGGCCCCATCACGGAAGGCGAACAGCCCCCCCAAGGCTCCGCCCTGAATCAGGCTGGTCGGGATGACCGTGTCGTTGCCGCTCGAGCTCTTGTATATCAGTTGCAGTTGCTGCGGGTTAGCAGGATCCCGTTGCGTGTCCAGTTGGTTGGCCTGACTGCCCAGTACCAGCGTCTGACCGTTGCCGATGAACACGCTGTAGGAGCCGTCGGACTGCGGCACCACCGTGGACTTGACCTGCTGGTTGAGTTCGAGAATGGCCTGGTCGCGCTGGTCGAGCAGGTCGTTGGGCGCACTGGTAGTGGTACCGTCGGCCGTCTTGACCGTCAAGGCGGCAATCTTCTGGTTCAGCCCGGCAATCTGGGTAGCCAGGGCGTTGATGGTAGTGACCGAGGCATCGATGCGGCGATTCACGCCGCTTTCAATCTCCTGCAATTGGCCATCCAGCGTGCGAAACTTGGTGGCCAGCGCCTGGGCATCATTGATCACCGTCTGGCGGCTCGGAATCGATGAGGGATCGGACGACAGCGTTTGCATGCTGCCGAAGAAATCCTGCAGCGAGGGGCTCACGCCGACCGTGGAATCGGCCATCAGGGAGTCGACCTGCTTGAGCAGATCCAGTTGGCTCGAGTAATAGCTGTCGCTCGCCTGGGCGCTCTGCACTTGCTCGGTCAGGTAGGCATCGTAGATCCGGCTCACCTTGGTCAGGTCCACCCCCTGACCGATAAAGCCGAAACCGGCATTCTGTGGGTAGCGGGCAGCCTGTTGCGTGACCTGGCGGGTGTAACCGGCAGTGTTGACGTTGCTGATGTTGTGGCTTGTCACGGCCAGGGCGCCCTGCGCCGCATTCAGCCCGCTGACACCGATGGAAAATATACTCGAACCCATATTGCACCTCTGATCGCTATATCGGCCTGCCCGGCACGATCTTGAGCCTTACACCCCGCGGAAACGCTGGGAAACCGCATTCATCACGCCTACCAGCTTCTGGGCGTAATGGGGGTCGGTGGCATAGCCCCCGCTCTGCAGCCCGCGGGCGAACGCCAGCATGTCCCCACCCTTGTTCAGGGCGGACTGGTAGCGCGACGAACCGGACAGCAGATTGGCATAGTCGGCGAACGCGTCGCTGTAGGAGGCGTAGGCACGGAACTTGTCCACTTTCTTGATGGCGTTGCCGTTCACGTACTCGGTGGTCAGCACGTCGACCGCATCGCCCTGCCAGTTGGCGCCGGCCTTGATGCCGAACAGGTTGTGGCTTTCCTTGCCGCCTGCCGTCTTGATGGAGCGTTTCCCCCAGCCGCTCTCGAGTGCGGCATGGGCCAGGACCAGTTCCGGCGCCACGCCGAGCTGCTGGGCCGCCGCCTTGGCGTGGGGCAGCAGGGTAGACACGAAGGCTTCCGCCGAAGAGTTTGCCTCGCCCGCCGTGCTGCTTGCCGTGCCAACTGCCTCGGCGGCGGCCTCCTGGGCGGCCGTGGTCTTGGGCTGCATCGTCCGGTAGGCCTGGATGGCCCGATTCACCATCGGCAGCACCGACGAGACCGGAGCCAGCCGTTCGACCGTGGGAGAAACGTCACCGTCGATCTGTGCGGCTTGCGCCAGTTGCCGCGACAGCGCATCGGCCAGACCGACCCCGCCCGCCTTGCTCATGGTCTGGAGCAGTTGCTGGTCCAAGAGGCCACGGTAGGTGTCCAGGGCATTGCTGTCGTCCTCGCCGTCGAACGAGGTCTCGCGCATGGCTTGCAGCAAGGTCCCCATGAACAGGGACTCGAACTGCTGCGCCGCCTCCCTGATCGCCGCCTGCGGGTCTTTGCGCGCCGTAGCTTGCAACGCCGTGGCTTGGCTCGGGTCGACAGCCAGACGCTGGCTCACTGTGCTGCCGTCGCTCGGCACCGTTGGAAAACTGACACTCATTGCTGATCTCCTCGGCGCAGCAAAAAGCAAGAAGCGGGCCAACAAAAAAGGGAGGCACTCCTCCCTTTTTGCCGCCCTCGACGCAGCCTTCCTGAGTATGTAGAGATGGCTTCGCCGGCATTCGGAAGGCCATCCAGAACCCTGCCACGCCCCCTCCACAACCACATATGCGGCTCGCGTCGGAGGCGATCAGATGATCTGCAGATCGGCCTTGAGCGCCCCGGCGACCTTCATCGCCTGCAAGATCGACAGCAGGTCCTGCGGCGTGGCGCCCACGGCGTTCAGGGCGTTGACGACCTGCGACAGGTTGGCCCCGCGCGGCAGGTTGAGCACCTTGCCCCCCTCGCTCTTGATGCTGATATCGGCTTGACGGGTCACCACCGTCTGCCCTCCCGACAAGGGGGCCGGCTGGCTCACCTGGGGCGTGGTGCTGACCGTCACCGAGAGGTTGCCGTGGGACACGGCGCAGGGTTCGATGGTCACGGCCTGGTTCATCACCACCGACCCGGTGCGGGCGTTGAGGATGACCAGGGGGGAAGCTTCTGCCGGTGTGACGGCAATATTTTCCATCCGGGACAGGAACTGCACACGGCGGTTGGCGTCCTGCGGGGCGACGACTTCGACCAGGCGGCCGTCCATCGCCCGCGCCACGCCGTCGCCGAGCTCGCGGTTGATGGCCTGGACCACGCGGTTGGCCGTGGTGAAGTCGGACTCGAACAGTTCGAGCTGCACCACGCCGCCGGAGCCCAGCGAGGTCGGTACCTCGCGTTCCACCGTCGCGCCGCCCGGGATGCGCCCCACGCTGAGGTGGTTGACCTTGGCGGAGCTGCCGGCCGCCGACTCTCCCGCGCCCCCCACCAGCACGTTGCCCTGCGCCATGGCGTAGATCTGCCCGTCGGCGCCCTTCAGCGGCGACATCAGCAGCGTGCCGCCACGCAGGCTCTTGGCGTCGCCGATCGAGGACACGGTCACGTCGATGGCCTGGCCTTGCCGGGCAAACGGCGGCAGGGTGCCGGTCAGCGTCACGGCGGCGACGTTTTTCGGGTCGAGCTTGGTCCCGACTGGAATCTGCACCCCGAGCTGGTTGAGCATGCTCGACATCGACTGCGAGGTGAACGGCGACGAGGTGGCCTTGTCGCCGCTGCCGTCCAGTCCGACCACCAAGCCATAGCCGATCAACTGGTTGCTACGGACGCCCGCGATCGAGGCGATATCCTTGAGTCGCTGGGCAGCCCAGGCCGGCGACACAGCCAGCACCCCAGCCAGCAGCACGTAAAGAAAACGTTTCATTGCTATCCCACTAAAAACAGCCCGCCATCGCTGCGCTCAGAATGGCAGCACCGTCATGAAGAATTTGGTCAGCCAGCCCGGTTCGGCAAACGAACGGTTGTTGCCCTTGGACTGCTGCTCGATACGGGCATCGGCCACCTTGGTCGACGAGACCATATTGCCGGTCTTGATGTCACGCGGGTTCACCACCCCGGACAGCCGGATGTATTCGGTATCGCCATTCTGCCGTACCTGCTTCTCACCACTCACCACGAGGTTGCCGTTGGCCAGCACGTCGATCACGGTCACGGAGATCGAGCTGACGAACGAGGAACTGGCCTTGTTGGTGCCCTTGCCGGTGGATGACGCCGAGCCGTCCGCCGACAACGAGGTACCGGCCAGTTTCTTCTCGAGGGCGCCGGGGAAGAACGGCAATTGGACCCCGCCCTCCACGCCGGCGCTGAGCGACGAGGAGCGCTTGCCGGTGGTCTCTTCCGAGGCGGCCGTCGTGGTCTTCTCCTCGATCGTCACGGTCAGGATGTCGCCTACCCGCGCCGGCACGCGGTCGGCAAAGATTGGCTGGTAGCTGCCGGTTTGAAAGATCGAGCCGTTGCTCGGCAAGGCTAGCGGGGCGGGCTGGGGCCGGGCGCTCATCGGTTGCTGCACGATGGGCGGTTCGGGCACAGCGCATCCCGACAGCACGGCCGCCAGCATCGTCATCACACCGAAAGTCGCTTTCATCACCAAGCCCCTAGCTGATCGATGCCGGCATTATAACTGGGCAATCCGCTGCAGCATCTCGTCGGCAGTCTTGATCGCGCGGGAGTTCATTTCGAACGAGCGCTGGGCGGTGATCATGTTGACCAGCTCTTCGGTCACGTTGACGTTGGAGGCCTCCAGAAAACCGGAGCGCACGCTGCCGCGCCCGTCGGTCAGCGGATCGCCGTCCTGCGGATCGCCCGAGGCCTGCGTTTGCAGATAAAGGTTCTGACCGATGCTCTGCAGGCCCTGCGGGTTGATGAAGGTGGTCAGCTGGATGGTGCCCGCCGTGGTGGGAGTGGCGTTGTTGGGCTGGAAGTACTGCACGACGCCGGCTTCCGAGATGGTGATGCTGGTGGCGTCGGCCGGAATGTTGATCGCCGGGTCCAGCAGGTAGCCGGACGAGTTGACGATGTCGCCGTTCTCGTTGCGCCGGAATTCGCCGTTGCGGGTGTAGGCGATGCTGCCGTCCGGCTGCTGCACCCGGAAGAAGCCGTCGCCGTTGATGGCCAAATCCAGCGGCTGCTCGGTCGACTCCAGGTTGCCCTGGGAGTGGATGCGCGCCGTGGCCACCACGGTGGAACCGGTCCCCACCTGCAGGCCGGTCGGCAGGCTATTGCCGTTGGACAGTTGCGAGCCGGGCTGGCGCAGGGTCTGGTAGTACAAGTCCTCGAACACCGCGTGGCCTTTCTTGAAGCCCTTGGTGTTGGAGTTCGCCAGGTTGTTGGAGACCACGTCCAGCTGGAACTGACTGGAGTCCATGCCGGTCTTGGCGATGTAGAGTGCGCGCATCATGGCGGGTGTTCCTCGTTATTCTGTTCGGCCGACAGCTCAGTTGAGAGCCAGGAGCTGGCTGGCTTTCTGTTCGTTCTGGTCGGAGGTCTGCATCAGCTTGATGTTGAGATCGAACTGGCGTGCGTGCGAAATCATCTGCACCAGGCTTTCCACGGCGTTGACGTTGCTGCCCTCCAGCGCTCCCGACACCACCTTGACGTCGGTCGAGGCTTGGGCCGTACCGCCGCCATTCAAGCGGAACAGACCGTCCTCGCCCTTGTACACCGCCCGCTCGCCGGGGTTGACCAGTTTGAGCTGACCGGCGATCTGCGGCGTGCGGTCGACCCCGGTGGTCGGCGTCGTCACCACGGTGCCATCCGGGCCGACGACGACGCTGGAGCCCGCCGGCACGGTGATCGGACCGCCGTCGCCGAGGATGGCCAGCCCGCTGCGGGTGCGCATCATGCCGTTCTGGTCGATGGCGAAGCCGCCGTCACGGGTATAGGCTTCGCGACCGTCCGGGGCCTGTACCGTGAAAAACCCCGGCGTCGCCAGGGCGAAGTCGGTGTCGTTGCCGGTTTGCTGCAGGCTGCCTTGCGACAGGTCGTGACCGATGGTGTTGTCGACCACGTAGGTGCGGGTCGGCGCGCCCTCGCCCACCACCGGCAGCGCACGGAACGAGACCTGGTCGGCCTTGTAGCCGTTGGTGTGGACGTTGGCCAGATTCTGCGAGGTGGTGGCCTGCTGCGTCATCACGTGCTTGGCGCCGGTCATCGCCAGAAAGATCATGCGGTCCATGGTGCGTTTATCCGGTCAACGCTCAGCGCAGGTTGATCAGGGTCTGCAGGATGGCGTCCTGCGTCTTGATGGTCTGGGCGTTGGCCTGGTAGAAGCGCTGCGCCACGATCATGTCCACCAGTTCGGCGGTCAGGTCGACGTTCGACTCTTCCAGCGCCCCAGACTGGATTTCCCCCAGGTCCGACGACAGCGGCGTGCCGACCTTGGCGCCGCCGGTTGAGCTGGCCACATCCTTCCACAGGTTGCCGCCCATCGGCTGCAACCCCTGGACATTGGTGAAGTTGGCCAGCGCCACCTGGCCGATAGAGACGGTCTTGCCGTTGGAATAGGTCGCCTCGATGATGCCCTGGTTGTTGATGTTCATGCTGGTCAGCGTACCGGGGGCGTTACCGTCTGCCGACAGCGAATTGACCCCGAACGAGGAATTGAACTGGGTCGAGGAGGTCAGATCGACGCTGGTCACCTGGATGGTGGCGCTACCGTTGGGCGGCGTCACATCGTAGCTGACCGAGAACGCACCGCCGCTGACCAAGTTGCCGTCGGTATCGAAGCTCAGCGTCTGCGGCGTGGCGGGGGAACTCACCGCGGTGCCATCGATGAAGGGGGTTACGGTCCAGTCGGTACCGGTGGCGGTCGGCGTGCCCTTGATGAAATAGAAGCTCAGGTCGTGCGTGTTGCCGAGGCTGTCGTAAATCTTGACCGAGGTCGCCGAGGTGAAGGTAGTGGTATCGGTCGGGTCCACGGCGCCCACCGTGGCCAGGTCGTTGGCGGTGGCGCTGGAATTGAGGTTGACCCCCAGATCCACGTTGCTGGTGGCGGTCGGGGCGATCAGACTGGTCTCGAACTGCAGGTCGACCGGGGTGGCGGTGTATTGGATCACCCCGTCCAGGGCGTCATAACCCTGCAGCTTGTAGCCGTCGCCGTTGACGAGAAAGCCGTTGGCATTGACCTGGAAGGCACCGCTGCGGCTGTAGACATTCTCGGTGGAGGCGCTGCTGGGCGACTTCAGGATGAAAAAACCGTTGCCGGAAATGGCCAGGTCCAGGTTGTTGCCGGTCGAATTGATGTTGCCCTGCTCGAACATCTGGCTGACCCCGGAGGTACGCACCCCGATACCGGCCTGGGCGCTGCTCATGCCGTACAGGCTGGAGCCGTACATGTCGGCAAACTCGGTGCGCGAGCGCTTGAAACCACTGGTGCTGGCGTTGGCTACGTTGTTGCCGACCACTTCCAGCTGCTTCGACGATGCTGCCAGACCGCTCAAACCTTGCTGAAAACCCATTTCTTCTTCTCCTGCTAACGGTTAGTACTGCAGCATCAAGACAGTTGTACGATGTTGGCGATCGCCACGCGCTCGCCCTGCGGCGTCACGATATAGGGACTGCCCTTGTCCCAGACCACGGCATCGACGTGCTGGTTGGAGAGCGACTGGGTTGCCACGGTGGTGGTCTTGCCGCCGCTCACGTTGGTCGCCGCCACACTGAAGGTGTAATTGCCTGCGGCGACCGGGTTGCCGTCCTTGTCGGTGCCGTCCCAGTCGAACGTGGTGAGGCCGGCCTTGACGTCGCTCATGGTGAGGGTATCAATCACCTCGCCACTCGAATTCTTGACGGTAATCGCCAGGTTCTTGGCCGCGGCGTCGAGAATCACGCCGCCCTGCGCCGTCCCGCCTTCCGTCAGCGTGAGGGTATTGCCGTCGATCATCGCGGTCTTGCCGACCAGCGATGCCGCCAGCAGCGACTGGGTGCCGTACTGGCTCTGCAGCAGCGAGTTAATCATAGTGCTGAGATTCTCGAGCCCGCTCACCTGGCTGATCTGCGCCATCTGCGAGGTGATCTCGTTGTTCTCCATCGGATTCAGCGGGTCCTGCGCCTTGAGCTGGGTGGTCAAGAGCGTCAGAAAGCGGTTCTGGATGCTTTCCGACGAAGTCGCCGAAGACGACGAGGCGCTGCTGCCGGTATTCAGGACGGAGTACGGGTTATTGGAGGTGGAAGTGACGCTGCTGCTGGCCATGTCTCAGCTCTCCTGGCTTATTGGCCTAGCTGCAGGGTCTTCTGCAGCAGGTTCTTGGCGGTGTTCATCAATTCGACGTTGGTCTGGTAGGAGCGCGCGGCGGAAATCATGTCGGCCATCTCCTCCACCGGGTCGACGTTGGGCAGGTTCACGTAACCGCGCTGGTCGGCCAGCGGGTTGCCCGGATCGTATTTGAGGCGCGGCGGCGAGGTATCCTCCACCACCGAAGTCACGCGCACGCCGGCCACCTGCGGCTGGCTGGCCGACACCGGGATGGCGGAGAACACCACGTGGCGGCCCTGGTAGGGCTGGCCGGTCGAGCTGGTGGCGCTCTCGGCGTTGGCGATGTTGCTCGCCACCACGTTGAGGCGCATCGACTGCGCGGTCAGCGCCGAGCCGGCAATGGTGAAGACATTGTTGAGCGACATGCTTACTGGCCTCCCTTGATGGCGTCGTTCAGGCCGGAGATGCGGCGATTGAGGAAGGTCAGCGTGGATTGGTACTGCATGGCGTTGTCGGTGAAGGCGGCGCGCTCGACGTCCATGTCCACGGTGTTGCCGTCCAGGCTGCGCTGCACCGCGCTGCGGTACTTGAGTTCGGCGCCCACGCTGCCGCCCGTGGCCGGCTGCGAGGCGATGTGTGCCGGATCGGTCACGGTCATGGCCAGGCGCGACGGATTGCCCTGGGCCGATTGCAGCGCCGCGGCAAAATCGATATCGACCGCCTTGTAGTTGGGCGTGTCGGCGTTGGCAATGTTGCTGGCGATCACCTCGGCGCGCTTGGCGCGCAGATTGAGCGCCTGCTGCTGGAAATCGAAATAGTGGGCAATCTTGTCGAGCATGACCTTCTCCTGGATGACACCCCAAAAGCATTTTTCATGCCAACATGATCACCTCGGATAAGGGCTTGAAATGACTGGATTCCGCCTAGAGGACGATGGGGCGGCAACATGGACAGGGCGGCAAGGCGGCAACAATTGCCGCCCCGGCGGCAGACACGAAAACGCCACCCGGAGGTGGCGTGCGGCAAAGCGGCAAAGCGGCAGGTCGGCGGGGCAGCTCAGGCGGGATCGCGCAGCTCGAAGTCGTGGGTGATGTCGGCGGTCTTGCCCAGCATGATCGAGGCGGAGCAATACTTCTCGGCGGAGAGCTTGATGGCGCGCTCGACAGCGTCGGGCTTCAGTTCGCGGCCGACCACGACGAAATGGAAATGAATGCGGGTGAACACCTTGGGGTCGGTATCGGCGCGTTCGGCCTCGATGTCGACCCAGCAGTCGTGCACGTCCTGGCGTGACTTCTTCAGGATGCTCAGCACGTCGTAGCTGGTGCAGCCGGCGGTGCCCAGCAACAGCAGCTCCATCGGGCGCGGACCGAGGTTACGGCCGCCGCCTTCCGGCGCGCCGTCCATCACCACGGCGTGGCCGCTGCCGGTCTCGCCCATGAAACACACCCCGTCGATCCATCTCAGTTTGGCCTTCATTGTTGTTCTCCTGGTCAATCAAGCCTGCAAGGCTACCATCGCCGATTTGGGCTCACAAAGATTCGCCGGTAAAATGGAAAGATTTTCCCGTTATAACTTTCATCATGCTGGTACTGGGTATTGAATCGTCCTGCGACGAAACCGGCGTCGCGCTGTACGACACCGAACAGGGCCTGCTGGCCCATCAGCTGCACACGCAGATGGCGATGCACGCCGAATACGGCGGCGTGGTGCCGGAACTGGCGAGCCGCGACCACATCCGCCGCGCCATCCCGCTGACCGAATCCTGCCTCGCCGAGGCCGGCAAGACGCTGCAGGATGTGGATGCCATTGCCTACACCCAGGGCCCGGGCCTGGGCGGCGCGCTCCTGGTAGGCGCCAGTATCGCCAACGCGCTGGCCTTCGGCCTCGACATCCCGGTGATTGGCGTGCACCACCTGGAAGGCCACCTGCTCTCGCCGCTGCTGGCAGAGCCGAAACCGGCCTTCCCCTTCGTCGCACTGCTGGTCTCCGGCGGTCACACCCAGCTGATGGCAGTGCGCGGCGTGGGTGATTACGAGATTCTCGGCGAGACGCTGGACGACGCCGCCGGCGAGGCTTTCGACAAGACCGCCAAGCTGCTCGGCCTCGACTACCCTGGCGGCCCGACGCTGTCGAGGCTGGCCGAAAGCGGCGACCCGCAGCGCTTCACGCTGCCGCGCCCGATGCTGAAGTCGGACGATCTCGACATGAGCTTCTCCGGTCTCAAGACCGCCGTGCTGACGCTGGTGCGCCATCAGGAAACCGAGCACGGCCCGATCGACACCCAGACCCGCAACGACATCTGCCGCGCCTTCCAGGATGCCATCGTCGAGGTGCTGGTCGGCAAATCGCTGAAGGCACTGAAGAAGGCCAACATGGCGCGGCTGGTGGTGGCCGGCGGCGTCGGTGCCAACAAGCAGCTGCGCGCCGCACTGAATGCACTGGCCGCCAAGGGCCGTTTCGAGGTGTTCTACCCGCCGCTGGCGCTGTGCACCGACAACGGCGCGATGATCGCCTACGCCGGCGCCATGCGGCTGAAGTACGCCCAGCCGGCCGGCGGCTACAGCGTGAAGCCGAGGTGGGATTTGGGTAGCCTGCCACCTGCCTGAGCACCTGGAAATAAATCGGCTGCGCTCGCGGGCATAGGATGGGTGAAGGCGCTGACCGAGCAAGGTAGCACAGCGCTGTGAAGGAATAGGCGCCGAAACCCATCGACGATGGGTTGCGCTGTGCTCCACCCATCCTACGCCCCGGAACAGGCTCACACGATGATTCGAACCGCGCCGTCAGCGGCGCAGGAAACCTCATGATCCAACTGCAAAACCTCAGCCTGCGCCGCGGGCTGAAAGAACTGCTCATCAACGCCAGCGTCACCCTCAACCCCGGCTACAAGGTCGGCGTGGTCGGCGCCAACGGCGCCGGCAAATCCAGCCTGTTCGCCCTGTTGATGGGGCATCTGCACGCCGACAGCGGCGAGGCCTCGGTGCCGGCGCACTGGACCATCGCCCACGTGGCGCAGGAAACCCCGGCACTCGCCTGCTCCGCGCTCGACTATGTGCTCGACGGCGACGCCGAGCTGCGCCAGCTGCAACGCAAACTGGCCGAAGCCGAACACGCCAACGACGGCGCCGCCATCGGCCAGCTGCACGGCGAGCTCGACCACATCGACGGCTACGCCGCCCCAGCACGCGCCGCCAAGCTGCTGACCGGCCTCGGCTTCGCCCCGGAAGCCCAGCAGCGCGAAGTGGCGAGTTTCTCCGGAGGCTGGCGCATGCGCCTCAACCTGGCGCAGGCGCTGATGTGCCGCTCCGACCTCTTACTGCTCGACGAACCGACCAACCACCTCGACCTGGAAACCGTGCTGTGGCTGGAAGACTGGCTCAAGGCCTACCCCAGCACGCTGCTGGTGATCTCGCACGACCGCGATTTCCTCGACGCCGTGTGCGGCCAGATCGTCGAAGTGGCCAACCAGACGCTCACGCTCTACACCGGCAACTACAGCCAGTTCGAGACCATGCGCGCCGAGAAGCTGGCGCGCCAGCAATCCGAATTCGACAAGCAGCAGCGCCAGATCGCCCACCTCGAATCCTTCATCAACCGCTTCAAGGCCAAGGCCACCAAAGCGCGCCAGGCCCAGAGCCGGGTCAAGGCGCTGGAGAAGCTGGAGCGCATCGCCCCGGCCCACGTCGATTCGCCGTTCGACTTCACCTTCGCAGCGCCGGCCTCCCTGCCCAACCCGCTGCTTCGACTTGACAAGGTCGCCATCGGCTACGGCACCACGCCGATCCTGCAACGCGTCTCACTGTCGGTCGAGGCCGGCAGCCGCATCGGCCTGTTGGGCGTCAACG
The DNA here is from genome assembly GCF_000527175.1 of Pseudogulbenkiania sp. MAI-1. Classification (NCBI taxonomy): domain Bacteria; kingdom Pseudomonadati; phylum Pseudomonadota; class Betaproteobacteria; order Neisseriales; family Chromobacteriaceae; genus Pseudogulbenkiania; species Pseudogulbenkiania sp. MAI-1. Next base: position 1,604,559 of record NZ_AZUR01000001.1, on the reverse strand, counting down.
GCGCCGGCAAATCGACACTGGTCAAACTGCTGGCTGGCGAGCTGAAGGTGCTGGAAGGCGAGGTAATCGGGGCTCAGATGCTGAAGATCGGCTACTTCGCCCAGCACCAGCTGGAAACGCTGCGCATGGACGACACGCCGCTGCAGCACCTGGCGCGGCTCGCCCCGCAGGCGCGCGAGCAGGACCTGCGCACCTTCCTCGGTGGCTTCAACTTCCGCGGAGACGCCGCCACCAGCCCGGTGGGGCCGATGTCCGGCGGCGAGAAGGCGCGCCTGGCGCTGGCGCTGATCGTCTGGGAAAAGCCCAACCTGCTGCTGCTCGACGAACCGACCAACCACCTCGACCTGGAGATGCGCCACGCCCTGACGCTGGCGCTGCAGGACTTCCCCGGCGCGCTGGTGGTGGTCTCGCACGACCGCGCGCTCTTGGAATCAACCACCGACCTGTTCTGGCTGGTGGCCGACGGCACGGTGCGGCCGTTCGACGGCGATCTGGAAGACTACCGCCAGTGGCGTCTGGAGCAACTGGCCGAAGGCGCCAAGCCCTCCGCCGGCGATGCGCAGAGCGTCAACCGCAAGGAACAGAAGCGACTGGAAGCCGAGCAGCGCCAGCGCCTGTCGGCACTGAAGAAGCCACTGCAAAGCAAGCTCGCCAAGCTGGAAAAGGAGCTGGAGAAGCTGTCCGGCGAGAAAGCCGAACTGGACGCCTTCCTCGCCTCGGAAGAGGCCTACCAGGACGTCAACAAGGCCAAGCTCGCCGACAGCATCAAGCGCCAGGGCGAGGTATCGGCGCGGCTGGCCGAGGTCGAAGAGGAATGGCTGCTGCTGCAGGACGAGCTGGAGGGGATTACAGCCAACCTGGCGTAAGGGCCGGCCCTGACGGGCGATTTACCCCTTGATCCAGCCGCGCTCCATCGCATACTTCACCAGCGCCGCGACATTCTCCACCCCGAGCTTGCGGCGCAGGTTCAACCGGTGCGCCTCGACGGTACGCACGCTGATCGCCAGATTGGCCGCCACCATCTTGTTGCTCTGACCGGCCGCCAGCAACAGCAGCACCTCGCGCTCGCGCTCGGTCAACGGATCGGCCTGCGGAGCCGGTTCAACCAGGGCATGGGCGACGGCGTGGCTGTAGTAGCTGCCGCCGGCCACCGCCGCCTCGATGGCGGCGATGATCTCCTGCGACGGCGCGTCCTTCAACACGTAGCCACGCGCGCCGGCGCGGATCGCGCTGGTAACGTACTCGGCGTTGTCGTACATGCTGAGGATCACCACCACTACGCCGGGATGGCGCTCGTGCAGCGCGGCGGTGAGCTGGATGCCGTTCATGTCGCGCATGCCGATGTCCACCAGCATAAGGTCGGGCCGCAGTGTGTCGGCCAGCTCCAGCGCCTCGCGCCCGCTGCCGGCCTCCCCCACCACGTCCAGACGCGGCACGCTGCCCAGCCGGGCGCGCAGCCCGTCGCGCACCAGGGGGTGATCATCCACCAGCATGAGACGGATGCGGGACTCGGTATTCGCTTCTTGCAGACTCATTCAAACTCCATAAACCGGCAATGTGACTTCCAGCACCGTATGCCCCGGCTGGGAGGTCAGTTGGCACAGCCCTCCCAGGTGCTCGACACGCTCGCGGATATTGCGCAGCCCGATGCCGCGGGTCTGCGACCGGTCGACATTCTCCACGTCGAAGCCGCGGCCGTCATCCACCACCGCCATGCGCACCCCGTACTGCACCCGCGATAACTCCAGCGTCACCCGCCCTGCCTGGGCGTGCCGCTCGACATTGGTGAAAGCCTCCTGCGCGATGCGGAACAAGGCCACTGCCTGACGATCCTCGAGGCAGGCGTCGTCCAGGGTGTTGGCGAACGCCACGTGGATGCCGGTGCGTTGGCCGAATTCGGCCGCCAACTGGGTCAGCGCCGCTGATAGTCCCAGCATGTCGAGCACCGACGGCCGCAGATCGTGCGAGATGCGCCGCACCTCGCTCAACGCCTCGCCGAGCCCCGCCAACCCCTTCTCGACCTCCGCCAGCGCCGGCTCGCCGGCCTCCAGCTTGTGCTGGGCCAGCTCGAACTGGAACTTGACCGACACCAAGAGCTGACTGATGCCGTCGTGCAGCTCGCGCGACACCCGCGCCCGCTCCTGTTCCTGCGAATTCACCAGCCGCTGGGCCAGCGCCTTGAGCTTGGCGTCGGCCACGCGGTGCTCGCTGACGTTGAGCACCACCCCACCAGCGAACACCAGCAATACCGCGGCGGCGGCCACGGCGGCGATGCCCCACAGCGTATCGTGCACGTTGGCCGAAGCCCGACTACGCAGCTGGGCAGTGGCGCGTTCGATGTCATCGATATAGACCCCGGTCCCCAGCACCCAGCCCCAGCGCTCCAGCAGCACCACGTAGCCGAGCTTCTCGGTCATCTGGTGCGACGACGGCTTCTCCCAGTCGTAGCGCTGGAAGCCGCTGCCGCTCCTGGCCGCCGTCAGCAGCGAGCGGATCACGTGGCGGCCGTGCGGGTCGGTCAGGTTCCACAGGTTTTTGCCCACCAGTCCCGGCTTGCGCGGATGCACCAGGTTGTTGCCGGCCAGATCGTAGACGAAGAAATAGCCGTCCTCGCCGTAGCTGATCCCGCGCAGGATGGCCTTGGCCTGCTCCTTGGCTTCCGCGTCGTTGCGGCCGGAGGCGTAGAGCGGGCCGATCGCCGTCATCGCCAGCTGGGTGTAGTGCTGCAGCTCCGCCTGCTTGGTGGCGAGCAAGGTCTCCTCGATCAGCCGACTCTGCTGCTCGGTCAGGCTCTGGCTGCGATGCACCAGCAAGCCCCCCAGCGCCAGCATGGCCAGCAGCAAGGGCAGGATGGTCAGGAGCACGACTTTGTGTTTGGTCTGCATGATGGTGATGGCGTGATGCAGGCGGCCGAAACGCCGCGCTGCCGATGACGCATTGTAACGCCGCTGCTACGCCATGCACCGTCAAAACAAGGGATACCAGCCCCATCTACGCAGTACTACGTAGATCGGCTGCGGTAGTAGTGCGAATTTTCCTTTGCATCGACATGGCGAATAGTAGAGCGGTCCGCCGACCGTCCCGCACAGACGGTGTCGGACCCCACACACAAGAAGGCATGTTCACACGCCATGCCGTCACACTGGAGAGACACTATGCAACGCCTTGCCGGCCACCTCGGGTGGTTTCTGGTGGCGCTTGTCGGCGCTTTTGCGCTCGGCACCGTCGCCCTGCATCGCGGCGAAACGATCAACGCACTGTGGATCGTCGCCGCCGCGATTTCCGTCTACCTGATCGCCTACCGCTACTACAGCCGCTTCATCGCCACCAAGGTGATGCAGCTCGACCCGCGCCGCGCCACCCCGGCGGTGCGCCTCAACGACGGCCTCGACTACGTGCCGACCAACAAGAACGTCCTGTTCGGCCACCATTTCGCCGCCATCGCCGGCGCCGGCCCGCTGGTGGGCCCGGTACTCGCCGCGCAACTCGGCTATCTGCCCGGCATGCTGTGGATCCTGGCCGGCGCGGTGTTCGCCGGTGCGGTGCAGGACTTCATGGTGCTGTTCATCTCCACCCGCCGCGACGGCCGCTCGCTGGGCGACCTGATCAAGTCCGAGCTCGGCCCGATCCCGGGCGTGATTGCACTGTTCGGCACCTTCATGATCATGGTGATCATTCTCGCCGTGCTGGCGCTGATCGTGGTCAAGGCCCTGGCCGACAGCCCGTGGGGCACCTTCACCGTGGGCGCCACCATCCCGATCGCGCTGTTCATGGGTGTGTACACCCGCTACATCCGCCCAGGCCGCGTCGGCGAAATCTCGCTGATCGGCTTCGTGCTGCTGATGCTGGCCATCGTCGGCGGCGGCCAGGTCGCAGCCGACCCGGCGCTCGCCAGCCTGTTCACCTTCAGCGGCAAGGAACTGACCTGGATCCTGATCGGCTACGGCGCCATCGCCTCGGTACTGCCGGTGTGGCTGCTCTTGGCCCCGCGCGACTACCTGTCCACCTTCCTCAAGATCGGCACCATCGTCGGCCTCGCCATCGGCATCGTCATCGTGATGCCGGAACTGAAGATGCCGTCGGTCACGCGCTTCATCGACGGCACCGGCCCGGTGTGGTCGGGCAATGTATTCCCCTTCCTGTTCATCACCATCGCCTGCGGTGCGGTGTCGGGCTTCCACGCGCTGATCTCCTCCGGCACCACGCCGAAGCTGCTGGAAAACGAGACCCACGCCCCGTTCATCGGCTACGGCGGCATGCTGATGGAATCGTTCGTCGCCATCATGGCGCTGGTGGCCGCCGCCTGCATCGATCCGGGCATCTACTTCGCCATGAACAGCCCGGCCGCGCTGCTCGGCAAGACCGCCGAATCGGCCGCCCAGGCCGTGTCGCAGTTCGGCTTCGTTATCACCCCGGAAATGCTGACCCACACCGCCAAGACGCTCGGCGAGAACACCATCATCTCGCGCGCCGGCGGCGCCCCGACGCTGGCCGTCGGCATGGCCGAAATTCTCTCCAGCGTGATCGGCGGCGATGGCATGAAGGCGTTCTGGTACCACTTCGCCATCCTGTTCGAAGCCCTGTTCATCCTCACCGCCGTCGACGCCGGCACCCGCGCCGGGCGCTTCATGCTGCAAGACCTGCTGGGCGTGTTCGTACCTTCCTTCAAGAAGACCGACTCGCTGCCGGCCAACCTGATCGCCACCGGCCTGTGCGTGGCGGCCTGGGGCTACTTCCTGTACCAGGGCGTGGTCGACCCGCTGGGCGGCATCAACACCCTGTGGCCGCTGTTCGGCATCTCCAATCAGATGCTGGCAGGTGTGGCGCTGATTCTCGCCACCGTGGTGCTGTTCAAGCTCAAGCGCGAACGCTACGCCTGGGTGACCGGCGCACCGGCCGCCGTGCTGCTGACGTTCACCCTGTACGCCGGCTGGCTCAAGGTGTTTGCCGACAACCCGAAAGTGGGCTTCCTCGCCCACGCCGCCAAATACCAGAACGCCATCGCCGAAGGCAAGGTGCTGGCCCCGGCCAAGAGCATCGAGCAGATGCACCAGATCGTGTTCAACGACCGTCTGGACGCCGGGCTCGCCATCCTGTTCATGCTGGTGGTGCTGAGCGTGCTGGGCTTCGGTCTGCGCGCCTGCCTGCAAGCCTGGCGCACTGCCCACCCCACTGCCAAGGAAACCGCTCCTGTGGCGGTGGCCGAAGCCGGCCGCGCCTGACGGACGCGCCATGTTCGACCAGCTTGGCAAACTGGGTAAGTATCTCGGGCAGGCCGCCAGCCTGATGGTGGGCCTGCCCGACTACGACACCTACGTGGAGCACATGCGCACCACCCACCCGGACCAGACGCCGATGACGTACGAGGAGTTTTTCCGGGAACGCCAGGACGCCCGCTACGGCGGGGGGAATGGCAAGGTGGGACGCTGCTGCTGACTCCTATCGGGCGCCATCACCACGATGGCGCTCTTCCCATGGAAATACCCATGACCCATACCCCCATCCCCGTCACCCTGCTCACCGGCTTTCTCGGCGCCGGCAAGACCACCCTGCTCAACCACCTGCTCGCCGAGGCCGGCGAGCGCATCGTGGTGATCGAAAACGAGTTCGGCCCGGTCAGCATCGACAGCGAACTGCTGATCCGCGAGCGCGACGAGCTGGTGGAAATGACCAACGGCTGCCTGTGCTGTACCATCCGCGGCGACCTGTCGCGTCACCTGCACTCGCTCTACCAGCGCCGCCGCGACGGCGAGCTGAACTTCACCCGGCTGGTGATCGAAACCACCGGGCTCGCCGACCCAACGCCGATCGCCCAGACCTTCTTCAGCGACGAAACCCTGGCCGAAGCCTACGCCCTCGACGGCGTGCTCACCGTCGTCGACGCCGTACACGGCGCACAGCAACTGGACGAGCATCTGGTCGCACGCAAACAAGCCGGCTTCGCCGACCGCCTGCTGATCTCCAAGACCGACCTCGTCGACGAGGCCTGCCTCGAAAGCCTCAGAGCACGGCTCTCCGCCATCAACAGCCAGGCTGAACAACACCGGCTGGAGCAGGGCCGCATCACCCCAGACGTGGCCTTCGGCGTGCGTGGCTTCCATCTCGACGAAAACCTGCTGCGCCCGGCGGCAAGCGAGCGCGGCCTGAGCTTCCGTCCGGCCAGCACACGCTCGTTCGCCGACGACATCGCCGCGCTGCATCTCTCCCATGACGGCCCGCTCGACCTGCAACGCATCAGCGCCTTCATGAACCGGCTGGTCGAGCGCCACGCCGAACAGCTGCTGCGCTACAAAGGCGTGCTGGCCATCGCCGGCGAGCCGCGCCGACTGGTGTTCCAGGGCGTGCATCGCATCACCGGCTTCGACTACGGTAGGGAGTGGCAGGACGGCGAAACACCCCGCTCCGACATCGTGCTGATCGGTCAGCAACTCCCGGCCGACGCCATCCGTGCCGAGTTCGCCGCCTGCCTGGCTTAGCGCCGCCTCCCCGGCTGGGGGCACCTACCGGTGGCCTTCTTCCTGCTCACACCAGCAGCTGCAGCAGATCGCACAACTGACGGTCTTCCGCCTTGGCTGAACGGCTGCGCCGGCGGATTTCCTGCAGCAGGCAATCGACAAAGCACTGCGCCGCGGAGCTGCGCGTGGCGTCGCGCCGGCTGATCACGCCGAGCCGCCCGGTCTCGAAGCCTTCGGCCAACCTCAGCACCTGCACCCAGTCGCGCAGCGGCTCGGCCACGATCAGCGGCTCCGGGCAGTAACTCAGCATATCCACGTGCCGGATCAGCGAGAGCAGCAGGGCCAGCGAATGCGCCCGCACCAGTCGCCGCTCGTCAATCACCGCGCCGTGCTGCCAGAACAGGTTGTGCATGAAGGCGTCGTAGGCGCTGGGGGCGTAATTCACCACCCAATCCGCGTCCATAAGTTCATGCAGCGAGCGACACGGCGCCAGCGGATGACCTTGGCGCGCGATCACAACGTTGTTGAACAGCAGCAGATCCTCGCACTCGAACTCCGGCACCGGCATCGCGGGGATCATCGGGCCGACAACGAAGTCAAGCTCGCCATTGCGTAGCCGCGGCAGCGCCACTGCGGTCAGACCCTCGAACAGCTCCAGCCGGACCTCGGGCATTTTTTCTCGAAAGCGTCGCACCACCTCAGGCAGAAAGGTCAACTCGATGAACGGAGTCACCCCGATACTGAGCCGCCCTTCTGCCTGGCCACGCAGCCTGGCCAACTCGGTATCGGCGCGTTCCAGTTGCCCCACCACCAACCGCGCATGACCCAGCAGCGCATTGCCGTACTCGGTGAACGACACCCCGCTGGCATGGCGCACCAGCAGCGGCAAGTGTTGCTCGGCCTCCAACTCACGCACGGTCTTGGTCACGGCGGCCTGTGACAACCCCAGCCGGCGTGCCGCGGCACGGATACTGCCACTCTCGGCGATGGCCACTAACGCTTGCAATTGATGTAGTTTCATCATGCCATAACCGACAACCAAAGGTTATCACGATAACAAAATTGGTACTCCCATGATAGCCAGGCGCTGACTAAGATCAGTTCACTCCGCCATTCGCCCGGCGGGCCAAGCCTGAGGAGAAACCCATGACCGACCCCGTCCTGCCTGGCATCCGCGCTATCGAACAGGAAATGATCGTGCTGCGGCGGCAGATTCACGCCCACCCCGAGCTGGGGTTCGAAGAGTTCGCCACCAGCGACTTAGTGACCGAATGCCTCACTGCCTGGGGCTACGAGGTGCACCGGGGACTGGGCGGCACCGGCGTGGTCGCCACGCTGCGCCACGGCACCGGCGGCAAGCGTCTCGGCCTGCGCGCCGACATGGACGCGCTGCCGATTGTCGAGGCCACCGGCCTGCCCTACGCCAGCCGCCATCACGGCAAGATGCACGCCTGTGGCCACGATGGCCACACCGCCACGCTGCTGGCAGCAGCCAGATACCTGGCCGACACGCGATGCTTCAACGGCACGCTCAACCTGATCTTCCAGCCCGCCGAAGAAGGTCTGGCCGGCGCTAAGAAGATGCTCGAGGACGGCCTGTTCCAACGCTTCCCCTGCGATGCGGTGTTCGCCATGCACAACATGCCAGGCTTCCCCACCGGCCGGTTCGGCTTCCTGCCTGGTGCCTTCATGGCCTCGTCGGACACCGTCGTCATCCGCATCTTCGGTAACGGCGGCCACGGCGCCATGCCGCACAAGGCAGTCGACCCGGTGGTGGTGTGTGCCGCGCTGACCATGGCACTGCAAAGCGTGGTGGCTCGCAACGTGCCGCCGCTGGAGATGGCCATCGTCACCGTCGGCGCCATTCTTGCCGGCCAGGCGCCCAACGTGATCCCGGACAGCGCCGAGATGCGACTATCGGTACGCTCGCTCCACCCGGAAGTGCGCGATCTGCTGCAACAGCGCATCACGACGCTGGCCCAAGCCCAGGCCGAAAGCTTCGGGGCTCGCGCCGAAGTCGACTACAGGCGCGGCTACCCGGTGCTGGTGAACAGCCCGGAGGAAACCGCCCTCGCCCGCGATGTCGCACACGACTGGCTGGGGGAGGCCGGACTGATCGAGCACATGGTCCCACTCACCGGCAGCGAGGACTTCGCCTTCCTGCTGCAACAGTGCCCGGGCTGCTACCTGATCATCGGCAACGGGGACGGCGAAGGCGGCTGCATGGTGCACAACCCCGGCTACGACTTCAACGACGCCTGCCTGCCGCTGGGTGCGAGCTACTGGGTGAAGTTGGCCGAACGCTTCCTCAGTTGAAGAAACAAGAAGCCGGGAGGTGTCCGATCCGCCCTCCCGGCCTGCAACACACAAAAACTACAAAACGATCGGACCGAGATTTAGAGTCAACAAAGAGAGAGAGAGAGAAACCATCATGCCATCCAGCCTCACCTCGCAGGCCAGTCCGGCCGAGCGCCTTGCCGCCGTCCCACTGCGCAAAGAAAGCACCGCCCGCTCCATCGCCGCCATCACCCTGGGTAACGGCTTGGAGTTCTTCGATTTCACCGTCTACACCTTTTTCGCCACGCTGATCGGCCGCCTGTTCTTTCCGGTCGACACCGCCTTCGGCCAGTTGATGTTGTCACTGGCCACCTTCGGCGTCGGCTTCGCCATGCGCCCCCTGGGCGGCATCGTCATCGGCGCCTACGCCGACCGCGCCGGCCGCAAGCCGGCGATGATGCTAACGCTGTGGCTAATGGCCATCGGCTCGGCCATCTTCGTCGTCACCCCCACCTATGCCCAGATCGGCATGGCGGCACCGGTCCTGATCGTGCTGGGCAGGCTGATCCAGGGCTTCGCCATCGGCGGCGAACTGGGAGCCTCTACCTCGCTGCTGCTGGAATACGCCGATGACCGGTCGCGCGGCTACTACGGCAGCTGGCAGTTGTTCAGCCAAGCGCTGAGCATCCTACTCGGCTCGCTGTGCGGCCTGGCGCTGACCAATGGCCTGACACCGGCAGCACTGGAAAGCTGGGGCTGGCGCGTGCCGTTCGTGCTGGGCATGCTGATCGTACCTGTTGGCATGTACATTCGCCGCCACCTGCACGAAACCGCCGATAGCACGCACGCAGCAGAAGGCCTGGGCAGCGTGGCCACCGTTTTCGGCGCCCATCGCAAAGAGCTGATCGCCGGCATCCTGCTGGTGATCGGCGGCACCGGCGGCAACTACATCATCCTCAATTACATGACCAACTACGCGGTCACCATGTTGCACATGCCGCTGAAGCTCGCCATGTTGGCGGGTCTGACCGCCGCCGCGGTGTCGATGGCCATGGCGCCGTTCGCCGGCATGCTCAGCGACCGCATCGGCCGCAAGCCGTCCATCCTGCTGACGCGCCTGCCGATGCTGGCGCTGATCTACCCGGCCTTCATGCTGCTCAACGCCAGCCCGACGCTGCCCACGCTGCTGCTGGTGGTCGCCGGCCTGTCGCTGCTGCTGATCTTCAACAGCGTGCCGTCGGTGGTGATCCTGCCGGAACTGTTCCCTCGCCGCGTGCGCGCCACCGGCATGTCGCTGGTGTACTGCTTCGGCGTACTGATCTTTGGTGGCTTCGCACAGTTCTTCGCCACCTTGCTGATCAAGCTGACCAACGACCCCAACGCGCCGGCGCTATATGTGATCGCCTGCGGCCTGGTGTCACTGATCGGCTGGGCCATGGTGCGCGAGACTGCCGGCCGTCCACTGGACTAATCCCTCACACTTCATTCAGATCTCCTCCCCTGCCCGCGACGCCACCCGGCCTCGCGGGCTTTTTTACGCCCGGAAGGGCCCCGTCAGGATGTCAGCCAATGCGCCGCCAGCCAGGCGGCGAAATCCTGCGCCATCTCTGCTGTCAGCTGATGCCCCACCGGGTAGCGGTGCAACTCATGGGGCACACCCAGCTCCCCCAACCAGGCAGTCGCCTTCTCGGCCCAGGCAAACGGCAACTTGTCATCGGCCTCGCCGTGCGCGACAAAGCCGGCCAAACGCGCCAGCGCCGCCCGCTCGCCGATCAACGGCGCGATCTCCGGCAGAATGCGCCCGGACAGCAAACCGAAACCGCCCACCCTCTGCGGCTCGGTCAGCACCAGGCCGGCGCTCATGATGCCGCCTTGGCTGAACCCAGCCACCACAGTCCGGCCCGCCGCGATGCCGCTGGCGGCCTGCAGACTGTCGACCAGCCGACTCAACTGCTGCCGACTCGACTCGGCCTGCGCCGGGTCGATCGACGGCCCCTGCGGACCGAAGCTCACCTGGAACCAGCCGAACTGACTCGGCCCGAACGCCAGTGGCGCCCGCACCAACGCCACACGCAACCGCGCATCCAGCAACGGCCCCAACCCGGCCAACTGCAACTCGTTACCCCCCACGCCATGCAGCAACAACAGCAAAGCCTGCGGCTGGACAGCCGGTTCCGTCACGGGTAAGTCCAGGGTGCGGTAGAGCAAGCCAGAAGCGGCATCATGCTGCGGCTCGGACAATTGCGCGGAACGGAAGGTACGGGGAAACGGGGAAGCAGTGGACGAAGCAGTCATCGGAGAATCCTTGGGGGTGGACACGACCGCGGTAGCGGTCAATGGCAGGATTCTGGCGCTGCCGTCACGGCGGATAAACCCGTCCTCATGAAAATGATTGTCCCCTCTCGGGAAACAATCCAACGGCAGCACCCGTCAGATAACGGAGGACATCAAGCAGGGGTCATGATGTTGCCCTGTTGAAACCAGAGTCTTTTCCAGCGCTCTACCTTCTCGCTGGCGGATAGTATCTTCGGCGAAACCGGAATGCTCACGCCAAAGCGCACACCGCCATCGACAGCCCGGCTGTTTACGACAGTGAAACTCCGCCCCTCGCCTTGGTAATGAATGGCAACTAACACACCGCATGTCGCGCACACCAAACAATCCGCGATCCCCGCGCCTTGGCGATACCGCTTCACCATGTGCTCGTCTTGCAAAGGTTGGCCGAGGAACACTAAATGTTAATCGCAGCCCTGATCGATACAAGTGCGGAATGAATGCCATGTGTCAGGACCTCCACACAAAATGACAATGTCAAAATGCTTGCAAAATATTGCCAAAACGACTGTGGGGTGATGGGAGTATTGGCATAGGGAAAGCAGAGGGAACAAGCGGGACAAACTGGGACAAAGCGGGATGAACAAAGGCTTTCAGGGGTAGCGTTGCAAGAATTGCCAAAACGCGAAACGAAACCACAAAAAACAGCAAAGCCGCGACGATTCGCGGCTTTTTTGTCATCTATTGGCAAGCGTTGCAAAAATCAGGTCTGACGACCGAACCACACCACCTTGCCGATGATGGCCACGTCCTCAGCAGAGTTAGATAGGTCAACTTCAAACGGCGGATAGGCCGGGTTGGCACTGGACACCCTTATTTTCCCTGGGATGCGCTGTACCTGCTTGACCAGCAGCGCGTCATCCAGGCGAATCACATAGATGCCCTCTACGTTGGGATCACGGCGCGAGGTATCCAGCATGATCACATCGTGGTCCTTCAGCGTGGGCTCCATGGAATCCCCTTCCACGCTAATGATGGCCAAGTTGGCTGGATCGGCGTGCAGGTACTTAGACACCCAATATCGGCGGAACGCCATGGAGTGCATGTAATCCTCTTCGCTCAGCACCCTACCATTCCCGGCGCTGGCCTGGACACGGTAACGAGGGATGAACACGTACTCGGACAGATCAACCGGGCGCCCTTTGATGTCACAGACCTCTTCCTTAGCCGTGACAACACCCGTTTGAGCGTCATCGCCGAACAGAAACCAGTTCGCATCCACACCCAAAGTGGCAACAATCTTCCGTAAATTCTCGAAATTCGGCTCCCGCTCACCCGAAAAATAGTTCTGCATTGAACGATACGGGATGCCCGTCTTATCAGACAACGCCTTGATTGACATACCTTTTTCGGCAATCACCTGTTCCAGCCTAGCAGATACACTCATTTTTACACGCTCAATCTTGCACTTTTTGTTCATTCGGGTGTAATATCGCACTCAATCGAACGCATTCAACCGCAATCAAACGCATCCGCGCACAAGCGCAAAAGGACTTTTTACCACAAAAGGAGCAAGCCATGACCGGTAAGCAACTGAAGACAGCCAAGGAAATCAAGGCTGAGATGGAGGCAAAAGGCGTCAACCTCTCTGATTGGGCACGTCGTCACGACCTAGATCCACGCGTAGTCCTTGACGTGCTGAGCGGCCGCCGCAAGGGGAGAAATGGGGAAGCTCACAAAGCGGCAGTGCTTCTTGGCTTGAAGGATGGTGTTGTCGAAGAGTGATTGCCAACCCGGAAAGACAAGGTTGGCAATCAGGTTGGCAATGCTTCAGGGGTTTGCCAACCACGGTAAGACCATTGAATTTCAATGGGTAACGCAAAGGATACACGGCGAATGGGTACATCGAGCATGACTGAAGGTCGGCAAGAAAAACCTGCCGAACGCCCCGAGAGCAGTCTGCAAGGTTGGCAATCACCAGACAACCAATGGCTGACTTTGGAACAGGTAGCAGAACTGACAGGACTGGCAGACCGAACGATCCGCCACAACTGCAAACATGGCAAATACCAAACCAAGCTGGTCAACGCCAACGGCGGCGAGCAGTACCGCATCCTCGCGTCCAGCCTGCCGGAGGCGGCGTATCAGAAGTGGTGCCAGGAACAACTGGCCCGCATCGGCTACCAGACCGCCAGCCGGATGCCTGCCCTGCGGCCGGAGAACCAGGCCGACATGTGGAGCACCGACAAGCAACGCCTGACGGCCGACGCCCGCAAGGGAGTCGCCGCCCTGGTCGAGCGCACCATGGCCATGACCGGGCTGACCCAGCAGGCTGCTATCGCCTCGATCCTGGAACAGGCCGCCAAGGGCCAGCTCGACACGCACACCATGAAGCTGCTGTCGTGCGCCCGCGATCCACGCGGCAAAGCCGGCCTGCAGGTGGATGGTTATCTGCTGCCTTCGGCCCGCTCGCTGCTGCGCATGTTGTCGCAAGCCAAGCAGGTACTGACAGGCGACAACTCCACCTTAATTCCCAAAGTGCCTCAACCTAGCAGGCAGATACCGGCGTGGGCCAAAGCCTTCTTGGCAGCGTACCAGGTGCCGGCCAAGCCCAGCGTGGCGGCAGCCTACGAGGTGTTCAAGCAGGAGTGGCTGTCGCAGCACCCGCTGGGCACCCTGCCCTCGGTGCATCAGGTACGCCGCTTCCTGGACAAGCTAGGCAAGGTGGACAAGGAAACCGGGCGCAAGCTGCCGCGAGAACTGAAGGCAATGAAAGCCTTCGTGCGACGCGATACCAGCAATTTGTTGCCCACCGACGTGTACAGCATCGACGGCCATACCTTCGATGCCGAGGTGGAACACCCCTTCCACGGCCGGCCATTCCGGCCGGAGATCACGACGGTGATCGATGTGGCGACGCGCATGGTGGTAGGCATCAGCGCGGGGCTGAAGGAAGGCTGGATGAGCGTGCTGTCGGCCTTGCGCCATGGGGTGACGGTGCATGGCATCCCGGCGGTGGTGTATGTGGACAACGGGTCGGGCTACCAGAACGCCATGATGAAGAACGAGATCACCGGCTTCATGGGCCGCCTGGGCATCACGGTGACGCACTCGATTGCCTACAACTCGCAGGCTCGCGGGGTGATTGAGCGGGTGCAGAAGACGCTGTGGGTGGACGGCCTGGCCAAGCGCATGCCGACCTACATGGGCGCAGACATGGACCGCGAGGCGCGCCAGGTGGTGCACAAGATCACCCGGCAGGAGGTGAAGAAGCGCGGCGAGGCCATGACCAAGCTGCTGCCGAGCTGGAACCAGTTTTGGGAGATGGCGCTGGAGGAAGTGGATGGCTACAACCGCCGCCCTCACCGCAGCCTGCCCAAGGTGAGAGACGCCCAGACCGGCAAGTCGCGCAACATGACCCCGCTGGAAGCTTGGCAACGGGCGCAGGCGGACGGTTTCGAGGCGGTGACGGTGGGCAAGGACGAGGCCACCCTGTTGTTCATGCCGGAGGAAATCCGCGTGACGATGCGCGGCGAGCTGTCGCTGTTCAGCAATCGCTACTTTGCACCGGAGCTGGAGCCCTATACCGGTGAGCGGGTGCGGGTGGCCTTCGACCCTTACGACGCCAAACGGGTGATCGTCAAAACGATGGAAGGACGGGTGATTTGTGCGGCGCTGTTCGAGGCCAACAAGCGGGATTACTTCCCCACCTCCTTCGTCGAGCAGGCCGCCCGCAAGCGGGCTCAGAGCCGTGCCGACCGGCTGCAGAACCAGTTGGAGGAGGTGCAGGCCGAGCTGACCGCCGGCCGCGCCCTGGGCTTCATGCCGGGCGAGACGCTGCCGATGGACATCCCCGCCACTGGCCGGGTGATCGACATGCTGGAGGTGGTGAACGAGGAGCCGGAAGCCCCGGCCCTACAGGCGGCAGAGGTGCCGACGCTGTTGCCGGGCCGCAAGACCTGCCTGCCCACAGATGTGCTGATCGACAACGATCACGACCAGTACGTGTTCCTGATCCAACACGCCAGGGAGTGGACGGAACACGACGCAGCCTGGCTGATGGAATACGTGGCCGGTGACGGCTACGAGGACTTGGCCGAGCGCTACGCCTTCTTCGGGCAAGGCTGGAACCAGGAGCTGGAACACACCGCCCTGGCGGTACTGAAACAACAACGGAAGACGGGTTAAACGATGATGAACCGGAACAGCAAAGGAGTGGCCATGTAAACGGCACAGGGAGTACCCCGGACGGGGAAAAAACAGAGAGGGCCACGTACGTGGCCCTCGGGAGAATCTTTTTTGGCAGACAGCGCTGCAACGCTGTTCGCCAGGGGTTCGGCTTATCTAACCGCCGCTGCTCAACTCTCAGTTGGGTAACCCTGAGCAGCGGTTTTATTGGGGGTCATTCTGACATGCGAAAGCAGTTTGTCAAGACGACGAATTACCTGGCGTTCCAGAACGCCATCAAGGCGGTGGAGGCCCGTGGCGCGGCCGAGGCCGGCATGTTGCTGGTCACCGGCGAGGCCGGCTATGGCAAAAGTCACACCGTGGGCAGCTGGGCCGAGCAGACCGGTTCCATCTACCTGCGCGCCA
Organism: Pseudogulbenkiania sp. MAI-1; assembly: GCF_000527175.1. Lineage (NCBI taxonomy): Bacteria > Pseudomonadati > Pseudomonadota > Betaproteobacteria > Neisseriales > Chromobacteriaceae > Pseudogulbenkiania > Pseudogulbenkiania sp. MAI-1. The sequence continues at coordinate 1,588,960 of NZ_AZUR01000001.1, read as the reverse complement.
ACCAGGACTGGACGCCGCACTATTTCATGACCGAATTGGCAAAGGAGCTGCGCGTGGATACGCGGGGCTCGGGCGAGAAGCTATTCAACCGGCTGATCGCCGCCATGATCAATCCGGGCGCCGAGCCGACGCCGCTGGTGATCGACGAGGCCGACCACACGCTGACCCACGGCGCCGCCGTGCTGGAAAAAATCCGCGACTTCTCGGACCGGCTGGAGATGATCGTGGTGCTGGTGGGCATGGAGCAAATCCAGGCCAAGGTGGCACGCCACGCCCAGCTTTCCTCACGCATAGCCCGCGTGGTGCCGTTCGGCCCGGCGTCGCTGGAGGACGTGCGCCTGACCTGCGCGCAACTGGCCGAGGTGAAGATTGCCGACGATCTGGTAACGGAAATCCACCGCCAGGCAGGCGGTCGCATGCGCGAGGTGATGAACGCCATCGCCCTGGTCGAGGGCATGGCCCTGCGTAACCAGCGCGACAGCATCGGACTGGCCGACATCGCCGGCAAGCCGCTGGTGCATGACTGGCGCGGCCGCAAAACCGCCAAGACCCCTACCCCGCGTAGCGGCCAGTTCAGCGGGGGTCTGTGATGCACCTGAGAACACCCGTGCTCAAGACCTTGGCACTCAAGGGCCGCATGAGCATTCAGGAACTGGCCCAAGCCACCGGGCTGACGCTCAATGAGGTGCGCTCGGCCTGCCGGACCATGGTGCCGAAAAAGCTGATCATCCGCGAGGCGCCGGGCGTCTACCGCATCGGCTACCACGGCCAGAAAGCGCTGAAGGACAACGCGCCGGTACGCCGCAGCACGCTGGAGCCCAAGGTATGGCGCTCGATGCGCAACCTGCGCGTGTTCAGCGTGGCCGACATCCAGGGCCGCATCGATACCGGCGAGGGCCAGCGCACCCAATCCACGATCCGGGGCTACGTCAACGCGCTGGAACGCGCCGGCTACGTGGTGCGCATGCCGCGCCGTGCCGGCCCTGACGGGGTCATGCAGGAGCGCTGGACGATGGTGAACAACACCGGCTTCGAAGCCCCTGTATGGCGCCGCAACCGCTACGAGATTTACGACCCGAACACCCGCAAGACCGTATCCATTGCACATCAGAAGGAGGCCGCTTGATGAAGAGCTGGCAAGAACTGCTCAAGGCCGCCATCGAGCGCAGCAGCATCGCCAAAGTCGCGGGGGAGCTGGGCTACTCGCGCACCACCATTTCCCTGGTGAACGCCGGCAAGTACCCCGGCGACACCCGCCATGTGGAACGGCGCATCTACGAGCTGTACAGCCGTATCGACTGCCCGTTCACCGGCAACGAGATTTCGTCGCAGCAGTGCGCCGAGCGCGCCTGCGGTGGCGCGCCCACCAGCAACCCGCGTGCCCTGAAGCACTGGAGCTTCTGCCAGCAGTGCCCCAAGCGTCCCGAGAGCAAGGAGGAAGAGCAATGACCGCCGTTAACACCGTACCGAGCAACGTCAAAGTGAACGGGTTTTTCCTGCTGGGCGCGACCCGCCTAATGGAGGCGCTGGATTGGCTGGATAGCAAGGGTTACGCCCTGGTCGAGGTGCGCCACAACGCCGCCTGCCCGAGCAGCCCCACCGTGGTGATCCAGTGCGAAGCGAGCCTAGCCAAGCTGGTGGCCAAAGGCAAGGCAGCCTACTTCGGCGTGGGCCGCGACCCCCACACTGGCGGCCCCTACCGTGAAGGCCAGTTCAAGACGCCCAACGGCGTGCGGGTGGTCTGGACGGAAAGGGGGCACTGATGGGACGCATTGTCGACCAGGTGCGCGACGTGGTGGACGGGCTGGCCGAGTTTTCGGCCCCGGCACTGCGCAAGCGGCTGGAAGGCGTGAGCGGCCGGCAGATCGCCCACGCCCTGGGCTACCTGCTCCAACTGGGTGAAATCCGGGTGCTGCGGGTGACGCCCGCCCGTGCCGGTCACGGCGCCTTCAACGTCTATGCCAAAACGGCCGCATTCCTGGCGGTGCCGCGCAAGGTAGGACGCCGGGCCGAGGCCGACCAGGTTACGCCCTCCACCACAGCGGCCGCGCTGGCCCTGTCGCAGGCGCTGCACCACTTGGGCAGGAGGGTGGCATGAAGGTGAAATGCCCCGCCTGCGGCGCGGTGGCCAGCCTGGACGCCCTGCTCTCGCACGACGGCGCCCGCGAGGCGGTGCTGGTGGCGCTGCAGTTGCCGGCCCCGCTCGGCAAGCGGCTGATCCAGTACCTCGGCCTGTTCCGGCCCGCCACCCGCGAGCTGTCGTTCGACCGGCTGGCCACCCTGCTGGGCGAGTTGGTGGAGCCCCTGCAGAACCACCGCTTCAGCCGAGGCGGCCGGGACTGGGGCTTCACCAACGAGATGATGGCGGCCGCCCTGCAGGACATGCTGGACCGCCGCGACGCCGGCAAGCTGACCCTCCCCCTGAAAAGCCACGGCTACCTGTGGGAGGTGCTGGTGGGTCTATGTGACAAGCAGGAAGGCCGGAAGGAAAACGCCCGCGAAGACCAGCGCCGTTTCGCCCCCAGCGGCTGGCGCAAGACATCGGGGCCGGTTTCCGCCGCCGATGTGGCCAGTACCGCCGTACAGACAACGGAGGCTCGCCAGCGTGGCCTGCAAGCCATGCGCGACGCCTTGAACAAGACATCAACCTAGGAGCACACGATGCAGAACCAACCCAACTATGCCACTTACTGGAAGGACGCCAAGGGCCGGCTGACGCCGCCGGAGCTGGTCGCCCCCATCGACAAATTGCGTGACCAGACCGTACGACTGCTGGTGGACAAGGCATTGGCACTGAATTCCCAACTGCAGGAGTTCAAAAATCTCGCCTTCACCGACGTGGCGGCCCTGGTTTCCACCAGCGCAGAGCAGTACGGCGTGACCCTCGGCGGCGAGAAAGGCGGCGTGGTGCTGACCAGCTACGACGGCACGCTCAAGGTAGTGCGCTCATACCAAGACCGGATCGGTTTTGACGAGCGTATTAAAGCGGCCAAGGTTTTGATCGATGAGTGCCTCCTCGACTGGGGCACCAGCGCCCCGCCCGAGATGATAGCTATCGCCACTCGCACCTTCGAATCCGACCGGAGCGGCGACTTGCGCGTGTCTCGCATCCTGGAACTGCGCCGGCTGAATAGCAACGACGAACGGTGGCAGCGCGCCATGCAGATACTGGACGACGCCATGACGGTGGTTGGTACGGCCGGCTACATCCGGCTGTACCGGCGTGTCGGGGCCAACGACCAATGGCAGCCGATTTGTCTTGATTTGGCGGGGGTGTGAGGCCAGACCGCTGATCCGCCCGGCCTAGAGCCCGGTGTCGAGCCGGCCGCCGCTGAAGCGGCCGGTTCCGCAACGTGTTTTGACGGAGTCCACGATGAAGACCACCCACCGCCCTGCCCTGTTGGCCAAGGTGCACATTGCCCGCAAGGAGCTGGGGCTGCAGGACGACGCCTACCGTGCCCTGCTGGCCCAGGTGACCGGCAAGACCAGCGCCAAAGACCTGGACGACCAGGCGCTGGAAAAGGTGCTGGCCCACTTCAAGAAGTGTGGCTGGCAGCCTGCCAAATCGATCGCGAAAAAGCACGGCCAGCGGCCGCAGACCGTTAAAAGCCGGGAGGCATACATCGACAAGATCGAGGCGCTGCTGGCTGACGCCGGGCGGCACTGGAGCTACGCCCAGGCGCTGGCTAGCCGCATGTTCGGCGTGGAAAAACTGGAATGGTGCGACGACGGCCAGGTAAAGAGTGTCATGGTGGCGCTGGAGATCGAATCCCGCCGCCACGGCAGGGGCCGTTAGAATTCTCGGCGTGTAAACAATGGGCGTGTCATAACAACAGCGGGCTGATTAGCGACAGAGCTAATCGGCCCGCCGTCCTGATGAGGACGCCCGAGATGAAACTGGACGACGTAACCGAACTACTCCCTGAAAGCATTCAGGAGATTTCCCGCCTGATCGGCTACCCGGCCGCCTTGTCGCTGGTCGACACCTTCGGCGGCACCACCCTGGCCGTGGCCAAGGCCAGGACCGACAAGGGCATCGCCAACTTCCAGTACCTGGCCGAAGCCATCGGCCAGCGCGAGGCCGAAACCCTGACCCGCCACTACGGCGGCGACATGCTCTATATCCCGCGCTGCTACGAGGCCCTGCAGGAGCTGCGCGACCGCGAACTGCGCCGCCGCTTCGACGAGATGTGTGCCGATCACTCGGCCAACTGGTCCGTCCAGCAGTTGGCCTTGCACTTCAAGCTGGCCGACCGCACCGTGTGGCGGATACTCAAGCGGCCAGCCCGGATGGCCGCACCGGAACAGCCGGCGTTGTTCTAGCACCACCTCTCTGGGGCATGAGCAGCCTTCCACAGCTCAATGGCGTTGTTGTTTTAGGCTGAGTTATCTAACCTTAGATGAGGCATGCGTACTAGACATACAAATAATACAGCCGCACCATGGCACCTATGGCTGTTCAACAACTCAGCATGGAACGAGTGATGCGGCATACCTAGTGGCACTTCAACTACTGAGGGCTCAGTTTTTGACGCCAAGCGCCATCAGCAAACCATTTCACATCAAGGGCTCATACTACTGGCGATCCTAAACTTAGGAGACTAGCAGCATGCAGATTCCTACCCTTTATAAAGGTGCCGGTCCGGGGACATACTGGCACATTCATGATGCACGGCAAGGTGGTCTGACATGTGCGGGAAGCCGGGCGCAGACAGCTAATGCTGTTGTTTGCCACATAACGGCTTACTCAAATCCATCCCCATACATCTCTCTAACAACATCGTTTGCAATCGCACGCACATATGCGCTTATGGGACCAGCAGGGATTGCCACCCCGAATAGCCCTGGTTTCGTCTACGAAATAGACCTGTCTACCATTGGGCTAAATTATCGCTTGGTTAACCCTATAGCAGAAATATCAAATACCGATTTAGCGCATGAGCACACCGGAGACCAGCGTTTGATTGTTGCGGTGGCTGACAGATACTTTAATAATTTGGCAACCAGGTCAGTACCCCACGCTGGGGGTCAGATGTACCCACCGCACATAGCCAATCGATTTAGGGCTTTGGTATTTGCAGCACGGGATGCAGAGTTCCTTATGAACTCTGTACCGGCCAGCTGCATTGTTGCTCGACATACAGTTACTTAAGCCCGGAGATGCGACATGGAAACAGTCCTTTTTCAGCCTGAAATCAAACTCACACCTGACCTAAAGGCAATACGCGCCTGGGTGCCAGAAGGGGCAATCGTTCTTGTTGAGCTACAGGCAACATCTGAAGGGATTGTCCGCTCCCGCCTAGATATTGACAAGGTCATGTTTATTGATCATATCCCAGAAAAAATTACCGAAGAAATCATTCAAAAATTAATAGACACCTTAATATCCAAACTCAAAAACACGAATGCCAGCTAAAGCCCACCATCTTCCCAGGGTGTTTCTGCACGACCTCACCGACAACACCCCCGCCTGACATTATGGGTCTGCGCGACTTACTCACCCTTGGCAGATCGAGAAGTTAGCTAGCTTTTCTACTCATAAGGCGGGACAACGCCTTATTGAGTTCAGCCTCATCTTTCAGTGATTGAGCAAGTCTTTCAGATAGCTCCGCCAATACGATGCGAATACTGCTTGCGACTTCCAAACACTCTTCGTCAGTCCTTAGATGTAAACCATCACTTAGTGCGGAGTGCAATAGCGAAAGTGGGTTGTGGCCATTGATCAATAGAGCCTGGGGTATAGCGTCCTTTACGCTCAACAATGCTTTGCTAAATTGCGTCTCGGTCTTTGCCTCCTCAAGCAGCTGGATCGCCTCCGGATTAGCGCCCACCTTCTTCGACACCTTGATTACTTCATCAAGTATCCGATTCTTTTGGCTCTCTACAACGCGCCTGTAGTAAACAAAAGCCCCCACCCCTAATCCCTGGTTCTCACAGCGTCTCCCTTTCAAGAAAAGCTCTCGATCAGGGCCGATCAACTTAACTAGTCTAGATGCCGTAGGTGGGCCATACTCCGGCAACTCTCCAAACTTGAAGCATTTCCCAGATAAACAGCCTTCGTCTCGCTGAGCCGCGAGCGAGAATGTTTTTTCCGTATGCCGGCAGTTCGAGCAAACGTAGGAAATGTAGCAATAGTGGTAACTATCATAAGGTATGTCGGGAACTGAGCGGGTAGAGCTGCGAAAAAAGCGGACACCATTGCAAGTATCTCTTGGACAATGCAGTTGTATGTCCGGCAGAAATAGCTGAAAACCCGCGACCGAACCATTTGAATAATACTTATGCTTAGAAAGATCAGCAATATTCATCAAACTACCCGGCGGAACGCTCTCCAAAAACTCAGAGAACAACATTGCAGAGGGTTCCTCATGAATATCAGATTGGTTTTGTTCAGTCATGGCGAGACGATCCTGAAAGCTAATTTTTTTAGTTAGCCGCACTGCGCGTACTTAGCTCAGATTTCTTGAGCCCTCTTACATTTGACATGTAAGGGTTAGACTTCATCATATCGGTCCTGCGTCTTGGGGCGAAGCAGATATGCAAGAATTAACCCAATCGGCCACCAGCTTGCCGTCCTTAAGCCTTCATTGAAGAGTCCCACCCAGCAAAATAGAGCACCAACGACAAAGGACAATGAGCTTGAACTGAGCAAGATGGATGAGACTTCGGCATGGATTAGCTCTCTCCAATGATACGCCTTCACCTCTGCTAAGATGCTCCCAGATTGGTGAGAGAGCAGGGAGATCACTAGGTAGAGAAGAAAGCCACCTGCAACAGGAATCCCAACCTGCTTGTAGTCAACAAACCGAGCAAGCGCGTCAAAGTTTGCTTGCGTGAAATGCGCATCAAAGCCGCCGGCTCTTGTCAGCGCTGACCAAGCGAGAACCACAATGGCCATGGATACAAACAATAGATGATTGGCAACTGCGCGCTGGGAAAAACTACTCGGCTTAGGAGGAAGGTAGCGCATCTGGTCTCCATAGTGCGGGCTGCGGTGTGATAGGTTAGCTTCACAATGTTAGATATCTACCAATCATAAACAAAATACGTCATCAGTCCATACGCCCCCTCCATTGTTTTCTCTCTGACACCTTACCACTAAGCCCATCCAGCCGGCCCCGCCACAATCGACAGCATCCACAAGTAAAAGGATGCCGTCATGGCCAGCCGCCGTATCGAAGACCTTCACCCCGACCTGCAGCCCTTGTGCCGCGAGTTCCTGCGCCGCTGCGAGGCCGCAGGGGTGGACCCGCTCATTACCTGCACGTGGCGCTCTGGCGTCGAACAAGATCAGCTCTATGCCCAAGGCCGTAATGGCCAGCCCGGCCCGCGCGTAACCAACGCCCGTGCCGGCCAATCCGCGCACAACGCCACCATCAAGGACAAACCTGCCGCCCGCGCTTTTGACGTGGTGCCGCTGGTAGGCGGCAAGCCGATGTGGGATGCCAATCATCCGCACTGGCAGGTCATGGGCCGGATCGGCGAGTCCCTCGGGCTCACCTGGTACGGCAACCCGCGCGCCAAGTTCCGCGAGATGCCCCACTTCCAATTGGCCAAGGGGTATCAGTGATGCGCCTGATAGACAACTGGAAGCGCGCCCACCGGCTGTGGTCGGTGCGGCTCACCGCCCTGGTGGCGTTCATCACCGCGCTCGAAGCACTGCAGCCGCAGCTCGCGGCAGTGCTGCCGGCGCATTGGTACGGCTGGGCAATGCTCGTTATCGGTGTGGCCCGCGTCATCAAGCAGGAGGCCGGCAATGCTTGACCTCAAAGACTGGCTGATCGTGGGCGCCGTGTCTGGCGCCGTCGTCGCCGGCTACGGCTTCGGCAGCTCGCACACAGCCAGCGTCTACAAGGCCCACCTCGCCACCCAAGCCGAGAACCATGCACGCGATCTGAATGCCGTCTCCGACGCCAAGGCCGCCGAGCTGGCCGGCGCCCTGGTCGAGCAGCAGAAGCTGGCCGACCAAGCGCACAAGCTGGGCTGGGAGCTGATCCAGACCCGCGCCCGCCTGGCCGACACCCAATCCCAACTGAAGCAAAGGATTCCCGATGCGATACGCACTGATGGCCCGCATTGGACTGGCCTTGGCCCTGACAGCCTGCGCCTCTACCAGTCCGCCCTCGGCTACACCCCAAGTGATCCAGGTGTGCCCGCAGCCGACGCCGGAAACGCTGACCAAGCCGGTCAAGCCGCTGGCACCGACGAAGGGCTACCGCCTGAAGACCTTCTCGCCCACTCCGCCGACTACGGCGAGTGGTGCCAGCGGCTCGACGCCCAACTCGACACCCTGATCAACCTGCACCGGAAGGATGGCGATGGACCCCTTTGACCGCGCCCAGGAACTGGAGATGGAGGAGCGCGAGGCAGCCATCGCCGCCGCCCGCGATCTGGTGGGGCGCGGCGTATCGGCCAGCGAGTGTGATGACTGCGGCGTGCCCATCCCGCCGGCCCGGCAGTTGGCCGCTCCCGGCTGCACCCGCTGCGTCGATTGCCAAAACGTGCGCGAAAGGAGTCGCCGATGACGTTAACGCTGGAGCTATGGCAGGTGATCACCCTGCTGTTGGCCATCCTCGCTGGCTTCTGGACCGTGGCCAAGATTTTGGGCGGCGTGGTGGGCCGCAACATCGACGAGAAGTTCGGCGCGGTCGCCAAGTCGCAGGAGCTGACGTCCGCCACGCTGGAAGCCCACCGCGCCAAGCTGGTCGACCTGGAAAAAGACCTGCTCAAGCTGATGGCGGCGCTGCCGCTGGAGTACGTACGCCGCGAGGACTTCATCCGTAACCAAACCACCATTGAGGCCAAGCTGGACGGCGTTGCCCACAGCCTGCAGCAGCTGGCCCTGACAGGGAAAACGACATGCTGAATGCCATCGACCCCGCCAAAGCCCGCCGCGAGTCCATGCGCTGGGCGATCCTGCTGACCTTGAACAATGCCCGCCCGATTGGTGCCCACGAGGTGCTGATCCTGTCCACCATCCAGGGTATCTACCCGGACGTGACGGCGCTGGAGCTGCGCCGCGAGCTGGACTACCTGGCCGACCGCTGTCTGCTGGAAATCAAGCGTGACCCGTCCGGCCCCTGGACGGCGGACCTGACCCGGCTCGGCGTCGACATCGTGGAGTACACGGTGGACTGCCAGCCCGGCATTGCCCGCCCGGCCAAGTACTTCTGAGGTCGCCATGCCACCCCGTTCCAAAATCACCGCGCTGCCGCCAGAGGTGAAAGCCTGGCTGGATAGCGCCTTGGTCGACGGCGACTTTTCCGGCTACGAGGCGCTGGCCGCCGAGCTGCGCGACAAGGGCTACGACATCAGCAAGAGCGCCATCCACCGCTATGGCCAGGAGTTCGAAGACCGGCTGTCAGCGCTGAAGCTGGCCAGCCAACAGGCGCGTGCCGTGGTGGAGGCTGCCCCGGATAACGAGGGCGCCGTCAACGAGGCACTGATGCGCCTGGTGCAGGAGAAGCTGTTCCAGCTGCTGATGGCCCAGGAAGGCCAGATCGATCTGCCCAAGGTGGCCAAAGCCGTGGCCGAGCTGGGCAAGGCATCGGTCGTGCAGAAGAAATGGCAGACCGAGGTGCGCGAGAAAGCCCGCGCGGCTGCCGACGCCGCCGAGGCGTTGGTCAGCAAGTGCGGCTTGTCCGGCAACACCGTGCAGCAGATTCGCAAGATGATCCTGGGGATCGCCGAATGACGCTGCCCATCCATCTACCCAACACCGCCGGAGCCGCTGTCCCGGCGGTATTGCTGCCCTACCAGCAACGCTGGGTGGCCGACCCGTCACCGCTCAAGGTCATCGAGAAGTCGCGCCGTACCGGCCTGACCTGGGGCGAGGCGTCCGACGACGTGCTGACCGCCGCCGCCGAGAAGTCGGCCGGCGGCCAGAACGTCTATTACATCGCGTACAACCAGGACATGACCATCGAGTACATCGAGGCATGCACGATGTGGGCCAAAGCGTTCGACTACGCCGCCGGCCAGATCGTGGAAGGCATCTGGGATGACGAGGCCGACCGCGACAAGAACATCAAGACCTACACCATCCGCTTCCCATCCGGGCACCGCATCGTGGCGCTGTCGTCGCGCCCGTCCAACCTGCGCGGCCGCCAGGGCATCATCGTCATTGACGAGGCAGCGTTCCACGAACAGTTGCAGGAGCTGCTGGACGCAGCCATGGCCATGCTGATCTGGGGCGGCAAGGTGCGGGTGATTTCCACCCACTACGGCGTCGACAACCCGTTCAATGAGTTGATCAAGGACATCCGTGGCGGCAAGCGTGCCGGCACCGTGCACCGGCTGGAGTTCAAGCAGGCTGTGAGTGAAGGTCTCTATCACCGCGTCTGCCTGCGCCTGGGTAAGCCATACAACGCGGCCGAGGAAGCCGCCTGGGTGGCCGGGGTGTACTCGTTCTACGGCAGCGGGGCCGGCCAGGAGCTGGACTGCATCCCGACCAACTCGGCCGGCAGCTATTTCAGCCGGGCCTTGCTGGAGAGCCGGGCCAGCGAGGCCACGCCGGTGCTACGCATCGCCCGCGCCGACGCCTTCACTCTGCTGCCGGAGAAGGTGCGCGAGGCCGACATCAAGGAATGGTGCGACACCGAGCTGAAGCCGCTGCTGGACAAGCTGCCGAAGAACGCCAGGTCGTTCCTGGGCGAAGACTTCGCCCGCAAGGGTGACCTCACCATTCTGGTGCCGCTGATCCGGCTGGGCCTGCGCCGCCGCGTGCCGTTCCAGGTTGAGATTCGCAACATGCCGTTCGATCAGCAGCGCCAGATCCTGTTCTACATCCTGGATAGCCTACCCACCTTTCTGGCGGCCGCCCTGGACGCCCGAGGCAACGGCCAGTACCTGGCCGAGAAGGCAACTCAGAAGTACGGTGCCACCCGCATCCACAGCATCCAGGCGACCGAGGCGTTCTACCTGGACAACTTCCCCAAGCTCAAGACCGCGCTCGAGGACGGCACGCTGCACGACCTGCCGGCCGACGAGGACGTGCTGACCGACTACCGCCAGGTGCAGCTGATCCGGGGTATCCCGCGCGTATCCGAAACCCGCACCCAGGAGAAAGGCGACGGCGGCCAGGCCAGCGGCAAGCGCCACGGCGACAGCGCCATCGCCCTGCTGATGGCGGATTACGCCAGCCGCAACGAGGCGGCGCCGATTGAGTTCGAGTCCGCCCCACGCGGCCAGCACCGGGACGGTGACGCCGACGAGGAATACGCCGGCTTCGGTACCGGAGCCTGGTAAACCAAGGTGACAAACATGCCGAAAATCGTTGATCAATACGGCCAGCCGATCCAGCGCGAGGTGCTGGCCGAAGAGCAGACCGCTCGCGTGGGCTGGATAACGCGCGAGTTCGCTGAACACCCGTCGCGTGGCCTGACGCCGCCCAAGCTGCATCGTATTCTGGAAGACGCCGAGCGCGGCGATCTGGTGGCACAGGCCGACCTGTTCGTGGATATGGAAGAGAAGGACGGCCACATCTTCGCCGAGATGAGCAAGCGCAAGCGCGCCATCCTGACGCTGGACTGGAGCGTCGAGCCGCCGCGCAACGCCAGCGCCGCCGAGCAGAAACAGGCCGAACAGCTGCAGGAGTGGCTATCCGACCTGGCTGACTTCGACGACGTGCTGCTGGATTGCCTGGACGGCATCGGTCACGGTTTTGCCGCACTGGAGATCGCCTGGCAGCGGCTCGGCAGCGACTGGCTGCCGAAGGGGCTGTCCCACCGCCCGCAACGCTGGTTCCAGACCCTGCCGCACGATGGCAACGCCCTGCGCCTGCGCGACGGTTCGTTCGAGGGCGCCGAGCTGTGGCCGTTCGGCTGGGTGGTACACAAGCACAAGGCCAAGTCGGGCTACCTGACCCGCGCCGGCCTGCACCGGGTGCTGGCGTGGCCGTACCTGTTCAAGAACTACAGCGTGCGCGACCTAGCCGAGTTTCTGGAAATTTACGGTCTGCCACTGCGGGTGGGGAAATACCCGGCCGGCGCGACCAAGGAGGAAAAAGCCACGCTGCTGCGTGCCGTGGCCGAGATCGGCCATAACGCGGCCGGCATCATTCCCGACGGGATGCTGATCGAGTTCCAGAACGCCGCCCAAGGCAGCGAGGAGCCGTTCCAGGCGATGATTGACTGGTGCGAGCGCACCCAGTCCAAGGCCATCCTCGGCGGTACGCTGACCAGCCAGGCCGATGGCAAGTCGTCGACCAACGCGCTCGGCAACGTGCACAACGAGGTGCGCCACGATCTGCTGGTTTCCGACGCGCGCCAGCTCGCCGGCACCCTGACCCGTGATCTGCTCTATCCGTTGGCGGCGCTCAACTTCGGCGACGTCGACCCACGCCGCCTGCCGCGCCTGGTGTTCGACGTGCGCGAGCCGGAAGACCTCAAGCTGTACGCCGAAGCGCTGCCGGAGCTGGTCGGTCTGGGCGTAGAAGTTCCGGTCGACTGGGTGCACAACAAGCTGGCGATTCCCAAGCCGAAGAAGGGAGAAAAGGTGCTCACCGCGCCGCGCCCGGAAATGGCGTTGCCGCCCGAACTACGGCCTATGCCAAAAACCATGCAAAACGGCCAGGCTGCCGCCAGTCTGCAGTACCACGCCGTGCTCACCAACGCCCAGGGCGAGGTGGTGTACCCGGACCAGGCAGCCCTGGATGCAATCACCCTGCCGGCCGACACCCTCAACGCCGGCATGGGGCAGTTGCTGGCTCCGGCGATCCAGGCGATCCGCAACGGCGCCACGCCGGACGACGCCATCGAGGCGCTGGTGGCAGCCTACCCGGGGATGGACGACGGTGCCGTGTCCGAGTTGCTGGCTCGCGCCATCTTCGTGGCCGACGTATGGGGACGGGTAAATGCCGACCGCTGATCTGTCCTACGCCATCGGCCTGCCACCCGAGGAGGCGATCCGCTATTTCGAAGGCAAGGGCTACGCCATCGGCTTCAAGTGGCAGGACGTCTGGGCCGAAGCGCATGCCAGGGCGTTCACCGTGGCCGGCATAACCAAACTCGACGTATTAACCGACATTCGGGGCGCCTTGACCGAGGCGATCAAGAATGGAGAAACACTGGCCGACTTCCAAAACCGGTTGCAGCCGCTGCTGGAAGCCAAGGGCTGGTGGGGCAAGGGGCGCGTGGTCGACCAGGACACCGGCGAGATTCACGGCAAGCGCCTCAATCCGCGTCGGCTGGAAACCATCTTCCGCACCAATCTGCAGTCGGCCTACATGGCCGGGCGCTACCAGGAGCAGTTGGCCAACGCCGAGGCACGGCCGTATTGGGAGTACGTCGCGGTGCTGGACAACCGCACCCGGCCGGCGCACCGCAACCTGCACGGCCGCGTGTTCCGCTACGACGACCCATTCTGGCAGCGCTTCTATCCCCCCAACGGCTGGAACTGCCGCTGCCGCGTGCGCACCCGCAGCCAGCGCGATATGGACCGGCTGAACCTGGTCGAGTCGAGCAGCAAGGGCCGGATGGAGACCGTTGACCAAGTGGTCGACCGCAAGGGCACCACCCGGCCGGCGCCGGCCTTCAACGATCCGGCCACCGGCCAGCGCTTCATGGCGGACGCCGGCTTCGGCTACAACCCTGGTCGGGCAGCCTACCAGCCCGAGCTGGACCGTTACCCGGTCGACGTGGCGCGCCAGTACGTCCAGGGCTCCCTGACCGGGCCTGACTTCGCCCGCTGGTACCAGACGCTGGAGAACCAGGTGGCCAAGGGGCTCACCGATCAGCAGCCAGTGGCCGCACTGCGCCAGGCGCTGGCCGTGGGCCAGAAGTACCCGGTCGCGGTGCTGGCCGGCGACGACATGGAACGCCTCGGCAGCCAGAGCCAGACGGTATGGCTGTCGGACGAGACCCTGGTCAAGCAGTTGGCGCACCGCGACAGCCAGCCGGTGGCCTTGGCCGATTACTGGCGCGTTCAGGCGGTGCTGGAACGGCCGCAACTGGTGATCGAGGAGAAGGCGCTGCACCTGAAGTTCGTCAACCGCCAGGGGCGCTGGTGGGTAGCAGTGGTCAAGGTGACGCGGGACGGTCGGGAAAACTACCTGCAGTCGTTCTACACCACCAGCGACAAGGAAGTCGCCAGGCTGAAGAAGAGCGGCAAGATCATTTGGGAGGGATAGCCTCGGGAGGGGCTCCCAGCACCCTCACGCGATCCACCTTGCGGCGTTCTACGGCAGGGAGATTCACCGTGTTTCCGAGGCTGATCTGAGTATACGCCATGATAGACATCAAGATCGACAGCACAGACGTCTTGGGCGCCCTGGAGCGACTGGAGAAGGCCGTCGTCGAACGGGCTCCGCTGATGCGCAACCTCGCCGCCATCATGGCCGACGCGGTCGAGGAGAACTTCGCCCAGGAAGGCCGGCCCACCTGGCAGGGGCTGAAACCCAACCCGCGCCGGGCAGGCGGCAAGATTCTGCAGGATAGCGGCCGGCTCGCTTCCTCCATCGTCTCGGTCAGCGACAACAACAACGCCGTTGTCGGCACCAACGTCAAGTACGCCGCCATCCACCAGTTTGGTGGCCAGACCCGGCCGCACGAGATCAGACCACGTAACAAGAAGGCACTGGCCTTCGGGGGCCGGGTGGTCAAGAAGGTCAACCACCCCGGCAGCAACATCCCGGCGCGGCCGTTCCTGGCGCTGACCGACCAGGACGTGAACGAGATCGAGGCGACGGTGGAGGACTACCTGCGGCGGACTGTTGGGAGCTGAAAGCGGAAATCGACAGAAACGGGCTGTGGCAGGGTTTTGGTAGGAAGGCATGCAATGGCATGCCCTACTGGGTATGCGTCATTTCTAACGGCGTTCTAACGGGGTAGCATATGGCATCTTTGTAATACATCAAGGTTGCCATGGATATTGGAGTTGAAGCTGATAAGGTTCTGACTTGGGTAGAGCATCTCTTCACGCTAGCCCTTGCTTTCCAAATTGGACGGAAGGGCATGCAACAGATCAAGGTACGCTGGAGAGAGCGGCGACTAAAAAAGATCGACCGATTAACGGCCCAGAGGGATGCAATGGATGAGCTGGTGAACTCACCGACCCAGGCGTTAGGAGTTATCGGAGAAGGACTCACCCAGTTTCTGTTCTGCTTCTTTATCTTGGTATTTCTGTTCTTCATCGCAAAAGAAGCGACGTCTCCTGCCCGGCCACTAACTGGCGCCGAGATATTCTTCAGGGTCACCCTCGTGGTCGAAATCACATTCCTCTCCATCGCTGAATATCTTGTATGCAGCCGCTTGATGGAAGTCTGTCGATACCTGAAGAACCCGGCAGAGGAAAGGAAAAAGTTTACTGACAAGATTAAGTTGGAAACAAAGCTGCATGATATTTACTCGATAAAGGCGTAAGCCCTACTGACACTCCTCGCCTCCATCCTCTTCCACCATGCCCCGCACACTGCGGGGCATGGCACATCTAGCACCCCTCATCGCCGCTCTGACGGTTGAACTCTCCCCAGGACAGCAAGCTGTGAAGCTACTGCCGGCCGGGGACTTCCGCGCCCGCGACGGCCGCCCCGCCGAGTGCGCCGCCTGGCGTTTGGATGAAGTGTTGGCCGCAATCCTGATCGCCGAAGCCAACCAACGGGAAACGCGCTATGTAATCGACTACGAGCACCAGACCCTGCGCAGCGAAAAAAACGGCCAGCCCGCGCCCGCTTCCGGTTGGTTCCACACGCTGGAATGGCGCGAGGACGGCCTCTACGCCACCGACGTCGAGTGGACGGCCAAGGCGGCCGCGATGATCGAGGCCAGGGAATACCTCTACCTCTCCCCTGTTTTCACCTACGACAAGCAGGGCCGTGTCACCGGCCTGCTGCATGTCGCCCTGACCAATAACCCGGCACTGGACGAACTGCCTGAACTGCAGGTGGCGGCCTTGTCGCGTCTGGTTTCCTTAACCCAGTCCGTTACCCAGGAGGAATCCGCGATGGACGAACTGATCGAGCAGCTGCGCTGGCTGCTCAACCTGCCCGTCGGTGCTACCGCCGACGACATCAAGGCCCAACTGCAGAAGCTGGTCGAACAGCTTTCCAACGGCCAGGGCACCGCTGCGGCCAGCGTCGATCTGGTCAATCTGGTCAGCACCCAGCAGCAGCGTATCGCCGCACTGTCGGCCACTCAGGCCGACCCGGCCCGCTTCGTGTCGGTCGACACCATGCGCGAGCTGCAGAGCCAGGTCGCCGCACTCACCACCCAGCTGCAGGGGCGCGAAGTCGATGAGCTGGTGACGGCGGCACTGTCCGACGGCCGCCTGCTGGCCGCCCAGGAGGGCTGGGCGCGCGATCTGGGCAAGTCGAACCTGACCGCGCTGCAGGGCTACCTCGCCACCGCGCCGAAGATCGCGGCGCTGTCGGGCACCCAAACCCAAGGCAACCCGCCTGCAGACAATCCGGTGGCCGGCCTCGACGCCGATACGCTGGCAGTTTGCAGCATGTTTGGCAACGACCCGGCTGCCGTCGCGGCCGCACTGAAAGGGTAAGTCATGCCGGCAACGAACCAAGACCGTAACACCCCGCACAAGGGCGGCGAACTGATCGTCGCCCCCGTGGCGGCGGGTGTCTCCATCCCGGCCGGCACCATCGTGTGCGCCAGCGCTACCGGCTTCGCTACGCCAGGCGTGACCGCCACCACGCTGGCCTACCTCGGCATGGCCGACGCCAACGTCGATAACAGCGCCGGGGCGGATGGCGCCGTCAGCGTGCCGGTGCGCCGTGGTCGGGCTTTCAAGTGGGCCAACGACGCGGGCGATCCGGTCACCCAGGCCAGCCTCGGCCGTGCCTGCTACATCGTCGACAACCAGACCGTCGCCAAGACCAACGGCGGCAACACCCGCTCGCAAGCCGGAACCGTCGTCGCACTCGATGCCGACGGCGTGTGGGTCATCTAAGGGAGTACACATTCATGATCGTAAACGCTTCCACCCTGAAGGCGATCTTCGTCAACCTGAAGACCACCTTCAACAATGCCTTCGATGCCGCGCCGAGCCAGTGGCAGAAGATCGCCATGCTGGTGCCGTCCTCGGCCCGCTCCAACGACTACAAGTGGCTGTCCAACTTCCCGCGCATGCAGAAGTGGATCGGCGAGAAGGCGGTCAAGTCGCTGGCCGCTTCGGGCTACAGCATCACCAACGATGACTTCGAAGCCACCGTCGAGGTCGACCGCAACGACATCGATGACGACAACCTCGGCATCTACGCGCCGCAGGCGCAGATGGCCGGCCACTCGGCGAAGCAGCTGCCGGACGAAATTGTGTTCGAGCTGGTCAACAAGGCATTCACCAGCATGTGCTATGACGGCCAGTACTTCATCGACACCGATCACCCGGTGGCCGGGCAGTCCGTGTCGAACAAGGGCACCAAGAAGCTGTCGGCTGCCTCGCTGGACGCGGCCGAGGCCAGCCTGGGCGTCGCCTTTGCTGCCATCGAGCGCTTCAAGGACGACGAGGGCCGCCCGCTCAACATCACCCCGAACGTGTTGCTGGTGCCGCCGACGCTGCGCTCTGCCGCCACCATCCTGGCCACCTCGGACAAGCTGGGCGGACAGGACCCCAACCCGTACAAGGGCAAGTTCGAAGTGGTGGTCGATGCGCGCCTGACCTCGGACACCGCCTGGTTCCTGCTGGACACCACCAAGCCGATCAAGCCGTTCATCTACCAGGAGCGCAAGAAGCCGGTGTTCGTCGAACAGACCGACCCGCAGTCCGACAACGTGTTCATGCGCAAGAAGTTCAAGTTCGGAGCCGAAGCGCGTGCGGCCGGGGGCTACGGCTTCTGGCAGCTCGCCTACGGCTCTGACGGTTCTGAGGCATAAGCGAGGGGGTGATCATGGCAGGAGCTAAATCCAAGGTCACCCCGGCCGCCCCGGCCGAGGGTGAAGCCCAGCAGGACGCTGGGACACAGATCGAGCAGCAGCAAGCAGCGGATGCCGCGACCCCACCGGTCGACCCGCAGAACGCCGACCAGGGCGTGGCCAGCGACAACCAGGTGGAGCAGGAGCCGGCACCGCAGGTGGAGCAACACGCCGCCCTGGAGCCAACGCCTACCGAAGCCTTGGCCGGCCTGTTCGAGCCCAACGCCATCGAGGTGGTGGCCAAGTGTGAGAGCTTCCGTCGTGCCGGTCGCGTGTTCACCCGCACCGCCTCGACGATCCGCCTTGCTGACCTGACCGAGGATGAGTTCAAGCTGCTGTATGAGGAGCCGATGCTGGCCGTCCAACTGACCCATCTCGCCGAGGAGGATTGATCGTGTACGCCACCCGCGACGACATGGTGAAGCGCTTCGGCGAGAAGGAAGTCATTGCCCTGACCGACCGTGACTACACCGGGCAGATCGACGACACGGTGCTGAGCGAGGCGCTGGCGGATGCCGGCGTGGAGATCGACGGCTATATCGGCGGCCGCTATCCGCTGCCGCTGGCACAGCCGCCGAAGATCCTCACCGGTTACGCCTGCGACATCGCCCGCTACCGCTTATGCGGCAGCAGTACCCAGCTGACCGAGGACATCCGCGACCGCTACCGCGACGCGGTGAAGTTCCTGGAGCTGGCGGCCAACGGCAAGGTGACGCTCGGCGGCATGCCGGGCGGCGGCCCGGCCCCGACCGACAACACGGTGCAGTTCGCCTCAGGGTCGCGGGTGTTCGCCCGTGACGGCGGAGCGTTCTGATGATCCTGATCCAGACCGAGGACGCCATCATTGCGCGTCTGCGGCTCGGCCTCGGCCGCATGGTGCGCGAGGTCGGCAGCTACGGCGGCGAGCTGGACGAGGGGCTCGAGGAAGCGATCCGGCGTTTCCCGGCCGCTTGGGTCACCTTCGGCGGCGTCATCAAGACTGAGCCCTACAGCACCAGCCGCCGGAAGTTCATGGCGACCGGGCAGTTCATGGTGATGGTGGGCGAGCGCAACGTGCGCAGCGAAGCCGCCAGTCGAGTAGGCGGTCCCGCCCAAGGCGAGGTCGGCAGCTACCCACTGGTCTATGCCGTGCGTCGCCTGCTGTCGGCCCAGGATCTCGGCCTGCCCATCGAGGCGCTGACGCCGGGTCGGGTGCGCACACTGTTTAACACCCGGCTGGAACGCCAGGCGTTTTCGGTGTTCGCCTGCGAGTTCCAGACCGCCTGGATCGAAGAGGCGCTGCCGCTGGGGCACTGGCCCAGCCCGCAGGCACAGGATGACTCGGATTCGGTGTTCGCCCGCTACCAGGGCAAGCTCGGCCAGCCCGACCCCGACTGGCTGCGAACCGGCCTCCATTACCACCTGACCCCGGACGACGGCATCGCCGACGCCCAGGACATCCTGACGAGGAGCAATCCATGAAAGTGAAAGCCGCACCCGGCCTGCAGGTGCCGAAAGAGGACAAGCCGCGCGAATACATCACCGACGCCGAGCCGGTCGAGGTGCCGAACAGCGCTTATTACCTGCGCATCGTGGCCGAGGGCGACCTGGTCACGGTGACTGACGACACCAATGCCAAAACGAGCGCAAAGAAAGGGGGTGAATGATGCCCAGCCCAAACATCAGCTTTGACAGCATCCCGTCCAGCATCCGCAAGCCGGGCAAGTATTTCGAGTTCAACACCCGACTGGCGGTGCGCACCCTGCCGGGTAACCTGCAGAAGGTATTGGCCGTGGGGCAGCGACTGGCCAGCGGCAGCCACCCGGCGCTGGAGCCGGTCGACGTGTTCAGCGACGAGCAGGCCGCCCAGCTGTTCGGCCGGGGTTCCTACGCCCACCTGATGGCACGTGCCGCAATCACCGCCAACCCTTATTTGCAGCTAACCCTGATCGCGGTCGACGATGCGGCGGCCGGGGTGGCGGCGACGGGCTCCGTGACGCTGGGCGGCCCGGCGACCAGCAGCGGCGTGGTCAGTCTGTACGTCGGAACCACCCGCGTCGACGTGGCCGTGACCAGCGGTGATGCCGCCTCCACCGTCGCCTCGGCACTCAAGGCCTCCCTGGACAAGCAGACCGACCTGCCGGTGACGGCGGCGGCGGCAGGTACAGTGGTCACGCTGAACGCGCGTCATAAGGGCGCGGCCGGCAACGGCATCAAGCTCAAGGCCGTCAGCACGGCGGCCGGCGTCACCGCCGCCGTGGTGGCCATGGCGAATGGCGCCGTCGACCCCGACCTGACCCCGGCGCTGGCCACCATGGTCGGCGCCGGCCACCACATCGTGGTCAGCCCGTTCGCCGACCAGGCCAGCCTGACCGCCGTGCGCAGCCATCTGGAATTCGTCTCCGGGCCAATGGAGCAGCGCGGCGCGATTGCCGCCTTCGGCTGGCCGGGCACCTTGGCCAGCGGCACCACCCTGGCCGGCCAGATTAACAGCGGCCGGATCACCGGGGCCTGGCATCGCGGCTCGGCCAAGCTGCCGTGCGAGATCGCCGCCGGCTACGCCGCCGTGCTGGCCAGCGAGGAAGACCCGGCCCGCCCGCTCAACACGCTGGAGCTGAAGGGCCTCGACGTCACCGGCCTGACCGAC
Source organism: Pseudogulbenkiania sp. MAI-1 (assembly GCF_000527175.1). Taxonomy (NCBI): domain Bacteria; kingdom Pseudomonadati; phylum Pseudomonadota; class Betaproteobacteria; order Neisseriales; family Chromobacteriaceae; genus Pseudogulbenkiania; species Pseudogulbenkiania sp. MAI-1. Next base: position 1,568,473 of record NZ_AZUR01000001.1, on the reverse strand, counting down.
CGTCCGAGCCGCACCGAGCAGGAGAATGCCCTCTACAACGGTCTGACCCCGCTGGAGATCGGCCCCGGCGACCGCGTGCAGATCGTGCGCGCCATCAGCACCTACACCAAGGACGCCCAGGGCATCGACGACGTGGCGCTGCTCGACATCACCACCATCCGCACCCTGGACTACGTGCGCAAGGCATGCCGCGAACGCATCGCGCTGCGCTTCCCGCGCGAGAAGCTCAGCGAACGCACGCCCGACAAGGTGCGCTCCGAACTGTACGACGTGCTGCTCAAGCTGGAGGAGCTGGAGATTGTCGAGAACGTCGAGGCGAACAAGGCCGGTCTGCTGGTCGAGCGTGACAGCCAGGACGCGAACCGGCTCGACGCCAAGATCCCGACCGACGTGGTGAACGGCCTGCACGTGTTCGCCGGCCGCATCGACCTGCTGCTGTAACAACCAAGGAGAACCAACATGGCATTGGAAGAATACGCCGGCGCCATCGTGCTGGAGGTGGATGGCCAAGAGGTCGAGGTAATCGACGTCAACGTCACCAGCAAAACCGGCCGAAAGAAGGTCAAGACGATGAACAGGACTGGCCGCGCCAAGGGCTTTGCGCGCGGCATCGAGGAGCACGACCTCTCCCTGACCGTCGCCATCCCCCTGTCGGGTGACCTGGATTGGGCCGCCATCGAGGGCGCCAAGCTGACCCTCTACCCGGCGAGTCAGGGAGGCGCGCGCGAAAGCTACCTCGACTGTTACACCGTCGAGGTGGGCTCCAAGTACAGCGTCGACAACGAGGCACGGCGCGACATCAAGATGGAATCGCTACGGAAAGTGACGGAATGATGATGACCCACAAAGACCAACTGCTGTATGGCGTGGAATACCCAGCCGGCTCCGGCCAGTTGCACTACCACTTCGAACTACGCCTGCCGATGGTCGGCGACAACATCGCCGCCATCGAGGAGCACGGTATCGGCTCCAACCTCAAGCTCAACACGGCGATGCTGGCGCACTGCCTGGTCAAGCTCGGCGACATCCCGCGCGAAGCGATCACCTACGAACTGCTGGAACAGTACCTGGTCGACGACGACTTCGACGTGCTGACCGAGGCGCGTGACCAGCTTAAAAAAAAGCGGATGCGGCCGAGGCCCACCTCGCCGGCTTCCGACTCGCCGTCGTCGCCCTCGGCAAGCACGGCATCCCCGAGCCCCGCGTCCGCGAGCTGAACGCGGCCGAGTTCGAAGGCTACCTCGCCGCCGTCAACCGCCTCTACGGCGGCAAGCCGGACAAGACGTCCGGCGGCGGCGAGACCCGCCACATCAAGTCGCAACGGAAGAAGAAGCCCCGCTAAATGTCCCGAAACCTCGACCTTGCCCTGACCCTACGCGCCCGCGACGAGATGTCGCGGCCGGTGGCCCGTGCCATGCAGCAACTGGCCCAAGAAAGCCAGAAGGCGGTGGCCGCCAGCAAAAACGCTGGCCAAGCCAGCGCCGAGGCGGGCCAGGCGGGAGCGCGCAGTTTCCGGCAGCTGGCCCAGGAGAGCCAGAAGGCCGGCGCGACGATGCTCGCCACCGGACGCGCCACCGTGGCAACGGCCCAGGCCGGGGCCGCCAGTCTGCGGACCATGACCACCGAGGTCCAGCGCGGCGAACGTGCCATGATCGGCCTGTCGCGCGAGAGCCAGCGCATGACTAGCGCCCGTGAGCAACTGGGCGTGCGCGCCGAGCAAGCGATCCAGCGCGAGATCCGCCAGACCGAGGCCGCCTACCAGCGTCTGACCCGTAGCGGCGCCCTGTCGGCCAACGAACAGGCGCGCGCCTACGCCGCGATGCGTCAGCGGGTGCGCGAGCTGCGCGAGGAAATGAGTGGCGTGAGCCGGCTGCAGCGCGGCATGGCCAGCAGCGCCAAGGGGCTGGTTGCCGGGGCGGCCGGCGTCACCGCCGCGAAGTATGTCGTCAGCCAGCCGCTGCAGCGGGTCGAGGACTACGACCTGCGGCTGCGCTACATGGCGAACACCGCCTACGCCGAGCAGGGACTCGGTGGCCGTCGCGCCGGCCTGCGCGAGATGCGCGAGGCCATCGCCAAGTCGGTGCGCAACGGAGGCAACCGTGACCAGGCCGCCGACACGCTCAACAACATGATCGCGTCGGGCGCGCTCGGCGAAGGCGCGCAGGGCCGCCAGTCCGCGCTCGCGCTGCTGCCGACGGTGATGAAGTACGCGACCGCCGCCGAGGCCGACCCGAACGCGATTGCCGATATCGTTCTGAAGTCGAAGAAGACGCTCAAGATTGCCGACGCCGACTTCCCGAAGGTGTTGGAGATGGCGATGCTGGGCGGCAAGCTCGGCGGCTTCGAGCTGAAGGACATGGCCAAGTGGCTGCCGCAGCAGATGGCGGCCGCGTCGTCGGCGGGCATGAGCGGCACCAATGGCCTGGCCAAGCTGGTGGCGTTGAACCAGAACGCAGTGGTCACCGCCGGCACCAAGGACGAAGCCGGCAACAACGTCGTCAACTTCCTGGCCAAGCTCAATGCCGAGGAAACGTCCAAGGACTTCAAGAAGGTCGGCATCAACTGGCGCCAGAAGCTGGTCGACGGTACCAAACAAGGCAAGGACGCGGTCGACGTGTTCGGCGACGCCATCGACGGACTGTTGAAGAAGAACGCCGCCTACCAAAAGCTGCAGGCCAAGCTGGCTACCGCGACCGGAGAAGAGAAGAAGGCGACGCTCGATTCGATGGCCCGCATCGTCCAGGGCTCGGTCGTCGGCAATATTTCGTCCGACCGCCAGGAGCTGATGGCGGTGATCGCCATGCTCAACGACCGTGCCGGCATGGCCGACATCGAGCAGAAGCTGCGCGCGGTCAAACCCGGTGAGGTGGTCAACACCGACCTCAGCCTGATCCAGGAGAGCGCAGCCTGGAAGGGCCAACAGGGCGAGAACACAATGGCCGAGAAGGAGTTCAACGCGCTGTCCGGGCTGTCGTCCACCGTGGGTGACGTCAAGCTCAAGCTGGTCGAGTACGCCGACAAGTACCCGGCACTGTCGACAGCACTGGTCGGCACCACCACCGCGCTGACCGCACTGGCGGCCGCTGCCGGCGCGGCGGGGCTGGCCAGCATGATGACGGGCGGTGGCGGGTCGCTGGCCACTCGGGCAGCCTCGGGGGCCGGCGCGCTGCTCAGAGGCGCGACGGCCGCGGGCACACGACTGCTGCCGGTGGCCGCCGCCGGGGCAGCCGGCTATGGCATTGGCACGGCCATCAACGCCGGCATCACCGGCGTGCTGACCGCCACCAACGGCGGCAAGGAACGCACCTTTGGGACGTGGCTGTACGACCTGGTCAACGGCAGCCGGGAGGCCAAGCTGCTGGCGCCGACACCGCTTCCCCGCCGCAACGAACCGAGCGCGGCCGCTCCTATCCCGCAGCTATCGCTGCTGCAGTCCGCCGTCACCGCCTCGACCCGGCTGGACTTGGCCGCCAAGACCATGCAGCAGGCGGTCAGCCAGCCAATCCCGGTCAAGGTCACGGTGGACGTCAAGAACGGCAACATCGTGGCGGCCGTCAACGCCACCAATAGCGCGACCGCCCGGAGGTATTGATGGCCTGGAAAGATACCCTGCTCGACGCCTCGTTCCGGGGCGTCACCTTCGATTGCCTGCGCACCCAGGACAGCGCCCAGCGCGACACCGCCAGTCACGAATACCCCTACCTGGACGGGGCCGACGTGGAAGACCTCGGCCGCAAGGCGCGGCGCGTGGCAATCACGGCCGTGTTCTGGGGCGACGATTACGAGAGCCGCCTGCAGGCGTTCCTCGAAGTGCTCGACCAGTCCGGCCCCGGCGAGCTGATCCATCCGGTGTTCGGCAGCATCCAGCATGCCCAGCTCATCGACTACCAGTTCGGTCACGACGCCGACTCCCCGGACTACTGCACGGTTGAACTCAACTTCGTCCAGTCCACACCGGGCAACCCATTCTTCGTACAGCAGCTGCCGGCCCAGCAGGCCGAGGCCGTTAACCAGCTCACCGAGTCGGCACGCTTTAACGGTATCGGCGCCTTCGCCACGGCACTGGAGGGACTCAAGGGCGTCAAGAACAACCTATCCCGGCTGAATGCTCTGCGCGACGTGCTGACCGGCACCCTTGGCGTGATCCGCAGCCAGGTGCAGGGAATCATCACGACCACGCTGGACCTGATCGACTACCCGCGTGCCTTCGCCGCCGACGTGGTCGGGCTCATCAGCGGTATTGCCGATCTGCGCGGCTTCGACATCGACGTACTAATGTCCGACTGGCAAAGCCTGGTCGGCCAGCTGGACGACGTGGTGAAACTGCCGGCCGGTATGGCCAGCGGCAGCGGTGCCGGCACGACGTTGACGAGCAGTACCAATTCGACCTCAACCACGATGGGAAGCGTCGTGACGCAGCCGGGAGGAACGACCAGCGGCACCAGCGGTAACGGTGCTGGCACGTCGTCGTCCGGCACGGGTAAGCCGATCCCGGCCAAGGCCGAGGACGTGGCCATGGCCACCTCGCTGCTGCAGCTCACCGTGGCCGCCCAGCTGGCCGACAGCGCCAGCCAGATCTTCGCCGCCGAGGTGGAAGAGCCGACGCTGTCGCCGCCGCAGATCGAGCAGATCGCGGGCGACGTGCGCCAGATGCTGCAGGCGGCCATCGAGGCACACCGCGAGCTGTATGGCATCGAAGATGCCCGCCCGGTGACCGAGGCGCTGAAGGACACCGCCCTGGGTGTGCAAGAGGCTGCCGTCGCGTTGATCGTGCAGCGGCCGCCGCTGGTGACGCGCACCGTCGACGCGCCGGGCAATTTGCACCTGGTCGCCTTCCGTTGGTACGGCGATTACACCCGCGCCCAGGAACTGGCCCGCCTCAATCCCCAGCTGACCAACCCCAACGCCCTGCAGGCGGGAGACACCCTTTATGCCTACGCCCAATGACACCGTCAGCCTGCTGATCGACGGCAAGGTGCATAGCCGCTGGAGCCGCTACGAGATCGACTCGGATCTGCTGATCCCGGCCGACGCTTGGCAAGTCCAGCTGGGGCTGCCCCAAGGCATGATCCCACCCCTAGTCGCCGAGGGTGCAGCGGTCGAGGTGCGTGTCGGCCGCGATACGGTACTGACCGGCCACATCGACGTGGTCGGCCAACCGCTCAGCAAGAGCAGCCACACCCTGACGATCAACGGCCGCGACGGCGCGGCGGTGCTGGTGGACTGCAGTGCGCCGATCTTCACCACCAAGCAGGCCAGCCTGGCCGAGGTGGTGGCCAACGTGGTCAAGCCGCTGGGCATCAGCAAGGTGCTCATCGATGCCGCCAGCTCGGCCACCCGCGAGAAGGTCAGTGTCGAACCGGGCGATACCGCCTGGAACACGCTGGTCAACGCCGCCGAAGCCAACGGCCTGTGGCCGTGGTTCGAGCCGGACGGCACCCTGGTGATCGGTGGCCCGGACTACACCCGGCCACCGGTGGCGACCCTGGTCATGCGCAAGAACGGCAAGGGCAACAACGTCATTGAACTGGACCCCCAGCGCAGCATGGCCGAGCGCTACTCGCACATCACCGTGCTCGGCCAAGCACACGGCACGGCGGTGGAAGACGGCCGCCACGCCATCAAGGCCACGGTGCGCGACCCCGCCGTGACGGTTTACCGTCCCCTCATCGTGGTCGACCCCGACGTCGAGAACATGGCCACGGCACAAGCCAGGGCACGCAAGCTGCTGTCCGACAGCCGCCTCAAGGGCTTCACCCTGATCGCCAAGGTCAAGGGCCACCGCACCAGCGAGGGCGTGCTGTGGCAGCCCGGCCAGCGCGTGCACGTCATCAGCGAGCCGCACGAGATCGACGCGGAGTTCTTCCTGATGGCGCGCAAGTTCCAGGGCGGGCGTGGCGGCCTGGGCAGGATCACCACGCTGACCCTGAAGGAAGACGGCGTGTGGGTGCTGGATGCCCACCCGCACAAGCGTGCCAAAAAGCGCGCCAAGGGCCGTACCAAGAAGGGAGAGGAACTGGAGATCATCAATGTGGGCTGAGGTAGACAAACGCATCCGCCGCGCCATGACCGGTGTGCGCCAGGCATTCCGTGGCGTCCTCGGCCTGGTCAACTCGGCCCCGGCCGTACAACTGGTCCAGGGCGAAGGGCTGGCCGGCGAACCGCTGCGGGATCTGGAGCTATTCCAGCACTTCGGTTTCACTTCCAACCCGCCGGCCGGCACCGCCATCGTGGTGCTGCCGCTGGGTGGCAAGACCAGCCACGGCATCATCATCGCCACCGAGAACGGTCAGTACCGCATCAAAGGACTGGCACCAGGGGAGACAGCCGTCTTCAACGCCTTCGGGGACACCTTTATCTTCCGTGACGGTAAGATCGACGGCACCACCAAGACCTTCACCCTGACCGCGTCCGAGAGCATGAAATTCGACAGCCCGACGGCTGAATTCACTGGTCAGGTGACGGTGCAACAGAAGCTGTCGGGCAATGGTGGGATGGCGATCCAGGGCGGAGACGGGGCTAGCTTTACAGGGAATGTGTCGCAGACCGGTGGCAGCTATACGACCGATCAGGACGTGGTGGCCAGTGGGACTAGCTTGCATGGGCACAGGCATACTGGGGATTCAGGCGGGATGACAGAAAGCCCTTTATAACTAAGGAGTGATATGATGATGACAATCACATCCTCATATACTACCTTGAGTTATGAACAAAAGCTATTGTCTTGAAGTTTCCCATAGGATCTACTATTCGAACGAAGAGCCCATCCCAATTGCGGAAATAGCTTCCTCACTACTTGCGCTTGAGCGAACTTTACAACGGCTACCACGTGTTCTTACCCAAGTAACCTCGGTCCCAATCCAAGGTCTTGAGATATATGTTCAAGAAATCCAATCCGGTAGTCTTTTAGAAGATATTGTCCTCAAGATTTTCTTCAAAGATCAAGCGGAGCTCGATGCATTTCTTGGGAAAATTCGTGAAAAGCTAGGTGAGCACAAAGTGGCACGAAACGTACTGATCGGAGCGCTAATCCTATCAATAATCGGCTATGGCCTTTACCTCGCAGCCAACACTGCAGGAAGTAAACAAGCTGCCAACACGATCAACGTTAACAATAACGTAATCATTAACATCGGTGCAGAACAAGCACAGATGGAACCTGAGCAACTCGCGAAAATTATCGAGTCTGCTATCAGCGACAAAAAAGCCAATGCAAAAGATGCTATTGAGATCGTGAAACCGGCTAAACGAGACCCAACTGCCTCAATCACACTCGAAGATCAAACCGTACTGGCTTTGCCTAAAGAAGTTATTCAAACAGCTCCAAGCTCGTTGGAAATCGACGACACCCCCACTGAACGGGAATATAAGGACGTCGACCTCAGCATCAGGGCGACCAACCTTGATAGCAACCATCAAGGCTGGGCAGCCCTGATACCAAGGCTAAACGATAGACGAGTGAAACTTGTGTTGGCTGATGGCGTAGACCCAAAAAAAGTTGCAGGCAAGTTTACGGTAAGGGCTGATGTTATCGTGCACTCGAAACCTCAAGGGAAGAAAAAGGAAATCCTTCCTTACCAGATCACCTTGCTAAGGCTAGTCACAGAGTAGACCCACTGACAATCACCATCTGATTCTCATCTCAGCCATGCCCCGACAATTCGGGGCATGGACGCTTTACTCGACCCGCAGTCCGGTGACTACGCCGGTTCCCGCACTGACACCCTGGCCAACGCCGTCTACCTGCGGCTGGAAACGCCGCTGGGCAGCTACTGGGCCGACCCGACCCTAGGCTCGCGTCTGCATGAGCTGCAGCGCGAGAAGGATGTCTCGCGCGTCGACAAACTAGCTCGCCAGTACACCGAACAGGCGCTCGCCCCGCTGATCAAGGACGGCCGGGCCACCCGCATCACCGTCACCACCGAACGCACCCAGCCAGGCTGGCTGGCGCTGCACATCGAAGTGGTCGACGTCAGCGGCCGAGTTCAGCGCTTCCAGCATCCGGTGAGGGTCGCCTGATGCCGTTCGCCATTCCCACCTTCGCCAAAATCCGCGACGACCTGCTGCGCGACCTGAAGAACCTGCTGCCCGAGGCCGACGTCGGTGTCGACAGCGACTTTTTCATCCGCGCCACCTCGGTGGCCAGCGCCGTCGAAGGGTTGTATCAGCACCAGGCGTGGATCGTGCGGCAGATTTTCCCGGACACCGCCGACACCGAATACCTGGTACTGCACGCCCGCCTGCGTGGCCTCAGCCGCAAGGCGGCTGTCGCCGCTCAGGGCTCGCTGCAGGTGAGCGGTGCACCAGGGGCGGCGGTGCCGTCCGGGCTGGCGGTCAAGATCGGAGAACAGACCTACACCACCACCTCGGCCAGCGTCATCGACGGCAGCGGCGTGGCCACGGTCAGCGCCACGGCGTCAACGTCCGGCGTCATCGGCAATGTAGCGGCTGGCACCGTCGCCACCCTGATGGCGGCCCCGGCCGGCGTCAGCAGCCAGGCCAGCGTGGTGACCATGCTCGGTGGGGTCGATGCGGAGAGCGACGCCGAGTTGCTGGCACGCCTGCTGGAACTGATCCGCCGTCCTCCAGCCGGCGGCAACAAGTACGACTACCGGCGCTGGGCGCTGGAGGTCGACGGCGTGTCGGCCGCCTACGTCTACCCACTGCGCCGTGGCCTCGGCACCGTCGACGTGGTGATCACCGCGGCGGGCGGACTGCCGTCCGCCTCCACCATCGCCGCAACCCAGGCCCACATCGACGACGTGCGCCCGGTCACCGCCAAGCATTCTCTTGTGCTGGCAGCCACCGAGAGGACGGTCAACGTCACGGTGGCGGTGCAACTGTCCGGCCTCACGCTGGATACCGCTCGCCCACAGATCGAGGCGGCGCTGGCCGCTTACTTCGCTCAGCTCGCCCCAGGCGAGACCGCCGTCAAGAGCCGCATCGAGGGGATCGTCACCGACCTGGCCGGCGTGGTCGACCGTGCAGTCACCCTTCCGGCTGCCAACGTGGTGCCGGTGGTCGACGAGACCAAGGTGGAATGGGTTCGCCTCGGCACCGTTACGGTGGGAGCGCTGTGATGAACCACGCAGAACTCTTGGCCCTGCTGCTGCCGCCGGTGAGCTACGCGCCCAGCGGCCCCGCCTTGCAGACCGAACTGGCAGCCGAGGGCCAGGCACTCGACGCCGCTCTCATCAATGCCGAGCGGGCCAAGGGGGCGGTCACGCCGTTTTTCGCCGAGCAGCTGCTGCCGGACTGGGAGCGCGTTTGCGGCATCACGCCGCCGCCCAGCGCCGGCTATCAGCAACGGCTGCAGGCGGTTCTGGCCAAGCTGGCCGAGACCGGAGGCCTGTCCATCCCGTATTTCGTGCGCTTGGCTGCTGGGATGGGCTACCAGATCACCATCAACGAGCCTCAACCGTTCCGGGCAGGCGTGGGCCGTGCCGGCGACACCTTGTGGGTGCCGGACATCCTGTGGGTGTGGCAAGTGGTGGTCCATAGCAATTCCAGCAACGTTTACCGTTTTCGGGCCGGCCAGTCTGCTGCCGGCGAACGCCTGGCCGAGTTCGGCGACGCGGTCATCGAGGAGGTGTTCAACGACCTCAAACCGGCTCACACCTTTGTTTACTTCGCCTATCAGGAGGCATAGATGCAGCAGATCAACACGCCGGATGGGCAATTCCATGACGGCAATCCGGCCGCCGGGGAACTGGGGACCATTCTGACGGCGGCATGGCTCAACGCGCTGCAGGCAGAAATCCTGTCCGTGCTGGCCGACCGGGGAATGGCCACAGACCCGGCCAAGACCAACCAGTTGCTGGATGCCATCAAGAAGATCGCCTGGGGCGGATTGGCTCGACCGAATACCTTGGCCGGCTACGGCATTACCGATGCGCTCGAAGTGCGCCCTGGGCAGATTGGTCCCACTACTGACTGGAACACCATTGTCAACCGGGGCGTGTATGAGGTTGCAGGGGATCAGATCGGACCGAATGGGCCATCGGCCTATGGCTACGGCATGCTGATCGTCGCAGAGGCTAATGATGGGGGAGCCGTGAGCCAGCTGTATCTGTCGCATGGCGGCTCGCAAGTTGCTTACCGGGGCGGATACAACAATGGCGCTTGGAATGCATGGCGTCGACTGGATCGACCAGAATTCCAGGATATCCAGAACCGGCCCAATACCCTAGCCGGTTTTGGCATAGCCGACGCGCTTGAGATACGCACTCAGACCATTGGTGACGGTTACGATTGGAACAACATCACCGCGCGTGGTGTATACGACGTCGCGACGGAGCACCCCGGCCCGAATGCGCCGCCGGCCTACGGCTACGGCACGCTAATTGTCTCCGAGGTAAACGATGGGGGGGCGCTGGGGCAGTTGTATCTCTCGCACGGTGGTTCGAATGTTGCCTACCGAGGCGGGTACAACAACGGCGGCTGGAACCCATGGAAGCGGCTGGATGTTACGGATTACGCGGATATCACGGGGAACCCTGATTTTTCGGGGCGGGTGCTGCCGATTGGTGCCGTCAAAACGGGCAACGTGAGCCATGTAACCCGTCAAGTCGCCACGGACATCAACGAACTGACCTATGGGCTGCTGGAGCTGCCAGCTGGCTACATCGATTGGGGCATATCAATCGACCTATCTATGGCGGCAGGCGAGGCGTCTACCCCCAATGCCGCCAGTTACCGGCTCAGTGTTGTGCGGGTCGGGACCGGCATCAAATTGGCCGGCTATCGCAGCGAGCTGACCCGAAACTATGTCGCGGTTGTGAAACGCGATGCGGATGGCAAATTTTTCCTGGCACTACGCAAGGGCAACATTAATGGTGGTGCCAACTGGATCGCCAGCATCCTGCATACCGGCAATATCGCTCTGGCCGATTACGCTGTCTCCACCGTGGCGACACTGGCGGGCTATACGGAAGTCGCGGCCCTCACCAACTCGCCGGACATCGCGCCGGCCGGCATCCCCATGCCGTGGCCGCTTGCTACGCCACCGTCTGGGTGGGTGATTCTGCAGGGCCAATCGTTCGACACCGCCGCCAACCCAAATTTGGCCATCGCCTACCCATCCGGGGTGCTGCCTGACCTGCGCGGCAAATTCATCCGGGGTTGGGACAACGGGCGCGGTGTCGACCCTGGCCGGGCACTGCTTAGTGAGCAGGGGGCCTACGCTGGTAGCTTTACATGGCGACTGCGCGCCGATGACGGGGATGGTCAGACCGGTTCGTTTGTGTCCGTGACCGGGGTCGAGATTGCTGGTGCCTCGCCGCCAACCCTGCCGTACAACGCCTGGACCGACTATGTCACCAGCACCGTGACGCCCGGTGACACACGACCGGGTAACACCGCCTTTAACTACATCGTGAGACTGGGATAAACAATGCAGCGCATCTTTGAGAACGATACCGACCTGACGGTCTACATCAGCGACCCGCTGACGGGGGAATACCTGGGCACCCGGCAGGAATTCGTGCCGGCGACCACCAGCCTGCCGCCCGAGTGTCACGAGGATGCCCCGCCCGAGGCGACGTCCCGGCATGTTGCCGTGTGGCGCGACGGCACCTGGATGATTCTGCCCGACTGGCGCGGCGTGCTGCTCTGGTCCACTGCCACCGGTGAGTCGCTGCAGATCGATACCATCGGCGTGACGCCGGCCGACGTCGGCGCTACCGACATCGAGCGGCCAAACACGACGACCGTGTGGGATGGTCAGGGCTGGGTGGTGGATGCGGGATTGGCGGCGCAGCAGCTGCTCGACCTGCGCGCCCGCCAATTGGCCGCCATCAACACCCACGCCACCCAATTGCTGGCCGAGCTGTCCTCCTCCTACCCTGAGGGCGAGGTGCAAAGCTGGGCGCAGCAGACCCGCGAAGCGGAGGCGCTGGCTGGTGACGCGAATGCCCCCACACCACTGTTGACCGCCATCGCCACCGCGCGAGGCCTGACCGTCGACGAACTGGCCGGACGGGTTCGTGCCAAGGTACAGGCCTATGCGGCAGCCTCCGGAGCCATCATCGGCCAACGCCAGGCACTGGAGGACATGCTGATGTCGGTCGATCTGACCGCTCCCGACGCCGCCACGCAATTGGAGGCCATCCAATGGCCCGCCGTCGTCGTCTCAAGCTGATCGCCTTGTGGGTGGCGGCCCTGCTGGCGGCCGGGTTCGCGCTCACCTGGGGCCTGTTCGCCGCGCTGGCCGGCTCGGACCGAGCGCTACGCATCGCCGTGGCGCAAGATCAGGCTGCCAATGCCGCTATTGGCGGTAGCGAAGACGAGACCATCAGCAGCCGCGCCGGGAAAGGGGCGATGAAGGGAGTCTGGCACTGGTGCCTGCTGTGTCGGGTGCTGAACTGGATCGACCCGCAGCACTGCCAGCAGAGCCTGGAACCGGACGAAGGGGAACCGCTACCGGAACAAAGATAAGAGAGACAGCGACCGGCTAGGTGCGGGAACACCTAGCCGGCCAGCTGACCCGCAGAGCAGACCTGCAAGTCAACCCACGGCTGCCGCTTTCGACGTCAAAAGCGCGGCAAGTTTAGCGGTTTTTTTGGCAAAACGCTTGCAGATGAATAACACCAACGACATCCGATGCGGCCACTGCGGCCGCAAATTGGCCGAAGGCCGTTACCTCGAACTGACCATCAAGTGCCCGCGCTGCCGGGCCATCAACCACCTGAAGGCCGAGAGCCTCACCCCCGAGCGCCAGCGAGCGCCCTAACCAGGAGAAACCGATGGACACCAGTCCTATCATCCCTTGGCTAGGCGGCAAGCGACGCCTGGCTGACAAACTAATGCCCTTGTTCCCGAAGCATGAGTGCTACGTGGAGTTGTTCTGCGGTGGAGCCGCCCTTTATTTCCTACGCCACGTGCCGGCACAGACCGAGGTGCTCAACGACGTCAACGGCGAGCTGGTGAACCTGTACAGGGTGGTGCAAAGCCACATGGAAGAGTTCGTGCGGCAGTTCAAGTGGGCTATCAGCAGCCGCGAGGTGTTCAAGTGGCAGCAGATGACCCGCCCGGAGACGCTAACCGACATTCAGCGTGCAGCACGGTTTTACTACCTGCAGCACCATGCGTTCGCGGGCAAAGTGACCGGGCAGACCTTCGGTACCGCCACTACCGGTCCGGCAATCAACCTATGCCGGATCGAAGAGAACCTAAGCGCCGCCCATTTGCGGCTGGCTGGCACCTACGTCGAGCACTTGTCCTGGCAGGACTGCCTGAAGCGCTATGACCGGCCGCACACGTTCTTCTACGCCGATCCACCGTACTGGCAGACCGAAGGCTATGGCGTGCCGTTCGACTTCGGCCAGTACGAACAGTTGGCCGAGGCAATGCGGACGTGCAAGGGCAAGGTGATGGTCAGCATCAACGACCACCCCGACATCCGGGCGGCATTTGATGGTTTCCACATGGAGGAACTGGGGATCAAATACAGCGTGGCCAACGCCCAAGGCGCCCCCGACACCAGCCGGGAACTGGTGATCATGAACTGGGAGCCGGAAATGTTGGACGGATTATTCTGAAAAAGGCAGTGAGCAGAGGGTCGTCTCTGCTCGCAACAGCATTAGCTATTCAGTCGTTGGACGAACTGAAAGCAAAGCCACAGCAGGAATGCAACGACCGCACCTGCTGTTGCCACCGCACTTACACCAGCCAATCCAACTGTCGACATCTCTGCTAGCACGTGGCTAAACCCGATGCAGACTCCTGGAACCAACTTGGTAAAGGCAGTAAGGCTGTCTGACTTGCTTCTTGAACGCATATGTACTCCTTTGCATTCTCAAAGTCTCGGCAGGCCAGTGCAAGCAGGATGCTCACAAAGAGTCAGGAACCGAGGATCAGACCTTCCCTCCAAATTTTGAGGCAGTCGATGGAGGGCTCCGGACTGCACGGTAAAAGGGAGCAGCGGTGCTACTCCCTTAAGTCCAGTTATGAAAACTTGATATGACAATTATGTCGCATGGTTTTGCATCTTACTAGAGCTAAATACTGTACCCTGAAGCAGGTACAGGGACGGCTTCTTCCTGCCCAAAGAACAACGCACGAGCACAGGCGGGGCTCTATGCCAAAAAACCTGCAAAATCGGGGCATTTGGGGTTTTGAGGGCTATGCCAAAACGCTTGCAAAACTTTGCCAAAACGACCGCGAAGCTACAACGACCGCGAAGCTACAACCACAAAGCTACCCACAGCCATCATTGGATAACCCTGTGGATAAACCATGAATAACCCGGAAAACCCTTTTCGGGTTAGCCACTTGCCGTTACCGCCCAAAAAACCGTCAAAATACTGCAAGATTTTTCCCCAAACCCACAACCCGGCTGAATAGTGCCGTGGACAGTCTGTGGAAAACAGCAACAAGAGCTTGTTACAAAAGAGGAAAATCGAGTCGATTAAAAAATAGGCAAAAGGCGCATTACACCAAGGAAATTCCTAGCAGCATACGCGCCTACCTCCGGCCAGGTCTACAACAACTTGCCCGGATTCATCACGCCGTTCGGGTCGAACGCCGCCTTAATGGCACGCATCAGCGCAATCTCCTCGGCACTGCGCGTCACGTCGAGATAGTCCCGCTTCAAGAGGCCGACGCCGTGCTCGGCCGACATGCTGCCGCCAAACTCACCCACCAGGGCGAAGACGTGTTCGTTGACCCGCTCGCAGGCGCGGCGGAAGTCGTCCAGCTCCAGCGCATCGGGCTTCAGTATATTGATGTGCAGGTTGCCGTCGCCGATATGGCCGTACCACAGCACCTCGAAATCCGGGTATTCACGCGACAGCAACGCATCGAGCCGCTCGATGAAGGCCGGCACCTGGCTCACCGTCACCGCGATGTCGTTCTTGTACGGCTTGTACGGGGTGATCGACTCGCTGATGTCCTCGCGCAGCCGCCACAGTTCCTTGGCCTGCTGCTCGGACTGCGACAGCACGCCGTCCACCAGCCAGCCCTGCTCGACGCAGGCCTCGAACACCGCCAGCGCCACCTCTTCGGTATCGGCCGCCAGCTTCTCGAACTCCAGCAGCACGTAGTAATCGGCCTCGCCCTCGAACGGGCGCTTGACGTGGCCGCGCGCCAGGACGTGGCGCACGGCCTTTTCCGAGAAGAACTCGAAGGCATTGAGATCGAGCTTCTCGCGGAAGGCATGGAACACCTTCATGATGTCGACCAGCTGCGGCACCGCCAGCACCATGACGGCCTGTTCCGCCGGCTGACGTGCCAGCCGCAGGGTGGCATCGACGATGAAGCCGAGCGTCCCTTCCGAGCCGACGAAGAGGTGGCGCAAGTCGTAGCCGGTGTTGTTCTTGGCGAGCCCGTTATTCAGCCGCAGCACCTCGCCCTTGCCGGTCACCACGGTCAGGCCGGCCACCCATTCACGGGTCATGCCGTAGCGTACCACCTTGATGCCGCCGGCGTTGGTGGCGATGTTGCCGCCGATCTGGCTGGAACCACGCGAGGCGAAGTCGACCGGGTAGTACAAGCCGTGCTCGGCGGCGAACTGCTGCAGCGCCTCGGTGATGACGCCGGCCTGGCAGCGCACGGTGCGCGCCACCGGGTCGAAGTCGCTGATGGCCTTCATCCGGTCGAACGACACCACCACCTCGCCCTGCCGCGCCACGGCCCCGCCGGAGAGCCCGGTACGCCCGCCGGAGGGCACCAGCGCCACCTTCTCGCGGTTGGCCCATTGCACCACGGCCACCACCTCCTCCAGCTCCTTGGGGAACACCACGGCGGACGGGGCCGGCTGGTAATAGCGGGTCCAATCCAGCCCGTAACGAGCGAGGGTATCGGCATCGGTGGCGACACGGTCGGCCCCGAAAATGGCGTGGAGATCGGCAAGCAGGCGGGCATCAATCATCGGCAACTCTCTGGTCAAGACGGAAAATCCGGAGTAATAATGAACAATACTTGAGTTTTTTAGTCAACAACGGGACCCGGCATGCAAAATCTCTCGCTCGCCAAGGACAAGATCAAGATACTGCTTCTGGAAGGTGTGCACCAGACAGCAGTCGATAGTTTCCTGCAGGATGGCTATACCCAGATCGAATTTCACAAGAAGGCGCTCCCGCCGGAGGAACTGGCCGAACGCATCGCCGACGCCCATATCGTCGGCATCCGTTCGCGCAGCCAGTTGACCGAGGAGATCTTCGAGGCCGCCAACAAGCTGATGGCGGTCGGCTGCTTTTGCATCGGCACCAACCAGGTCGACCTCAAGGCCGCTGCTCGGCGCGGCATCCCGGTGTTCAACGCGCCCTTCTCCAACACCCGCTCGGTCGCCGAACTGGTCATCGCCGAAGCGATCATGCTGATGCGCGGCATCCCGGAAAAAAGCGCGCTGGCGCATCGTGGCGGCTGGCTGAAATCGGCCGACAACAGCTACGAAGTACGCGGCAAGACGCTGGGCATCGTCGGCTACGGCCACATCGGTACCCAGGTCGGCATCCTGGCCGAGGCGCTCGGCATGAAGGTGGCCTTCTACGATATCGAGAACAAGCTGCCGCTGGGCAACGCCTACCAGGTGGGCGGACTGTACGACCTGCTCGGCCAGTCCGACGTGGTCACGCTGCACGTGCCGGAAACGCGGGAAACCCACAACATGATCAGGGCCGAACAGCTCGCTGCCATGAAGCCCGGTGCACATCTGATCAATGCCTCGCGCGGCACCGTGGTAGACATCGAGGCCCTCGCTGAAGCGCTGCGCTCCAAGCATCTGCTGGGCGCCGCCATCGACGTGTTTCCGACCGAACCGGAAGGCAACGGCGAGGCGTTCCTCTCGCCGCTGCGCGAATTCGACAACGTGATCCTGACGCCGCACATCGGCGGCAGCACGCTGGAAGCCCAGGCCAATATCGGCGGCGAAGTGGCGGCCAAGCTGATCAAGTACTCCGACAACGGTTCCACGCTGACCGCGGTGAACTTCCCCGAGGTCTCGCTGCCCGAGCACCGCGGCAAATGCCGGCTGCTGCATATCCACAAGAACCAGCCTGGGGTGTTGGCGCGCATCAACGAGGCGTTCTCCGAGCGCGGCATCAACATCGCCGGGCAGTACCTGCAGACCAACGAGGAAATCGGCTACGTGGTGATCGAGATTGACAGCGAGGCAAGCCAGGCCGCGCTGGAAGCACTGCAGCACATCGAAGGCACGCTGCGCTGCCGCGTGCTGTACTGACCACCCTGTCCGCCTCGGCGACAGCCATAACGAAAAGACCCCGCCATCTAGCGGGGTCTTTGTCTGGATCAGGCGATGCACTCAGGCGGATCAGGCGACCGCCGGCTCCTTCATCAGGATGGAGATCAGCGACGCCACCTTTTGCTTCAGCTCGCGGCGGTCGACGATCATGTCGATGGCACCCTTTTCCAGCAGGAACTCGGAACGCTGGAAGCCCTCCGGCAGCGTTTCGCGCACGGTCTGCTCGATCACACGCGGACCGGCGAAGCCGATCAGCGCGCCCGGCTCACCGATCACCACGTCGCCAAGGAAGGCGAACGAGGCCGACACACCACCCATGGTCGGGTCGGTCAGGATCGAGATGAACGGCAGCTTGTGATCGGTCAGCAGTTGCAGCGCGGCGCTGGTCTTGGCCATCTGCATCAGCGAATTCAGGCCTTCCTGCATGCGCGCGCCGCCGGAGGCGGAAACGCAGATGAACGGCGCCTTGGCTTCGACCGCAGCCTGCACGCCGCGCACGAAACGCTCACCCACCACCGAGCCCATCGAACCGCCGATGAACTTGAATTCGAACGCGGCCACCACGGCCGGCAGCGTCAGGATGCTGCCTTGCATCACCACCAGCGCGTCGTCTTCGCCGGTGGCGTTCTGCGCGGCCGTCAGACGTTCCGGATAGCGCTTGCCGTCCTTGAACTTCAGGATGTCAACCGGTTTGACTTCGGCACCGATCTCGCGGCGGCCTTCGACGTCCAGCAACATGCCCAGACGATCGCGGGCGGACACCGCGTGATGATGGTTGCACTTCGGGCAAACCTGCAGATTGCTTTCCAGGTCGGTGTAATACAGCACCGCTTCACAGGCCGGGCACTTGCTCCACAGCCCCTCCGGTACCGCCGAGGATTTGTCGGCGCGATTCTCGCGCTTGATCTTCGGCGGCAGGAGTTTATTCAACCAGCTCATGCTGACTCCTTGCTCATGCGCTCCGGCCCCAACGGGGTGGCCGAAGCATGATCGCCCCGGGGGCTCGGGCCTCCGGGGACATGTACTAACTAATGGCTGCCTTCAGTTCGGCGACCAGAGAGGTCAACCGCTCGCGAGCGGTCTCGGGCGTTGCCGCCTCGATTTCCTGTACCAGACGGCTTCCTACTACGACAGCATCGGCCGTGACGGCGATGGCACGGGCAGTCGCGCCGTCGCGAATACCGAAACCGACACCGATAGGTACATGGATGTGCTGTCTAAGGGCGGCAATTTTACGCGCTACGTCGTCAATGTCCAGATTTCCGGCACCGGTCACGCCTTTAAGCGACACATAGTAGACATAACCGCGCGCATGGCGGGCGATCTCGACCACCCGTTCGGCCGGCGTCGTCGGCGCCAGCAGGAAGATCGGATCGATGTTTTCCTGCTGCAGCGCGGCGGACAGTTCTTCCGCCTCTTCCGGCGGGCAATCGACCGTCAGCATACCGTCCACGCCGGCAGCGGCGGCACGCTTGGCAAATTCAGCATAGCCCATAGCGCACAGCGGATTGAGATAACCCATCAGCACCACCGGGGTGGTGGCATTGGTCTTGCGGAACTCGGCCACCATCTCCAGCACATGGCGCAAGCCGACCTTGTGCGCCAGCGCTCGCTCGGAAGCGCGCTGGATCACCGGACCGTCGGCCATCGGATCGGA
Organism: Pseudogulbenkiania sp. MAI-1; assembly: GCF_000527175.1. Taxonomy (NCBI): domain Bacteria; kingdom Pseudomonadati; phylum Pseudomonadota; class Betaproteobacteria; order Neisseriales; family Chromobacteriaceae; genus Pseudogulbenkiania; species Pseudogulbenkiania sp. MAI-1. The sequence goes on along the minus strand of NZ_AZUR01000001.1, from coordinate 1,549,616 downwards.
AAACGGTACGCCCAGTTCGATGATGTCGGCACCGCCGTCCACCAGGCCGTGCATCAGCCCCACGGTCAGTTCGGGATGCGGGTCGCCGGCGGTGATGAACGGGATCAGGGCCTTCTTGCCGGCCAATGCGGCGAAACACGCTGCAATACGTGACATGCTTACTCCTGCTTACAAGGTCAGGCCGGACAGGCTGGCCACGGTATTGATGTCCTTGTCGCCACGACCGGACAGGTTGACCAGAATCACCTGGTCCTTGCTCATGGTCGGCGCCGCCTTGGCCGCCCAGGCCAGGGCATGGCTGGATTCCAGCGCCGGGATAATGCCCTCGTAGCGGCACAGGTCGTGGAAGGCCTTGAGCGCCTCGTCGTCGTTGATCGCGGTGTACTCGGCGCGGCCGATGTCCTTGAGGTAGCTGTGCTCGGGACCGACACCCGGGTAATCCAGACCGGCCGACACCGAATGCGTCTCGATGATCTGGCCGTCTTCATCCTGCATCAGATAGCTCTTGAAGCCGTGCAGCACGCCCGGCTTGCCGACTGACAGCGGCGCGGCATGGCGGCCGGTTTCGACGCCTTCACCGCCGGCCTCGACTCCGACCATGCGCACACCGTCGACGCCGATGTAGGGATAGAACATGCCGATGGCGTTGGAACCACCGCCGACACACGCCACCACCACGTCCGGCTGGCGGCCGATCATTTCCGGCATCTGTACCTTGCATTCCTCGCCGATCACGGACTGGAAATCGCGTACCAGCATCGGGTAGGGATGCGGGCCGGCGGCGGTGCCGAGGATGTAGAAGGTGCTATCGACGTTGGTCACCCAGTCGCGCATCGCTTCGTTGAGGGCATCCTTGAGCGTCTTGGAACCGGACTCGACCGGCACCACGGTGGCGCCCAGCAGCTTCATGCGATAGACGTTGGGCGACTGGCGCTTGACGTCTTCCGCCCCCATGTACACCACGCACTCCAGGCCATAGCGCGCGGCCACGGTGGCCGAGGCCACGCCATGCTGGCCCGCACCGGTTTCGGCGATCACGCGCTTCTTGCCCATGCGGCGCGCCAGCAGCGCCTGACCGATGGTGTTGTTGACCTTGTGCGCACCGGTGTGATTCAGATCTTCGCGCTTGAGGTAGATCTGCGCCCCACCCAACAGCTCCGACCAGCGCTTGGCATGGTAGATCGGCGAAGGACGGCCGACATAATGCTTCAGTTCGTAGTGAAACTCTTCCCAGAACGCCGGGTCGGCCTTGGCCCGCGCATATTCCTCGTTCAGTTCAGCCAAAGCCGCCATCAGCGTTTCGGCGACGTAGATGCCACCGTACGGCCCGAAATGGCCGCGGACATCCGGAAAATCATACCGATCCATGCTTTGCTCCTGATATGAATGCCGCCATCCTGGCCGCATCCTTGATTCCTTTACTCGATTCCACGCCGCTCGACACGTCGACGGCGGCGGGATGCACCTTCGCCACGGCTTCCTGCACATTGTCCGGCGTCAAGCCGCCGGACAGGATCAGCGGCAACGGCAATGCCGGCGGCAACAGCGTCCAGTCGAACACCGCCCCGGTGCCGCCGTGGGCGCCTTCGACGAAGGCATCGGCCAGCAAGCCACGAGCATCGTGGTAGGCCGCCGCCCATTCTAGCAAATCCACTCCCGGCCTGACCCGCACCGCCTTCAAATAGGGGCGGGAAAACGAGCGGCAGAACTCGGGCGACTCCTCGCCGTGAAACTGCAGGACGTCCACCGGGCAGGCGTCCAGCACGCTGTGCACGAAGGCCGCGTCCGGGTTGACGAACAAGGCCACCACGCTGACGAAGGGGGGCAGTGCCCGGACAATCTCTCGCGCTTGCTCGATCGACACGTTGCGCGGGCTTTTCTCGTAAAACACCAGACCGATGGCGTCGGCGCCCAGGCGGGCCGCTTCGACGCCGTCTTCCGGCCGGGTGATGCCGCAAATCTTTATTCGGGGAAGCATCTCATCTCCACAATGTCAGCCGGACCGGATCGCTGGCCGACGGCACGCCGAACGGCTCGGGGTACCCCACGCCGGTCAGATAGAGGCCATCCGGCATGAAGGTAGGCGGAGCGTGGCAGCGGTTCCGGGCCGACAGCAGGACGACCATGTCCTCCGGGCTCAACGCCCCCTTCCCCACGTACACCAGCGCCCCGACGATATTGCGCACCATGTGGTGCAGGAAGGCATCCGCCAGCAGGTCGAAGCGGATGAAGCCGCCCGCCTCGTGAATATCCAGTTGCTGCAAATGTTTGACCGGCGACTTGGCCTGGCATTCTGCGGCCCGGAAAGTGGAAAAATCGTGCCGTCCCAGCAAATAGGCTGCCCCGGCACGCATGGCCGCCACATCCAGCGGCTGGTGATACCAGCCCACCTTGCCGGCCAAGAGGCAACTGCGCACCGGATGCGTCAGCAGAAAATAGCTGTAGGAACGGGAAAAGGCCGAGAAGCGCGCATGGAACTCCTGATCCACCTGCCTGGCCCAGACCACGGCGATTTCCGCCGGCAGCAGGCTGTTGACACCGCGCACCCAGGCATTCGCCGGGCGCTCCACGTCCACGTCGAAATGCACCACCTGCATCAAGGCATGCACACCGGCGTCGGTCCGGCCCGCGGCAACCGTATTCACCGGCGCACAGGCGATCTGGGACAAGGCCAAATTCAGTTTGTCCTGCACGGTATTGCCGTGCGGCTGGCTCTGCCAGCCGGCAAACGCTCTGCCGTCGTACTCGACCCCCAACGCCACTCTCATGCAACCGCCTTCATCACCATCCCCAAACCCGCCACTGCCAACACCAGAATCACGCTATCCCACGGGCTCCAGCGGTAAACCCTCAACTCTACCCCATCCGGCGCCGGTAGCGCCATCGCCTCGTCCAGAAGGCGGCTCCAGGCGCTGCGTTTCCTGGGCTGCGAGGATGACAGCAGCTGCTCGGCGTAGGACAGGGTGAGACACAGGCGAAGAGAGAAGCGCTCGGCAGGCAAGCCCACCCATTGCGCCGGACGCAAGAGAAACAGCAAGCCGGCCAGCACACCCTCGCGGCCCACGGCCAGCCAGACACACCGGATCAACCAGACCAGGATCAGCAGCCGCAACACGTGCTGCGCCCCTTCGACCAGCCCATCGCGCGTGGGTGCCCAAGCCGCATCGAACAGCGCCTCGCCCGGCACAGACCAGCCCATGGTGAGCCAGAGTGCCAGCAGCAACCAGCGCATGCGGCGCAGCGACTGCCCCACCCCGCTCCGTTCCAGCCGGGTCAACAGCGCAGCGGCGGGCAGGGCCAGCAACGACAACGGCACCAGGGGCAGAAACTGCACCACCAGTGCCGCCATCAGCCAGCAGAGCAAGAGCGCCGCCGGGTGAACATGCCCGGTCAGATCACGCCGAATCTTTCGACTCCTTCAGCAAGGCATTGGCCGCCTCGGTGTCACCCATTTCCATGTACAACCGGGCCAGCTCGCGCTTGTCCGGAGCCGCAGACTCAAGCGTCTCGGCAGGCGGAGGCACTGCCGCAGAAGTGGCCCCGGCTGGAACAGGCGAGGTTACACCACCAACCGTAGCGGGAGCGTCAGCCCTCACCGCCGGACTTGCTCCCGTGGAGGGTGCGAGGGGAGCCAGCGGCATGGCCAGGCCCTCGGCAAGCGGAGAGGGCGTTATCTCGAACAGCGGATTGTCCGGCTCTATCACCCTCCCCATCTCGCAAACACGCTGCCAGAGGGTACTGTCCTTGCCAAAAACTCCCTTCGCCGTCGTCGCCTCGAGGATGAATGGCTCCTTGTCCGGCAGTGTGGACAAGGCCTCCAGCAGCTTGAAGCGCAAATCCTGCCGCATCGGCTCCTTCACCAGCCCTTCCCGCAGCAAGGTCAGCGCCTGATCTGTGCGCCCATAAGCCAGATAGACTTCCGCCTCGGCCACCAGATCGACCGGGCTCAAGTCGATCCCGGCCCCTTGCTTGCCACCTGCCATCAAGGTCGTCAGTGGCCCCATCGTCAGCAAGGAAGGGCTGTCTCCCACCTGGGAGGAAGGAGCAAGACCACCCGCCCCGCTGCCTTCCCGGGCATTGCGCCGCCGCAGCCACCACAAGCCGCCCCCCAGCAAGGCCACGCCGGCCGCACCGGCGGCATAGAGCGCCGTATCACCCCCGACAGTCTCGACCATCCCGTCCAACACCCCTTTCTCCGGCTCGGCCTTGGGCTCGGGGCCCTTGGCCGGAGGCTGGTGCGCTGCCGGAGTCGGAGCACCGTCAGGAGGCTTGGGGGCGGCAGGAGGCTGCGCGCCCCCCTCGTGCTGCAGCGCCTTGACGCGCTGCTGCAGTGCCTGCAAACGCTGTTCCGCCGCCGCCAGTAACTGGTCCTGCTGCTGCAAGCGGCGCTTCAACTGTTCCTCGCGTGCCGCGGTGTTATCCGGCGACGCGGCCTGGCCACCATCGGCCGCCGGCACCACCGCCTTGGGCGGCGGGACAACCACCGGGGCCGGCTTCGCCGCGGCTACCGGCGCGGGTTCGACAACCGAAGCGGGAGCCGCCGTCATCGGAGTTGCCGTCGATACGGCGACAGGAGGCACGCGTTCAGTGTCGTTTCTTGCCGGATGCCTGGCCGCGACGGCGGCAGGGGCGATGTGCCAACCAGACGGATACGCCAGCTGAGCACCCGCCTTGAGCTTGTTGGCATCCCCGCCGATGAAGGCTTGCGGATTGGCGGCCTGCAGCCGGCGCATCACCTGGTCGACCGAGCCGCCCCCTTTGGTACGTTGTGCGATGGCCCCCAAGGTGTCGCCACGGCTGACACGGTAGAGTTTTGTCTTGCCACCATACGGGGCAGTATCAGATTCCTCGCTGGCCGCCACACTGGCAGGACTGAACAAGAGCGAATAGTCCCGGGCCACCTTGACGCTCCCCACCCCGACCTCGAGCCGCAACGGAAGCACCGGGTCCTCGACAGTCCGGCTCGAGAAAAGCCGCAGCAACACCTTGCCGCTGGCGGTCTGGACAAATTCATGCTCGATCGATGCCAGTAGCGACGCCTGGTGCGTCCCGGACACGCCATTGGGCAATACCATGGCGGAAAGGCGCTTGAGATCGACCTTCGGCCGCCCCAACACCTCGACCTCGGCCAGCAGCGGCTCGCCCAGGGACGATTGCACCTTGAGCTCACCCAGACCCAGTGGCGCCAAACGCCCCTGGTGATCGACCGTCACAGCGGCTTTCTTGCCCTCGTCATCGGGCAAGGGCCGATGCTTAGGCTGGCGCGGCCCATCCCGACGATAATCGACCTCGAATTCCCGTACCAGCCGCCCGGCCGGCCAGCTGATTTCCACGGCAAAGTGCAGCGTGGATTCATCGAAATTCGCCGGTCCGGCAACGTGCACTTTCGAGAGCGCTCCGTCCGGCTGCCTCACCAGGGAAAACTGGAGCTGCCCTACCGAGGGAGAATAAGGCGTGATCAGCGGATAGCGGTTACGGTCTGCCAGACCGATCAGCGCATTGGCGTTGATGGATTCGTCGACCAGGGGGATTTCCGCCTCGAAAGGCTCTCCCGCCGCCGACAACACCCTGATCGGGCCAAGGCCGGCATGCGCCGGCAGCATGGCGCCAAACGAGGAGAGCAAGGCGGCAACAGCCGTGATTCGAAGGACAGAGTCCATTTTATTCATTCCCTGTCTGTCAGGCCGCGGAGGATCGAACGCCAAGCCCTCCCAAGGAGGGCAAGCTTTCCGGGATCACGATCCGATCTTGGCCAATAACTCTTCCGCCTCGACCTTCACGCCCCCCTGCGCTTCGACGAGCAGATCCTCCAACACCTCCTTGGCCCCATCCCGGTCTCCCATATCCAGGTAAACCTTGGCGAGGTCGAGCTTGGTGGATAGCGGGTCGTCATTCACCGACAAGCCCTCCAGAGAGGCCGCTTCTACTGCCGCTGAGTCACTCAGCATTCCCTCGTACAAGGCGTCGAAGCCGGAGAGCGCTGGCTCTTGCAGGCCCATGGAGGGGAACTCGGTTGCGCCGGGTTGCGGCGCTGCGGGACTGGGCTTCTCGTTCAATACCGAATCGAGGTTGAAATCGAAGTCCAGCAGGTTATCGTGCTCACCAGACGAGGCCGCCTGACCAGAGGCGCCAGCCGCATCCGCCGCCGGTTTCGATGCAGAAAGGTCGAAGGCCCCGTCGAGATCGAAATCGAGCATGGCGCCGGACGAGGAATCCGCCTGGAGCGAAGCGACTGGCTCTTCGGAAAAGAGCGCGGCACGCAAGGGGTCGTCTTCCACGGCCGGGGCGGGTGTCACGTCCGGGGCGGCAAGCTCGGTAGGCGGGACGGTTACCACGGCCGGTGGAGGAGTAATATCGGAGACGGGTGCAGCAGCCACCCCTTGCCCGAACAGTTCATGGTCAAGATCGATAGCCGCCGGTTCGCTTGCCGCGGCTGTCTCGCCCGGCGCGTTGTCGAGGAGCTGATACAGCGGATTGCCCGGATCGAGCACCGCGCCCATGGCGGCGGCTTTCGCCCAGTGCGGCCCTTTTCCGTCGAATGCCGCATGCAGTTCGCGGGCCAGCGCCCCGAAGCCGTCCTTATCCTGACGGGCGGCATGGATTTCCATCAGTTTCAGACGCACTTCATGGCGCGACGGGTCGCGGCTCAACGCATCCTTGAGGATCTCCTCGGCCTGGGCATCGCGCCCGTAGGCGATATAGACCTCGGCCTCGGCAATCGGGTCTACTTCCGCCGTATCGATCGCCCCGACCGACTGCGTGAAGTTGGCCATGAAGGAGTGGCCGGCTCCGATGGCCGAAGCACCGCCCTGAAGATTGATATTGGAATTACCGCCGCCGAGCACCGCACCGGCATTGCCGGACGACAGTTTGAGCGACGACGGCAGTGACGAAGCCGCGCGGCGACGGCGCGCCACGATCACGCCAAGGGCGGCCAGCAGGGCCATGGCGGCGGCCCCACCGCCGACCAGGGGCAGGTTGTCGAACAAGGCATCGACAAACGACGCCCCCTCGGCACCGTCCGTTTCTTTGGCCGCATTGGACTCAGCCGGCTTGGCAACGTCACGGCTGTTCTGCAGTGCCTTGATCTGGGCTTCCAGTGCCGCGATCCGGCTTTCGGCATCCTTCAGCGCCTGCTCCCGGCTGACGATCTGCTGCTCGAATTCGGACAGTTTTTCGTCTGCCGGTGCGGAAGACTCCGGAGCCATCAGTTTCAGCACTTCCCCTCCCTTGGCGGCTTGAGGTGCGGGCGGAGCGGCCACCGGCTTGGGCGCTACGGCCGGTGCCGGCGCCTGCTCCGGGCTGGCCTGGGCGGCAGGAGGCACGGCACTGGCGGCGATGGCTGACGCCGGGTTCAGCATGGCGCGGGCCTCGGATGGCGCGATGGCACGAATCCTGGCCGCCGCAGGCACCTTCAGCGTCACGGCCGCCTTGATGCGGTTCGGGTCACCGGCAATGAAGGCGGAAGGGTTGTTCTTGAGGAGCGCCGCCATGGTCTGATCGAGCGTGGCCCCCTGCGGCCTTACCTGAGCGGCCAAGCTGTTCAGCGTCACCCCCGGTGCCACGTAAATCGAATCGGCAGGGGAACGCCTTGCCAGCGGAGCTGCTTCCGGCGCAACCGAGCCGCGGTACGGGCTCGCCAAGGCGGGACTAGCTTTCGGCAGGGATTGGACAAAAGAGGGCTTGCTGCTGACCTGATAATCGACCGGGTCAAGCAGAACGGTATATTCACGCACCGAACGGCCGGAACTGGTCCGGGCCTCCACCACGAAGCGCAGGTAGGGCTCGTTGATCGGCGCGGATGACGAGACACGCACGATGGCTCCCCTGCCGCTCGGCTCCACCGAGAACTTCAGCGAACTCAGGATGCCCGAATAATCCACGTTCAGATCCCGGAAGGTATCGGCCCCTGCCAGGCCGACCCGTGCCGAGGCCAGTTCAGCAGCACTAACGTCGGTCAGATTGATCTCGGCGCGAAATGTTTCACCCAGATAGGATCTGACGTTGATTTTGCCCAGCCCAGCCCAAGCGTTAGCGGAAAAAAGCACCGCAACGGCGAGAGCGCTCAGCTTCATTTTTGCCCGATTTGTCACAGTTCACCTTCCGGCAACAACCTGCTTTGATGTTTTTTTCAACAACCGTCCCGAAGTCGATGACAGTCCTTTATCAGTGCCATCTTAGGCTTTAACAAGCGCTTTAGCTAGATTTCATACCAAGAAAAACGGCGGCAAAGACCGCCGCCGTGTGGTCTCAGGCAAAGTACCCCGTGTTTTGCAGCGCTTCCGCGACCGTGATGCAACTCATCGCCGCTCCGGCCCTGACGTTATCGGCCGTGAGCCAGAAACTCAGCGTCTTGCCGGTACGACGCACCCGGCTGACCCAGACCTTGTCGTTACCGGCCACTTCCATCGGCGTGGCGTAACCGTCGGCCTTTTGCGGGTGATCCACAACATGCAGTCCGACCGCGGCGAACAGGTGGCGGGCACGCTTGGCCTCGACCTCGGTCTCGGTCTCCACCGTGACCGACCAGGCGTGGCCGAAGAAGATCGGCACCCTGACGCAGGTTGCCTCGATAGCCAGCTCATCGTCGCCGAACAAGCGATGCAACTCGTTGACGACCGACAGCTCCTCCTCCGTCTCTCCACCCTCGTCGGCCTCGCCGATCTTGGGCAGCAGGTTGAAGGCGATGCGCTTGGCGTAGACCTCGACCTCGGCGTCGCGCTGGCCGAACAGCGCGGTGGTCTGATTGGCCAGCTCTTCCAAGGCAGCCTGCCCGCTCCCCGAGACCGACTGGTAGGTCGATACCGTCACCCGCTTGAGGCCATGGCCCGCCAGCGCCTTCAGGGCGATGGCCAGCGGCGTGACCGTGCAATTGGGAACGGCGATCAGGGCGCTCTCCGGCAGGTCGGCCAACAGACTCCCGTTGAGAGCGGGAACGATCAACGGCACTTCATCATCCTGCCGGTAAACCGAACTGAAATCGATGACGGTGGCCCCGGCCTCGCGGGCGAGCGGGACGTACTGGCGGGAAATCTCGCCACCCGCCACAAAGATGACCAGCGGCGTCACCTCGAAGCCGAACTCGTCGAGGGGGTGGACATCCAGTTCCAGATTGCCAAATTCAACGGTCTCCCCGTCGTGATCCTGGGTATCCACGGCAAACACGCGGCTGGCCGGAAAGTCGCGACTGGCGAGCAAGTCGAGTACGGCCTGGCCGACAAGACCGGTAGCACCGACCACGGCGACCTGAATGGGATGGGACATGATGATTTCCTGTTAAAAACGCATAAAGGGCGCAGAGCGCCCTTTGGGAAGAACGGAACCGGCACCCGAGGCCGGTTCGAGCGACAAGCGTATTTTAACGCTCAATCAGGATGCGCAGCATGCGGCGCAGAGGCTCGGCAGCCCCCCACAGCAGCTGGTCGCCGACGGTGAAGGCGGACAGGTAGTCGCCGCCCATGGCCAGCTTGCGCAGACGGCCCACCGGCGTGGTCAGCGTGCCGGTCACGGCAGCCGGGGTCAGATCGCGCATCGAGGCCTCGCGGGTATTCGGCACGACCTTGGCCCACGGGTTGGCGGCGGCCAGCATGGTTTCGATCTCGTCGAGCGGCACGTCCTTCTTCAACTTGATGGTCAGCGCCTGGCTGTGGCAGCGCATGGCACCGACGCGCACGCACAGGCCGTCCACCGGCACCGGGTTGGCCGAACGGCCGAGGATCTTGTTGGTTTCGACGCCGCCCTTCCATTCTTCCTTGGACTGACCGTTGCCGAGGTCCTTGTCGATCCACGGGATCAGGCTGCCGGCCAGCGGGACGCCGAAGTGTTGGCTCGGATACTCCTCCGAACGCAGGAAATCGGCCACCTTGCGGTCGATGTCGAGGATGGCGGAAGCCGGGTCGGCCAGCTTGTCGGCCACCTGGCCATGGATGGCGCCCATGCCGGAGATCAGCTCGCGCATGTTCTGCGCGCCGGCACCGGAAGCTGCCTGGTAGGTCATCGAGGTGATCCACTCGACCAAATCGTTCTGGAACAGGCCGCCCAGCGCCATCAGCATCAGCGAGACGGTACAGTTGCCGCCGACGTAGTTCTTCACGCCGTTCGCGAGACCATCCTTGATCACGTTCATGTTGACCGGGTCGAGGATGATGATGGCGTCGTCTTCCATGCGCAGCGTGGAAGCGGCGTCGATCCAGTAGCCTTTCCAGCCGGCCGCGCGCAGTTTCGGGAACACCTCGGAGGTGTAGTCACCGCCCTGGCAGGTGACGATGGCGTCCATGGCCAGCAGATCGTCGATGTTCTTGGCGTCTTTCAGCGCCGGCACGTCACGGCCGATGTCGGGACCCTTGCCACCCACGTTGGAGGTGGTGAAGAACACCGGCTCGCTGATCTGGGCAAAGTCGTTCTCTTCGCGCATGCGCTGCATCAGCACGGAACCGACCATGCCGCGCCAGCCTACAAAACCTACTCGCACGATAATTTTCTCCTGAATGTCGTGGATGGATGAAGCTTTTATACCGGCCTAACCCGAGGCCGGTTTTATCTGGTGATCAACCCCATTGTGCAGGGCAATAACAACACACACAATGGGGTTGGCGCGTTTTATTTGAATCGCATTACAGCGCTGCGACCACGGCGTCGCCCATGCCCGAGCAGCTGACCTTTTCGCAGCCGGCTTCGAAGATATCGGCAGTGCGGTAGCCCTGCTTCAGCACCGTCTTCACCGCGTTTTCGACGCGCTGGGCCGCCTCTTCCTGGCCGAAGGTATAGCGCAGCATCATCGCAGCGGACAGGATGGTGGCCAGCGGGTTGGCCAGGTTCTTGCCGGCGATATCCGGCGCGGAGCCGTGGGACGGCTCGTACAGGCCCTTGTTGTTCTCGTCGAGCGAGGCGGACGGCAGCATGCCGATGGAGCCGGTCAGCATCGAGGCCTCGTCGGACAGGATGTCGCCGAAGATGTTGCCGGTGACCATCACGTCGAACTGTTTCGGGTTGCGCACCAGTTGCATCGCGGCGTTGTCGACGTACATGTGGCTGAGTTCCACCTGCGGGTACTCTTTCGATACGTCGATCATGATTTCTTTCCAGAACTCGGTGGTTTCCAGCACGTTGGCCTTGTCCACCGAACACAGCTTCTTGTTGCGCTTCATGGCGATGCCGAACGCTACGTGGGCGATGCGACGGATTTCGCTCTCGCTGTAGCGCATGGTGTTGTAGGCTTCGCGCTCGCCCAGCTCGTTGACGGCGATGCCGCGCGGCTGGCCGAAGTAGATGTCGCCGGTCAGCTCGCGCACGATCATGATGTCGAGACCCGACACCACTTCCGGCTTCAGCGTGGAAGCGTTGGCCAGTTCCGGGTAGAGGATGGCCGGACGCAGGTTGGCGAACAGGTTGAGATCCTTGCGGATCGCCAGCAGGCCGCGTTCCGGACGCAGCGGACGATCGAGGTTGTCGTACTGCGGGCCGCCCACGGCGCCCAGCAGCACCGCGTCGGCGGCGCGGCAGAGCTTCTGCGTGGATTCCGGGTAAGGCTGACCGAAGGCGTCATAGCCGGCGCCGCCCAGCGGCGCTTCTTCCATTTCGAGCGGCAGGCCATCCTGACGCAACACGTCCAGCACGCGACGCGCCTGGGCAATGATTTCCGGGCCGATGCCGTCACCAGGCAATACTGCAATCTTCATAATCGTATTCCTTGCTTTTCTCTTTCAGCGTGGCGGGCAGCGTCGCTGCCCGGTCCGGTCTGGGTCAGGCCAGCAGCCAGGGCTTCTCAGCCTTGAGCTTTTCTTCGTAGGCGCGAATCTTGTCGGCCTGCGCCAGGGTCAGCCCGATTTCGTCGAGGCCGTTGAGCAGGCAGTGCTTGCGGTGCTCGGTGATGTCGAAGGCAAAAGCCTGACCGGAAGGCGTGGTCACGGTCTGGGTCGCCAGATCGATGGCGAGACGGTAGCCTTCGGTCGCGACGCTTTCCTTGAACAGCTGATCGACCACCTCGGCCGGCAGCACGATCGGCAGCAGGCCGTTCTTGTAGCAGTTGTTGAAGAAAATATCGGCAAAGCTCGGGGCGATGATCACGCGAAAGCCGTAGTCTTCCAGCGCCCACGGGGCGTGCTCGCGACTGGAGCCACAGCCGAAATTCTCGCGTGCGAGCAGCACCTGTGCGCCGGCGTAGCGCGGATAGTTCAGCACGAAGTCCGGGTTGAGCGGACGGACGCTGTTGTCCATGCCCGGCTCGCCGTGGTCGAGGTAGCGCCATTCGTCGAACAGGTTCGGGCCGAAACCCGAGCGCTTGATCGATTTCAGGAACTGCTTGGGGATGATCGCGTCGGTATCGACGTTGGCGCGATCCAGCGGGCACACCAGCCCGTTCAGTGTCGTAAATGCTTTCATGGCTCGATCTTGGCCAAGTCCGCTCCAGAGCGGCCCCGGCAGGTATAAAAGTTGGAGGCGTCGGGGATGGCCTCAGACCACCCCCGCCGTTCACAGTCGCTTACTGGGCGGCCTTCTCGATGGCCTCGCCACCCCGCTTGATATCCTCGCCGAGGCCGCGCATGGTATTGCAGGCAGTCAACAGGCCTACCGCCAACATCAGTATGGCAATTTTTTTCATCGAGACTCTTTCTTGTTTCAGAAGTGGCGTACGTCGACAAAATGGCCGGCGATCGCGGCGGCCGCGGCCATGGCCGGGCTGACCAGATGAGTACGCCCGCCCTGCCCCTGGCGGCCTTCGAAGTTGCGGTTGGAGGTCGAGGCGCAACGCTCGCCAGGCTCCAGGCGGTCGGCATTCATCGCCAGGCACATCGAGCAACCCGGTTCACGCCATTCGAAACCCGCCGCGGTGAACACCTTGTCCAGCCCTTCGGCTTCGGCCTGCGCCTTGACCAGGCCAGAGCCCGGCACCACCATCGCCAGCTTGACGCTGTCGGCCTTCTGGCGTCCCTTGATCACGGCCGCGGCGGCGCGCAGGTCTTCGATGCGCGAGTTGGTACAGGAACCGATGAACACCTTGTCGATGGCGATCTGTTCGATCGGGGTGTTGGCTTCGAGCCCCATGTAGGCCAGGGCGCGCTGGATGCCTTCGCGCTTGACCGGGTCCTGCTCCTGCGCCGGGTCCGGCACGATGCCGGCGATTTCGGTCACCATTTCCGGCGACGTACCCCAGGTCACTTGCGGCTGGATGTCTGCGGCGGCGAGTTCCACCACGGCGTCGAACTGGGCACCCTCGTCGGACACCAGCGTCTTCCAGTACGCCACGGCCTTGTCCCAGTTCTCGCCCTTCGGCGCGAACGGACGACCCTGAACGTAGTCGATGGTTTTCTGGTCGACCGCCACCAGGCCGGAACGGGCGCCGGCTTCGATCGCCATATTGCAGAGAGTCATGCGGCCTTCGATCGACAGATCGCGGATCGCCGAGCCGCCGAATTCGATGGCGTAGCCGGTACCGCCGGCGGTGCCGATCTTGCCGATGATCGCCAGCGCCACGTCCTTGGCGGTGACACCCTCGCCCAATTGCCCTTCGACCTTCACCAGCATGGACTTGGATTTCTTCGCCACCAGGCACTGCGTCGCCATCACATGCTCGACCTCGGAGGTACCGATGCCGTGCGCCAGCGCGCCGAAGGCGCCGTGCGTGGAGGTGTGGCTGTCGCCGCACACTACGGTCATGCCCGGCAGCGTGGCGCCTTGTTCCGGCCCCATCACGTGGACGATGCCCTGCCCCTTGTCCTTGAACGGGAAGTAGGCCAGCGCGCCGAATTCCTTGATGTTGGCGTCCAGCGTTTCGACCTGCTGGCGGGAAATCGGGTCCTTGATGCCTTCGTCCCAGTGGTCGGTGGGGGTGTTGTGATCGGCGGTCGCCACGATGGACGATACCCGCCACGGTTTGCGGCCGGCCAGTTTCAGGCCTTCGAATGCCTGCGGGCTGGTGACTTCGTGCACGAGGTGCCGATCGATGTAAAGCAGCACGGTACCGTCGGCTTCTTCGGTCACTACGTGGCTGGACCAGAGCTTGTCGTAAAGGGTCTGCGCGGTCATGTCTCTCAAGTCTTGTCTTGTCGAAATCTAGCGATGGCGAAATAGCGTGAAATCCATTCTGGCATAGCGTTTACCCCTGATTCAAGCAAACCCTGCCGCAATGCAAAAACGCCAGTTTTAAACGGTAGATGACACCGGAAAGCACCTTGGCGCCATTACATGTCCGCCTCATCCAGGGCGGCCAGAAACACGGGCACTCCCGCCTCGGCACCCCGGCCAAAACCACCGGAGGAGCACCTTGAAGACGGCCAACGGACCGCCCTCTGAACGTCAGAATAAAAAGCGATGAATACTGGAACAAGACCCTATTTTATCCTAGCATAAAGACCTACCAGTCTTCTCCTCCATGCGCCCATGCCACCCCACAATCTAGGCCAGTTCATCCGCAAGCATCGCGAACGTTTGCAACCCGAAGAAGCCGGTTTACGCTCCACCGGTCGCCGCCGGACGCCAGGTCTGCGGCGCGAGGAGCTGGCGCAACTCTGCGCGGTGAGCCCCACCTGGATCACCTGGCTGGAACAAGGCCGGGAAGTATCTGCCTCGTCAGAGGTGCTGTCCCGCCTGGCCGAGGTGTTGCAGCTGACCGCGGCGGAACGGCACTATCTGTTCACTCTCGCGGGCAAGCTGGATCTGGCTGCCGCCGAGCAGAGCGACTCCAGCGCCGCGGACGCCATCGTGGCCAGCGTGGCGCATATCACCGCCCCGGCGTACGTACTGGACCGGCAGTGGAACGCCCGCGCCTGGAACGCGGCGGCCCAGGAGCTGTTCCATGGCTGGCTGGATACCGAAGAGTCAGGGCCGCGCAACCTGCTGCGTTTCACCTTCCTGGCACCAGAGGCCCGGGAGTTGATCGACAACTGGCCGTACCGCGCCAAACGGCTGGTGGCCGAATTCCGCGCGGACTGCGGCCGCAGCGTGGACGACGCGGAAATGCAGCCCTTGATTACCGAGCTGTGCCGGAACAGCACCGAGTTCGCCGCCTTCTGGCAGGACTACGAGGTGACGGGTCGGGAAGGCGGGATACGTGCGTTCCAGCACCCTCAGCGCGGACGGCTGGTGTACGAGCAGGTCACGTTCTACCCCGCCACCCGGCGCGACCTGAAGCTGGTGATGCTGCTGCCGGCGCCGCCGGAACTTTGACACCCCGGCCTGCGGCCTTCGCCCGGCACCGGTGGTTGGAGGCTGGCGCCGCCGAGGCGCCCCACCCTCACGAACCGTTCTTGAAGCGCTGGATCTCGCGGCGGTCCTTCTTGGTCGGCCGCCCGGCGCCATGCGGATAGGACACCCGTTCGGCCTTGAGCAGCGACAGTTTTTCCTCCCGCGCTACGCGTGATTCCTCGCTTTCCCGATAGAGCAGCTGCGCCTCGCTGGCCGAGCGGCGCTGCGACGTCAGGGCGAGCACTTCGATCTCGTAGTCGAGCTGGTTGATCCGCAAGTGCAGGCGATCCCCGACCTTCACCACGCGCGAGGCCTTGACCCGCTCGCCGCCCACCGTCACGCGCCCCAATTCCAGCGCCTCGTGCGCCAGTTGCCGAGTCTTGTAGAAGCGCGCGGCCCACAGCCATTTGTCGAGCCGGACCTTGCCCTCCTCCTCGCCGGCCGCACTACTTTGCCGGCTCATCCGGCCACGCTCCACTCGGCCGATACCAGTCCTTGCAGGTCCAGCCGCAGGCGATCCCCCGGCTTGACCGCCGCCACGCCTTCCGGCGTGCCGGTATAGATCAGATCCCCTTCGCTCAGACCGTAAACCGTCGACAGGTAATGGATGATGGCGGGCACCGGGAACAGCATCAGACTGGTATCGCCCCGCTGGCGTATCTCGCCATTGACCTGCAGGGTGAAACTCAGTTGTCCCGGATCGGCTAGGCGTTCAGCGGGCACGAACGCCGATACCGTTGCCGCACCGCGAAAGCCCTTGGCCTTGGTCCACGGATGGCCTTTCTGCTTGGCGACGCTCTGCACGTCGCGCGCGGTCATGTCGAGGCCGATGGCGTAACCGGCCACGTGCTGTAGCGCTTCCGATTCGGCGATGTCATGGCCGCCCTTGCCGATCAGCAGTACCAGTTCGCATTCATGGTGGACGTCGTTCGAATACGCCGGCAGGCGCAGCGGCTCGCCTTCGGCGACCAGCGCCGAGGTGGGCTTCAGGAAAACCAACGGCTCGGCCTCTACCGCATTGCCCAATTCCGCTGCGTGCGCCGCGTAGTTGCGGCCGATGCAAAACACGTTGGCGACGGGGACATCCCGCCCATTCAGTTGAACTACCGCCATGCACTCTCTCCTCTGTTGGAATCCAGCCACCGGCTGCCGACGGGAAGTCAGCCCTCCACTATAACGCCGAATCCCGCCATTCCACAGCCGGCATGCCAGGACACCGGCAGTAGATTGTGCGTGACAACGACCACATCGTCATATATGATTTGTTGCACTGCACCATTTTGCTGGGCTGCAACAAAAGCTCTGGCGCAAATGTCTATTTCGTGTGAAATTGTCATTTGCCACTGTTAGAGTTTGCCAAACCCAGCAGCACCCTCACGGGGGACCGCGCGACAGGACAAACTGATCGGCATGCGGACGGCCCCGACAGAACGCGCAAGGAGAGTACATTGAGCCAGGAAGCACCCGTCTCGCTTGAGAAGTTTTTTGCCAGCCTCTCCGAGGCCAATCAACAGTGGATGCAGCAGTTCGTCAACTCGCTGACGCTGGGTTCCCCGGCAGCCAACCCCATCAATGGGGAGAGCAATCCGTGGGCCAGCATGATGAACAACGCCAACCAACTGTTTGCCATGCAGAGCCAGCTGTATCAGCAGCAGATGGGCCTCTGGATGAAGTTCCTCGGTCAGGGCAATCCATCCGCCAGCGAATCGCCGGCCCACGCCAACGACCGCCGCTTTGCTGCGCCGGAGTGGAACGACCATCCGTTCTACAGTCTGCTCAAGCAAAGCTATCTGACCACCGCCAAATGGATGACCGAACTGGTCGACCAGGCCCAGCTGGATGCCGACGCCAAGGACAAGCTGGCGTTCATCACCAAGCAGTACATCGACGCCATGGCGCCGACCAACTTCATGCTGACCAACCCCGAGGTGATCAAGCGCGCCATCGAGACCAAGGGCGAGAGCCTGTCCGAGGGCATGAAGAACATGATGGAGGACATCAAGAAGGGCCACATCTCGATGTCCGACGAGAGCCAGTTCGAGATCGGCGTCAATATCGTGACCACCCCGGGTGAAGTGGTGTTCCGCAACGAGCTGATCGAACTGATCCAGTACACCCCAACCACCGGCCAGGTGTACGAGAAGCCGCTGCTGATCGTGCCGCCCTGCATCAACAAGTACTACCTGATGGACTTGCAGCCGGACAACTCGATGGTGCGCCACTTTGTGGCCCAGGGTTACCGCGTGTTCCTGATTTCCTGGCGCTCCGCCACCCCGGAAATGAAGCAGTTCACCTGGGAAACCTATATCGAGAAGGGCGTGATCGCCGCCGCCGAAGTGGTCAAGAAGATCACCCGGCAACCGTCGATGAATGCCCTGGGCTTCTGCATCGGCGGCGTCATCCTCACCACGGCGCTGTGCGTGATGCAGGCCAAGGGCATGAACTGGATCGATTCGGCCACCTTCATGACCTCGCTGCTCGACCATACCGATCCGGGCGAGATCAAGGTGTTCATCGACGAAAACGTAGTCAGAAGCCGCGAGCAGAAAATGGCCGCCGGCGGCATCATCAGCGGCAAGGAGCTGGGCCGCACCTTCGCCAGCCTGCGCGCCAACGACCTGGTGTGGAACTACGTGGTCAACAACTACCTGCTCGGCAAGACGCCGGCGCCGTTCGACCTGCTGTTCTGGAACAACGACGCCGTCGACCTGCCGCTGCCGATGCACACGTTCTTCCTGCGCGAGATCAACCTCAACAACTCGCTGACCAAGCCGGGCGCCATCACCCTGTGCGGCGTGCCGATCGACGTGTCCAAGATCAACATCCCGATCTACATCTTTGCCGCGCGCGAAGACCACATCGTGTTGTGGACCTCGGCCTATTCCGGCGTGAAGTACCTGACCGGCGCGCCGAGCTGCCGCTTCGTGCTGGGGGCTTCGGGGCACATCGCCGGCTCGATCAACCCGGTCACCAAGGACAAGCGCAACTACTGGGTCAACGAGGCCCTGCCGGATGACGCGGAGAGCTGGCTCGATACCGCGGAAAGCCGCCCCGGCAGCTGGTGGAAGGATTGGGACGCTTGGCTCGCCCCGCAATCCGGCAAGCAGGTAGCAGCCCCGAAGACCATGGGCAACAAGGAGTTCCCTCCGATCGAACCGGCTCCGGGCACCTACGTCCGCGCCAAGGCGCTGCCGACGGTGGTCGCGACGCTGCAATGATCCGTAACCGGCCCCTGGGCATCGGGGCCGTTTTCAACATGCCATTGTCAGCCCAAGCTGCTGACAATTTTAGTCCAATGAACGGAGAAGACTGATGGAAGAGATCGTTATCGTCGCTGCTGGTCGTACCGCTGTCGGCAACTTTGGTGGCTCGCTCGCGAAGATTCCCGCAGCGGAACTGGGTGCCACGGTGATCAAGGCCCTGCTGGAAAAGACCGGCATCGCCCCGGAACAAGTCTCCGAAGTGATCATGGGCCAAGTACTGACCGCCGGCGTGGGTCAGAACCCGGCGCGCCAGGCTCTGATCAAGGCAGGCATTCCGGTGCACGTGCCGGCCATGACCATCAACCAGGTATGCGGCTCCGGCCTGAAAGTGACCCATCTGGCAGCCCAGGCCATCGCCTGCGGTGACGCCGAGATCGTGATTGCCGGCGGCCAGGAAAGCATGAGCATGTCCCCGCACATCCTGCCGGGTTCGCGTGACGGCTTCCGCATGGGTCCGGCCACCCTGGTCGACACCATGGTGTACGACGGTCTGACCGACGTGTACAACCAGTACCACATGGGCATCACCGCCGAGAACATCGCCGAGAAATACGGCATCTCGCGTGAGGAGCAGGATGCCTTCGCCGCCGCTTCGCAGAACAAGGCCGAAGCCGCCCAGGCCGCCGGCAAGTTCGCCGAAGAGATCATCCCGGTGATGGTGCCGCAGCGCAAGGGCGACCCGATCGCCTTCGCCACCGACGAGTTCATCAAGCCGGGCGCCACCGCCGAAGGCCTGGGCAAGCTGCGCCCGGCCTTCAAGAAGGACGGCACCGTGACCGCCGGCAACGCCTCGGGCGTGAACGATGGCGCCGCCGCCGTGATCATGATGACCGCCAAGAAAGCCGCCGAACTGGGCCTCAAGCCGCTGGCCCGCATCAAGGCCTACGCCTCGTCCGGCGTCGAGCCGTCCATCATGGGCATGGGCCCGGTACCGGCGACCCAGCGCGTGCTGGAACGTGCCGGCTGGAGCCTGGGTGAAGTCGACCTGATCGAAGCCAACGAAGCCTTCGCCGCCCAGGCGCTGGGCGTGGCGCGCGAACTGAAGTGGGATGCCGACAAGGTGAACGTGAACGGTGGCGCCATCGCCATCGGCCATCCGATCGGCGCGTCCGGCTGCCGCATCCTGGTGAGCCTGCTGCACGAAATGCAGCGCCGTGACGCCAAGAAGGGCCTGGCCACGCTGTGCATCGGTGGCGGCATGGGCGTGGCGCTGGCCGTCGAGCGCGACTAAGCCCTCTGCAAGATCGAAACACAAGCCGGGACGCGTTCCCGGCTTTTTCATGCTCCCGAAACGCCGCCCGGAGATGGCACCACCAACAACGTTATCATTTTCGAGGGAGTTGGAATTATACTCGGGCCAAACCGGACTGGATGGCCATGATTCCCGCTGTATTCCCTCTTCGCTTCACCCCCGTTTCACACTCTCGCCCGAGGAGGCTGGCCCACTACATTGCTGCCGCCGGCCTGCTGCTGATGTCGCTCGGCGTAGCGGCGGCACCCAAGCTCGCCTTGTACACCGAGGAGTGGCCGCCGATGACCTTCACCAGCGGCAAGGGTACCCCCGACGGCATGGCGGTCGAGGTGGTGAACGAGATTCTGCGTCGTACCGGACAGAGCAGCAGCATTGCCGTGGTGCCGTGGATACGCGGCTACAAGCTGTTGCTGAGCCGGCCCAACGTGATGCTGTTCACCGTCGGCCGCAACGCCGAACGCGAACGCAGCATGACCCTGCTCGGCCCGATCGCCATTTCCAGCACCGTGCTGTTGGCGCGCAGCGAAGAGGCCATGTCGCTGCAGGCCTTGGGCAGCGACATCCTGAAACGGGAAGTGGCCGCTTATCAGGGCAGCATTTTCGAGAGCACGGCCCGCAGCAAGGGCTTCACCGCCATCCGCCAGACCGGCAGCACGGAGGAAGCGGCGCGCATGCTGCTGGCCAGGCGGGTTGATCTGTGGGTGGAGGGCAATATCGCCGTCGCCCAGACCCTGCAACGGCTCGGCATTGCACCGGGCCGCGTGTCCCGGGTGATGACGCTCGACTCGCTGGATCTTTATCTCGCCTTTTCGCGCGGCACCGACCGCGACACCATCCTGCAGTGGCAGGCCGCGTTGCGCGACATGAAGAAGGACGGTACCTTCCAGGCCATTCATCAGCGCTGGTTTCCCGGCGAGCCAGCCCCGCCTCAGGTGGTGCGCCTCGGTTTGGAGCCCTGATACACGCAAAAAAGCCCAACCGGAAGATTGGGCTTTCTGTAGCAACAGGCCGGGCCGATTACATCGCGTCCAGCACGTCGATGCCCAGCAGATCCAGGCCGCTCTTGAGGGTCTTGGCGGTGAGGGCCGCCAGTTGCAGGCGGCTTGCTCGCACTTCGCCCTCGCTCTTGAGGATCGGGCAGGCTTCGTAGAAGCGCGAGAACAGCGTGGCCACGTTGTACAGATAGCCGCACAGGTGGTGCGGCTGACTGCTGTCGGCCACGGCGAACACCACGTCCTCGAACTGCGCCAGTGCGACCGCCAGCTGCTTTTCTGCCACCTCGGTAATCACTACCTTGGCCGCCGGGTCGAAGTCCTCGGCCTTGCGGAACACGCTCTGTACGCGGGTGTAGGCATACTGCAGGTACGGAGCGGTGTTGCCCTCGAAGCTGAGCATGGCGTCCCAGTCGAAGATATAGTCGGTATTGCGGCTCTTACTCAAATCGGCGTACTTCAGCGCGCCAATGCCCACCACCGCGGCGATCTGGCGACGCTCGGCTTCCGGCAGCTCCGGGTTCTTGCTGGTAACCAGCTGGAAAGCGCGTTCCACCGCCTCGTCCAGCAGTTCCACCAGCTTGACGTTCTCGCCGGAACGGGTTTTCAGCGGCTTGCCGTCCGGCCCCATGATGGTGCCATGGCCGATGTGCTGGAAGTCGGCGCTCTCCGGCAGCCAGCCGGCCTTGCGTGCGGTGGAGAACAACTGCTGGAAGTGCAGGCTCTGGCGCGAATCGACCACGTACAGGCAGCGATCCAGCCCCAGCTTGTTCACACGGAAGCGAATGGCGCCGAGGTCGGTGGTGGCGTACAGGTAGCCACCGCCCTGCTTCTGGACGATGAAGGCCGCCGGTTCGCCTTCCTTGTTCTTGAATTCGTCGAGGAAGACGACCTGAGCGCCCTGGTCTTCGACCAGCAGGCCTTTCTGGCGCAGTTCTTCCACCAGCACCGGCAGATCGTCGTTGTAGAAGCTTTCGCCGCGCACGTCGTCGTCGTTCAACAGCAGGCCCAGTTTCCGGTAGATGGCGTTGCAGTGGGTCAGCGACAGCTTGACGAACTGCTGCCACAGTTTCAGCACCTCGGCATCGCCGGACTGCAGCTTCACCACGTAATCGCGGGCGGTGTCGGCAAAGGCCGGATCTTCGTCGAAACGCTTCTTGGAGTGCTTGTAGAAGGTATCGAGGTCTTTGAGTTCGAGGTCGGCCTGACCGCTCTTGCTGGTTTCCACCATATAGGCCACCAGCATGCCGAACTGGGTACCCCAGTCTCCCACATGGTTCTGGCGCACCACATCGTGGCCGATGAAGCTGTTCACGCGGACCAGCGCGTCGCCGATGATGCCGCCGCGCAGGTGGCCGATATGCATTTCCTTGGCAAGGTTGACCGAGGAATACTCCACCATGACCTTCTTGGCGTCGACCTTGGCGATGCCCAAGGACTCATCGGCCAGCGCCGTTTCGGCGCGACGGGCGAGGAAGGCCGGGTCGAGGTGGATGTTGATGAAGCCGGGGCCGGCGATTTCCAGCTTGCTGGCGATACCGTCGAGGTCGAGCACGGCCAGTACCTTCTGGGCCAGTTCGCGCGGGTTGGTCTTGAGCTGCTTGGCGGCGGCCATCACGCCGTTGGCCTGGTAGTCGCCGAATTCCGGCTTGCTGGCCGGCTGGACGTTGGCCGGCGCGTCAGGCGCGCCAGCGGCGGCGAGTGCTGCCTGCACCCGCGCGGAAATGAGTTGCTGAATGGTCATGTCGGTCCCGAAAGGTCTGGCGCCGGGACTGGCGGAGCCCGGCGCGATATCAGGGTGAAATTGTAAGCGCTCGCCGCCGGCCAGGGCAAACTTTGCCGCAGTGCAGCGTGCGGTGTTCAAAGCAAGACGCGGCGTCCCATCGGAGAGCGCCGCGCCTTTGGCCCAACGGTGTGCCAGCTTAGAGCTTGTGAAAGAAATCGTTGCGAGCGACCCGAGGCCGGTTTAAGAAGCACAGCCGTACAAGTGGTACGGCGAGCATCGCAGGACCGGGATCGGGACGCACAGCAGATTTATTCACCAGCGCTCAGAGCAGGCGCGCGATCAGCGCCTTCTCCATCCCGGCCATGCCTGGGATCTTCACCTTGACGCCATTGCCCGGCGCCACCTCGGTGGCAGCACCATCGCGCGTCATGGTGGTGAGATCGACGATGCGATTACCGCTCGGGTGGATGATTTCCAGCTTGTCGCCGACGGCGAAGCGGTTCTTCACGTCGATCAGCGCCCAGCCCTCGGCGTCCACTTCCAGCACTTCGCCGACGTACTGGCTGCGCTTGGCCTGGGAGTGGCCGGTGAGGTAGTTCTGGTATTCCTGGGTCTGGTGACGCTCGAGGAAGCCGGGGGTGTAGCCGCGGTTGGCGAGGCCTTCGAGATCGGCCAGCAGACTGTAATCGAACGGCCGGCCGGCGACGGCGTCGTCGATGGCCTTGCGGTAGGCCTGAGCGGTGCGCGACACGTAGTAGAGGCTCTTGGTACGGCCTTCGATCTTCAGCGAGTCGACGCCGATCTTGACCAGCTTCTCCACCTGCTCGATGGCGCGCAGATCCTTGGAGTTCATGATGTAGGTGCCGTGCTCGTCCTCGATGATCGGCATCAGTTCGCCCGGGCGGCTGCCCTCTTCGATCAGGTAGGTCTTGTCGGCCAGCGGGTGGCGCTCGGCTCCGCCGCAGGCGGCGAAGCTCTGGTTGGCTTCTTCCAGCGCCTTGTTGAAGTCGAACTTGATCACCTGCACGTCACCGGCGTCGTCGGCCTGGGTGTCGTGCATCTTGTAGTCCCAGCGGCAGGCGTTGGTACAGGTGCCCTGGTTCGGGTCGCGGTGGTTGAAGTAGCCGGACAGCAGGCAGCGGCCAGAATAGGCGATGCACAGCGCGCCGTGCACGAACACTTCGAGCTCCATGTCCGGGCATTCCTGCCGAATCTCGGCGATCTCGTCGAGGGAGAGTTCGCGCGACAGGATGACGCGGGTGAGCCCGATCTTCTGCCAGAACTTCACACCCATCAGGTTGGTGGTGTTGGCCTGCACGGAGAGATGGATCGGCACTTCCGGCCATTTCTCGCGCACCATCATGATCAGACCGGGGTCGGCCATGATCAGCGCGTCCGGCTTCATGGCGATCACCGGCTCCATGTCGGCGAGGTAGGTCTTGAGCTTGGCGTTGTGCGGGAGGATGTTGCTGGCGACGAAGAACTGCTTGCCGCGCGCATGCGCTTCTTCGATGCCTTGGCGCAGCTCTTCCAGTTTGAATTCGTTGTTGCGAGCACGCAGGGAGTAGCGCGGCTGGCCGGCGTAGACGGCGTCGGCGCCATAATCGTAGGCGGCGCGCATCTTGTCGAGCGAGCCGGCGGGGAGCAGCAGTTCCGGGGCTTTCATCGGGTTTTCGGTTCCAGTTTTTCTTTCAGTGCAGCATGTCGCTATCGGGCAGCGGCTTGAGGTCCGGCTCGACAAAGGCCTTGCGAGCGGTCTCGTCTTGCAGTTTTTCTTCGGAATAGTGTTGCCGCAGCAGACTCGGCAGATCGTTCTTCAGGTCGGGACAGGAGGCCAGGAAGGCGGACCAGTCGTCCAGCAGTTCCGGCCTGGCGTCGAGGCGGCTGTACAGGATGGCCAGCGCCGCCATGGTCAGCGTGTGGTGGTACTTGTGCGCCGCGCCCTTGGCCATGGCGTAGCGCGACAGAGTGCGGGAGCAGCGGGCCGCCGCCTCGCGCGCCGGATAGTTGCGCCGGTAGGCCCAGGCCGCCAGCAGATGGGCTTCGTGATTGAAGTCTGCCTCAGGCAGCGCCAACGTTTCCAGCTGTCGTAGCAACCCTTGGTGATCCATGGCCGGAACACTCCCGAAGAGAGGAAAAAGAACAAGGCCCCACGGCAAGTGGAGCCTTGTTTTCGATCATTGTGCGGCGCGATTATGCGCCCCGCCCTGGCCCCAGTCAACACTAAACCCTATCGAAGCCATGGCTTTAAGATGCTGTTTTGAATGCCGTTTTTACTTCATGGTTTTTTCATCAGGGCGGCCAGTGCGGTGAGCTGCCCGACCAGACCCACCACCATCAGCAAGGACCACAGCAATGCCGGCAACAGGCCGGCATCGGGCGTGGACTGCATGCCGGCACCGGCCAGCATCAACAGCAGGGTGGACAACAGCAGCACCACGATGGCCAGGCGGCGATCCTGACGCAGGCGGCGGAAAAACAGTTGAAACATGGCATGACACCTCAGGAAACCGGTTACGGGCCGTCGAGGGTAGGCTGGATTCCCCTGCCCTGCGACAAACCTTGCGCAAGGGCGGATTGTAATACAGGAACCCCCTTCCCCGGAGTGTGGCAAAGACAGGCCATTTTTCACGGCCGGAGCGCCATCCGTCAGGCATAATGGGCAGCCAGATTCCCGTTAGGAGCCAACCATGCTGTTCAGATCGAGCCTGCTGGGCGAAGTCGAGGTGAACGACGCTGCCACCCTGCACTTCCCCCATGGTATTCCCGCCTTTGAGAACTGCACCCGCTTCCAACTGTTCCACGACCAGGGCAAAGCCAATCCCAGCGTGTTCTGGATGCAGTCGCTGGACAACCCGGACGTGCTGTTCAGCGTGGTATCGCCCAGCGAGTTGGGGCTGCGCTACGAGATCGAGCTGAGCGAGGATGACGTGGCCGCGCTCGAGCTGACCCGCCCGGAGGACGCCGCCATCCTGCTGATGGTGTACAAGCCCCAGGAGACAACAGACGAGTCGCACCCGGTGCTGGCGCCACTCAAGGCCAACGTGCGCAACCCGCTGGTGATCAACCTGGCGGCTCGCCGCGGCTTGCAGAAGGCCGGACTGGGGTGCGACATCCTGTTTCACAATCGCGGCTGATCCCGCTCCTCCTCCAAAACAAACGGCCACCCTATTACGGGCGGCCGTTTTCATTGGCACGACAAGCGGATCGTCAGCCTTTCAGCACCTCGGCCATGGCATCCGCCACATACTCGACGTTACGGCTGTTGAGGCCGGCGACGCACATGCGGCCGGAGCGCACCAGGTAGACGGCGAATTCTTCGCGCAGGCGGTCGACTTGTTCCGGGGTCAGGCCGGTGTAGCTGAACATGCCGCGCTGCTTGATGAAGTAGCTGAAGTCGCGACCCGGCACCTTGGCGGCGAGCACGTCGTAGAGCTTCTGGCGCATGGCCTTGATGCGCTCACGCATCTCGGCGACTTCGCCTTCCCATTCCTCGCGCAGCGCCGGGTCGTTCATCACGGTGGCGGTGACCTGGCCGCCGTGGGTCGGCGGGCTGGAGTAGTTGCGGCGCACGGTGGCCTTCATCTGGCCCAGCACGCGGCCGGCTTCTTCGGCATCCTGGCACACCACCGACAGGCCGCCGCAGCGCTCGCCGTAGAACGACAGGTTCTTGGAGAACGAGTTGCTGACGAAGAAGCTGATGCCGGCGTCAGCCATGGCGCGGATGGCGTAGGCGTCTTCGTCGAGCCCGTCGCCGAAGCCCTGGTAGGCGATGTCGAGGAAGGGAATCAGCCCGCGCTGTTTGACCACCTCGATCACCTCGCGCCACTGGTCATTGGAGAGGTCGACGCCGGTCGGGTTGTGGCAGCACGGGTGCAGCAGCACCACAGCCTTGGCCGGCAGCCCCTTGAGGCAGGCCATCATCTCGTCGAACTTCACGCCGCCCGTCGCCGCGTCGTAGTACGGGTAGTCGTGCACGGTGAAGCCGGCACCTTCGAACATGGCGCGGTGGTTGTCCCAGGTGGGGCTGCTGACCCAGACTTCGCTTGCCGGGAAGTAGCGCTTCAGGAGGTCGGCACCGATCTTCAGCGCGCCGGAGCCGCCGATGGTCTGGATGGTGGCGATGCGGCCGGACTTGACCGCTTCGTGGCCGGCGCCGAACAGCAGTTCCTGCACGGCCTGGCGGTAGTTGGCGGCGCCTTCCATCGGCAGGTAGGTGCGCGGACCGGCGGACTGGACACGCGCCAGTTCGGCCTTCTGCACCGACGGCAGCAGCGGGATGCGGCCTTGTTCGTCGTAGTACAGGCCGATGCCGAGGTTGACCTTGGTCGGGCGCGGGTCGTGGTTGAAGGTTTCGACGAGAGAGAGGATGGGGTCGCCGGCGTAGGCGTCAACGTGTTCAAACATGGTGCGGGCCACAGTCTCGTAGTGTTTGGTTGATAGGCGAAACAAGCAGGCGCTAACCGTACCACGAAACGGCGGGCGGGGCGTAGTGTCAGGAGGGAAGGCAACCGCCTTGGCCGTGGGGAAACACGCGCGTCCGGGCCGGGCCAATGAAAAGCCGCCCCGCGCTTCCAGCGTAGTGGGACGACGTCATGAGAAACGCCGGCATTTCCAGGAAATGACCGGCGTCTGTTCGAGCACTGCATCGACGGGGATTATGAGGTACGCCGGCCCGTCACGGGCCGTGGCTCAGGCCACCTTGCAGGCCTGTTCCAGTTGCGGCTGCAGCGCGGCCAGGCTGGCCACCTCGCCCAGCACGATGACAGCCGGGCTGGCCAGGCATGCGGCACGCACGTCGTCGACCAGGCGCGAGAGACAGGTGACGATGGCGCGCTGTTCGGGACAGCCGACGCGGTGCACCACGGCGACCGGCAGGTCGGCGGCGAAGCCGGCTGCACGCCATTCGGCGGTCAGCGTGGGCAGATCGCTCATGCCCATGTAGCACACCACGGTGAGGCCGGATTGGGCCAGCGCCGCCCATGGCAGCGGGCTGCCGTCCTGGGTGTGCGCGGTGACCAGCGTCACGCCGCGGCTGATGCCGCGATGGGTGAGCGGCAGGCCGAGCGCCGGGCCGACCGCGAGGCCTGCAGTGAGGCCGCCGACGGCTTCGACCGTCACGCCGCGTTCGGCCAGCCATTGCCATTCTTCACCGCCGCGGCCAAAGATGAACGGATCGCCACCCTTGACGCGCGCCACCACCTTGCCGTGGCGGGCGTAGCGCAGCATCAGGCGATGGATGAAGGCCTGCGGCGTGGAGCGGCAGCCGCCGCGCTTGCCGACGTGCACGATGCGCGCGTCGGGGCGGGCGAAGCCGAGTACTTCACGGCTGACCAGGTCGTCGACCAGCCAGACGTCGGCGGCCTGCAGCGCCTTTACCGCCTTGAGCGTCAACAGTTCCGGATCGCCCGGACCCGCCCCGATCAGATAGACCTTGCCTGCCTGCATCTCACACCTCCTGCGCCGCCTTGGCGGCAGCAACCATCCTCGTCAATTCCGGCACACAGGAACCGCAGCCGCTGCCGCAGCCCAGTCCCGATTTCAACCCTTCCACATTGCAACCGGCGGCGATGGCCTGGACGATGGCGTCCTCACGGACGCCGGTACAGGCACAGACCACGCGCGAGCGGTGGATCAGGGTGCCGCCGCCCATCAAGAGCCGCGCCAGGCTGTCCGGTGTCGCCCCATCGTCGAACCAGTCCGACAGCGCCTCATCGGCGCGCACATCGCCCGCCAGAAGGTACGCACAAGGCACTTTGCCGTGCAGCCATACTCTTCTAAGCACACTTCGTGCCGGGTCGTCGAAGGCCGCCAGCATAGCATCGGCCGGCGTCACCGTGTCGGCCAGCGCTTCGAGCAGGCTCGCCTCAGGAGCCGACTCGGCGGCCAGCTTGAGGCGTACCGCGGCACCGCCGGCCACTACCGACAGCAGCACGGCGTAGGGGAAGCGCGCCAGCCACGGGGTCAGGCGCTGGCGCAGCTCGGCCACGTCACCCTTGACCAGCAAGGTGAGCCGCCACGGCAGGCGCGCCGGCTCCAGCGCAATGGCGGCGTGCTTCAGCTCGGGCTGGCGCGAGACCGGGTCGACCTTGCCCAAAGTCAGTGCATTGACGCCGTTGCCGGCCATGTAGGCACCACCCCAGTGCATCGGCAGGAATGCCATGCCCGGACGCAGGTTGTCGTCGGCCTCGACCGGCAGCACGATGGCGCCACGCCGCGACTTGATGCGCGCCAGGTCGCCGTTCTTGAGGTGGAAGCGGTCGAGGTCGCGCGGGTTGAGCGACAGCACCGGCTCCTCGACGTGGCGGGTCAGCCCCGGCACCAGGGCGGTGCGGCTCATGGTGTGCCAGTGGTCGCGCAGGCGACCGGTAGTCAGCCGCAGCGGGTATTGCGCCGAGACGTTCTCGGCCACCGGGCGGTAGCCGATGTCGACGAAGCGTGCGCGGCCGGACGGCGTGGCGAAATGCCCGTCCTGGTAGAGCCGTGCCTTCCCGCTGGTGGCGCCGGCCGGGAACGGCCATTGCTGCGGGCCGATCTCGTCGAGCACGGCGTAGCTGAGACCCGTAATGTCGAGATCGCGCCCGGCGGTGGTGGTGACGTGCTCGGCGAACACCTGGGCGGCGTCATCGTACGGGAACAGCGTGGGCCGCAGCGGCCGCAGGCGCGCTTCCAGCGCATGCGCCACGTCGCGCGCGATGATCCAGTCGTGGCGAGCCTCGCCCGGCGCCGGCAGCGCGGCGCGCACGCGGCTGATGCGGCGCTCGGAGTTGGTGACGGTGCCGTCCTTCTCGGGCCAGGTGCTGGCGGGCAGCACCAGGTCGGCGTAGGGCAGCGTTTCGGAGCCGGCGAAGGCTTCCTGCACGATGACGAAGTCGACTTTTTCCAGGGCGCGGCGCACCAGGGCTTGGTCCGGCAGTGACTGCGCCGGGTTGGTGCAGACCACCCACAGCACCTTGATCTGGCCTTTCGAGGCGGCTTCGAACAGCTCGATGGCCGTCAGGCCGGGCTCGGCCGGGATGCTGTCCACGCCCCAGATCGCCGCCATTTCGGCGCGGTGCTCGGGGTTGGCGAGGTCGCGGTGCGCCGACAGCAGGTTGGCGAGCCCCCCTACTTCGCGCCCGCCCATGGCGTTGGGCTGGCCGGTCAGCGAGAACGGGCCGGCGCCGGGCTTGCCGATCTGGCCGGTGGCCAGGTGCAGGTGGATCAGCGCGGCGTTCTTGTCGGTGCCGGCGGTCGACTGGTTCAGGCCCATGGTGTAGAACGACAGCGCCGCACCGGCGCGGCCGAACCAGCGCGCGGCGGTGATGATGTCTTCTTCGCTGATGCCGCAGATGTCGGCGGCGGCGCGCGGGGTGAATTCGCGCAGCCGGTCTTTCAGCTTGGCAAAGCCTTCGGTGTGCTGCTCGATGTAGTCGCGGTCGAGCAGATCGTCCCACACCAGCACGTTGAGCATGGCGTGGAACAGCGCCACGTCGGTGCCGGGCAGGATCGGCAGATAGAGGTCGGCGAGACTCGCCGTGTCGGTGCGGCGCGGGTCGATCACGATGACCTTCATCGCCGGATTGGCCGCCTTGGCCGCTTCGAGTCGGCGGAACAGGATCGGGTGGGCGTAGGCCATGTTGGACCCGGCGATCAGCACGACGTCGGCCTGGTCGATGTCCTCGTAACAGGCGGGCGGCGCATCGGCGCCGAGCGTGGCCTTGTAGCCGGCCACGGCGCTCGACATGCACAGCCGCGAGTTGGTGTCGACGTTGTTGGTGCCGACCACGGCGCGCGTCAGCTTGTTGAAGACGTAGTAGTCCTCGGTCAAGAGCTGGCCGGAAAGGTAAAACGCCACCGAGTCCGGACCGTGCTTGGCCACGGCCGCCGCGATGTGGTCGGCGGCGGTACCGATGGCGTCGTCCCAGGCGATGCGCTGGCGCGGCGCGGCCTTGTCCAGCCTCAGTTCGGGGTACAGCAGCCGGGCGCCCGGCTTGCCGGTGGTGTCGGCCAGGGTGCGGCCCTTGCTGCACAGCCGGCCGAGGTTGGCCGGGTGCGTCGGGTCGCCCTCCACCGAGGTCAGACGCTGACCGTCGGACTGGATCAGGACACCGCAGCCGGTGCCGCAGTAACAGCAGATCGAGGAGACAGTCTTGTTGCGTCCCGTGGTTTCTGTCATGTGATGTCTCCCAATGCGGTGCGTAGGAAGGGGGGGCGGTGGGTGCCGGGTCTCATTGACGGGTTTCGCGGTGCGCCACCCATCCTACGTTGCTCGCTCAATCGGTGTTCGTGCTCGCCTTACTCCAGGTCCAGCGATACCTTGCCGTCCTCGACGCGCACCGGAATGTGACCGGTACAGCCGACGTCGGGCGCGCAGGCTTCGCCGGTCTTGAGGTCGACCACCCAGTTGTGCAGCGGGCAGGCCACGGTGTGGCCGGAGACGATGCCCTGCGACAGCGGGCCGCCCTTGTGCGGGCAACGGTCGACCAGCGCGAACACGAAGTCGTCCTCGGCGCGGAAGATGGCGATGTCGTCCTGGCCTTCACGCTTGAGGATGCGCGCGCCCTGCTTGGGGATGTCATTGATGGTGCAAACGGTTTTCCAGTTCATGCTGATCTCCTTTTCCGATTCGTGACGGGAGCGTGCGTGCTGACAGCTCGCTCCCGCCGCAGTCTGGAATTACACGGTGAGCGGTTCGAATTCGTGACGGGCGACACCTTCCTTGACGCGCTCGGTCCACGGGTCCTTCTCGAAGGACAGGGCGAAGCGCAGCCGCTCGTACAGTGCCTTGCGGTTCTCGAGGTTGTCGACCACCTGGGCCTTGATGAAGTCTAGGCCGACGCGGTGCAGGTAGTGCACGGTGCGCTCGAGGTAGAACGCCTCCTCGCGGTAGAGCTGCAGGAAGGCGCCGGTCAGTTCCAGCACTTCTTCACGGGTCTTCACCTTGGCGAGGAACTCGGCCACCTCGGTCTTGATGCCGCCGTTGCCGCCGATGTAGAGCTCCCAGCCGGAGTCAACGCCGATGATGCCGACATCCTTGATGCCCGATTCGGCGCAGTTGCGCGGACAGCCGGAAACCGCCAGCTTGACCTTGGCCGGGCTCCACATGCCGGTCAGGTCCTTTTCCAGGTCGATGCCCATCTGGGTGGAATCCTGCGTGCCGAAGCGGCAGAACTCGGAGCCGACGCAGGTCTTCACGGTACGCAGGCTCTTGCCGTAGGCGTGGCCGGACGGCATGTCGAGGTCGGCCCAGACCTTGGGCAGGTCTTCCTTCTTCACGCCCAACAGGTCGATGCGCTGGCCGCCGGTGACTTTCACCATCGGGATGGCGTACTTGTCGGCCACGTCGGCGATGCGGCGCAGTTCGGCGGCATTGGTCACGCCGCCCCACATGCGCGGGATCACCGAGTAGGTGCCGTCCTTCTGGATGTTGGCGTGCACGCGCTCGTTGATGAAGCGCGATTGCGGATCGTCCTTCGCCTCGCCCGGCCAGGTCGAGATCAGGTAGTAGTTCAGTGCCGGGCGGCAGGTGGCGCAGCCGTCGGGAGTGCGCCATTCGAGGAAGTCCATCACCTGGCGCAGGCTGGTCAGGTGCTGTTCGCGGATCACCTTGC
This sequence comes from Pseudogulbenkiania sp. MAI-1, assembly GCF_000527175.1. Lineage (NCBI taxonomy): Bacteria > Pseudomonadati > Pseudomonadota > Betaproteobacteria > Neisseriales > Chromobacteriaceae > Pseudogulbenkiania > Pseudogulbenkiania sp. MAI-1. The sequence continues at coordinate 1,517,607 of NZ_AZUR01000001.1, read as the reverse complement.
GCACCGCGCCGTGGTTGTGGTCGGTACAGCCGCACACCGGCTTCTCGGACTTGGGCTTGACGTCGGCGGCGCCGCCGACGCAGTTAATCAGGATCTGCTCGACCAGGCCGGTACACGAGCCGCAGGAGCTGGCGGCCTTGGTGTGCTTCTTGATCTCGTCGACGGTAAAGAGGCCCTTCTCCTGGATCGCCTTGACGATGGTGCCCTTGCACACGCCGTTACAGCCGCACACTTCGGCATCGTCCGGCATGCCGACGACCTTGCTCTGACCGGAGTGGCCGACGTCGCCCTGACCACCCTCGCCCAGCATCAGCACGTCGCGCATCTCGGCCACCGACTTGCCTTCGCGGATCAGGCGGAAGTACCAGGCGCCGTCGGCGGTGTCGCCGTACAGGCAGGCGCCGACCAGCTTGTTGTCCTTGATCACCAGTTTCTTGTAGATGCCGCCCATCGGGTCGGACAGGGTGATCGCCTCGGTGTTGTCGCTACCCATGAAGTCGCCGGCGGAGAACAGGTCGATGCCGGTGACCTTGAGCTTGGTCGAGGTGGCGGCCGGCACGTAGCGGCCGATGCCGTAGTGCGCCAGGTGGTTGGCGGCGACCTTGGCCATGTCGAACAGCGGGGCGACCAGGCCGTAGGCCACGCCACGGTGGCTGACACATTCGCCCACGGCGTAGACGCGCGGGTCGTAGGTCTGCATGGTGTCGTTCACCACCACGCCGCGGTTACAGTACAGGCCGGATTTTTCGGCCAGTTCGTAGTTCGGGCGGATGCCGACGGCCATCACCACCAGGTCGGCCGGGATTTCCTCGCCGTCGGCGAAGCGCAGGCCGCCGACACGGCCGGAACCGTTGTCGAGCAGCGCGGCGGTCTGCTTCTGCAGGTGGAAAGCGATGCCGCGGTCTTCCAGGCTCTGCTGCAGCAGCTTGGCGGCGGTGCGGTCGAGCTGGCGCTCGAGCAGCCATTCGCCCAGATGCACCACGCTCACGTCCATGCCGCGCGCCATCAGGCCGTTGGCGGCTTCCAGACCCAGCAGGCCGCCACCGATCACCACGGCCTTCTTGTACTTCTGGCTGGCCTCGATCATCAGGTTGACGTCGCGGATGTCGCGGAAGGTCACCACGCCGTCGAGATCCTTACCCGGCACCGGCAGGATGAAGGGGTTGGAGCCGGTGGCGAGCAGCAGGCGGTCATACGGTGCTTCGGTGCCGTCGGCGGCGCGCACCACGCGCTTGATACGGTCGATCTCGGTGATTTCCTTGCCCATGTGCAGGGTGATGCCGTTCTCGGCGTACCACTCCACTTCGTTGAGCATGATTTCCTTGAGCGTCTGTTCACCCGACAGCACCGGCGAGAGCAGGATGCGGTTGTAGTTGGGGTGCGGCTCGGCACCGAACACGGTGATGTCGTAGAAGTCGGGCATCAGCTTGAGCAGTTCTTCCAGCGTGCGCACGCCGGCCATGCCGTTGCCTACCATGACGAGTTTCGGTTTGTTCATCGGGATCTCCTTAGCATCGTGGCTACGCCGCATTCACCATTGCCGCAGCGAGACCAAATAAATAAAGTCCGCTCCCATGGATAACCCCACGAAGAACGGACCTCTTTGTCCCTGCCCGCTTCACCGCCATTGGCAAACTGGGCAACTATTGTCTGCAGCATTACAAGCAAGCACCGTGCCAGCCGTTTTCGGCCCTTCCGATGCGGTTTACGGCTGGTTTGGACGGTTCTCCCGCAGTTTGCAGTGCACAAAACGCACCAAGACCGTGCATGGTGCCCATGGACATTACTTCTGCACCATCAGCCACAAACCGGTGAGACTCACCATGGCCCCGCCCAGACGAAGCAACGACGGCTGCTCGCGAAACAGCAGGAAACCCAGCGGCAGCAACACCAGCGTGCTGATCACGTTGGCGCTGAGCGACGCCACCCCCATCTGCCAGCCGGTGCGGTAGGCCAGCAGGAACCCCAGTTCGATGCCCAGAATGCCGAGCGCGACGCCACTGCTGCTCCAGTTCACTGCCAGCAGGCTGCGGCTGCCGGGGCTGAACAGCATGCCGACGAGGCACAGCAGCATGGCCAGGCCGTAGCTGACGGCCAGGGTCAGGAATGGATTCACCCCTTGCGGCACGTGCTTGAGCGACAAGTGGTAGATCACCGAGCCGGCAACCGCCAGCAGCAAGGCAGACAGATACATGATGGACTCCCTAAAAGTGGATGCCTCCATGCTATCGGCTCGCTCCGGATATAGGTAGACTGTCGTTTACTATGCCAGTTATAAGGAATGTTTATGGCAATGGACCTGGATACCGCGCTGCTGCGCGCCTTCGTCAGCGTGGTGCGCAACGGCAGCATCAACCGGGCCGCTACCTTGCTGCAACGCACCCAGCCCACCGTCAGCCTGCAGATCCGCAAACTGGAGCAGCAGCTGGGTCAGCCCCTGCTGGAGCGTTCGCCACGCGGCATCCGGCTGACCGGGGCCGGCGAAGCCCTGCTGCCCTACGCCGAGCGCCTGCTGACACTGACCGACCAACTGGTGCCCGGCTTGGGCGGCCTGCCGGCCAGCGAGCAGCACCGCCGCATCGGCATCATGGAGGATTTCGTCGGCACCCGGCTGCCGCGCGTGCTGGCGGACTTCGCCAGCGTGCATCCGGGGCTGCGCCTGTCGGTCACGGTGGGGCTCAAGGCGGAGCTGTTTGCCGCCATGAAGGCCGGCGAGCTCGACGTAATGGTCAGCTCGCCGCTCGCCGACAGCGGCCTGTTGCCGAAGCCGGACGCCCAGTTCCTGTGCCCCCTGGCCTGGTTTGCCGCACGCGGCAAGGCACTGACGACGTCCACCTCCTTGCCGCTGGTGATTTTCAGCGCCCCCTGCTCGTGGCGCGAACAGACGCTGGCGACCCTGAACCGGGCCGGCCAGCCGTGGCATATCGTGTTCGAAAGCGCCAGCCTGCCCGCCATCCAGGCGGCGGTGGAGGCCGGCCTGGGGGTGGCGGCGATGCTGGCGGACACACCACCCGCCCACAGCCGCTGCGTCAACGACGGCAGCCTGCCGCCGTTGTCCGGCATGCCGGTTGGCGTCTACCGGCAAAACGGCGACGGCGACCCTCTGACCCGGCGGCTGGCGGAATTGTTCTGCCGCGAGCTGGGCACGTCGGCCGCCCTACCCGCCACGGCGGTCTGAGCCGCCCCCCGCTCACAACACCAGCAGCAGGTACACCAGCACCAGGTTGAGCAGCAGCGACACCAGGGCGATGGTACGCCACAGCTTGAGCGGAGCACGCTCGGCCCAGGGCACGCGGCGGCGCACGGCAATCGGCTGCGCGTCACCCTTTTCCAGCGCGAGCTGCAGCTCTTCGGCGGTTTCGAAGCGGCGCGCCGGGTCGCGCTCCACCGCCTTGAGCAGCACGTTCTCCAGCCACAGCGGCAGATCAGGACGGTAGCGCGTCGGCAGGTCGGGGGCGCCGAAACGCGGGTGCTGGAACGGCTCCACCTCGCCGTAGGGGTAGTGCCCGGTCAAGAGCCAATAGAGCGTCACGCCGGCGGCGTAGAGATCGGTCTGCACGCTGGCAAAAGCGCCATCGAACAGTTCCGGCGCCATGTAGCTCGGCGTGCCCGGCATCGCCCCGTCCTTGTCGACAGTCAGCCCCGGGCAGTACGCCACGCCCAGGTCCAGCAAGCGCAACTTGTCGTCGTGGTCGATATGGACATTTTCCGGCTTGACGTCGCGGTGCAGGATGTTGAGCCGGTGCAGCGCCGCCAGCGCGCGCGTCAGCCTGAGGCCGATCTTCACCACTTCGCTCGGGCTGATGCTGCCACCCTCGCGCCGGCGTCTCTCGGCCAAGTTTTCGCCGTTGTACCAGCGCAGCAGGTAGTAGAGGTGCTGGCGCGCCGGCAGCGGCTTGACCTCGGCGAAGTAATGCGCAGTCAGGCGTTTCTGCAGCCATTCCTCCACCAGCAGCGCCTGCTCGGCCTGGCTGTCGCCCGCCAGCGTCGGCGGCAGCGTCTTCATCACCCAGCGCCGCCCGGTCGCGTCGAGCACGCGGTAGGCGAGCCCGGACGGCGCGTCGTTCAGTACTGCTTCCACGGTCAGGCCGTCGAACTCCTGTCCCGGCTTGAGGCGCGGCGGCAGCGACTGAAAGGCGCCACGCGCCAACTCGTCGCCGAGGTTGGCCGAAGGCAGGTCGTCGACGCGCAGCACGATGGCCGACAGGTTGTCGTTGGTGCCGGCGGCGATGGCCTCGTCCACCAGCACCTGGGCCGCGCGCTGTGGGTCGACGTGCAGCCGCAGCACTTCGTCCAGGCGCTTGTCGCCCAACGGTCCCCACACGCCATCGCTGACCAGCAGGAACACGTCGCCCTCGGCCACGTCGCCGTCGAGGAAGTCCGCCATGACGTGTTCGTCGAGCCCCATGGCGCGCTTGAGCACGTGGCGCATCGAGGGCTCGTCCCAGACATGGTCGGTGGTGAGGCAGAACAGCCGGCCACCGGTGAGCCGGTACAGCCGGCTGTCGCCGACGTGTGCCACGGTAAAGCGCCGCCCGCGCAGCACCAGCGCGGTCAGCGTCGCCACCAGCGTCTTGCCTTGCGAGCGCAGCCAGCGGTTGTGCGCGGTCAGCAGGCGGTCGAGCGCGGTGCCGACCTCCCAGGTTTCCGGCGTGGCGTAGTAGTCCGCCGCCACCGCGCGCACGCTGGACTGGGCGGCGAGCTTGCCGTCGGCGCAGCTCGACACCCCGTCGGACAGCACGAACAGCGCCCCTTTGCTGGTGAGCAGCTCGGCTTCCGGCGTCACGCAGGCCAGGGCGTCCTCGTTGCGCGGCTTGGGGCCGGTGTGGGTGGCGTGGCCGACGGTCAGGGCAAGCGCCATGATCTCTCCTGGAACCGGTTTAGCATGTGCGACGAGCCCCGGTCCGGGGCTCATGCGCGGTTGAGGGGGCAAGAGGGATGGACGGTGCTCCACCCCTCCCCCTGCGCCCCTTCGGGCCAGATCGTAACCCCTTCTTACACCCGTGCCGAGGTGGCGTTGGCCGAGCCCCAGGTGGTACGCCAGCGCAGCTTCACGCTGTGCAGGCCGAACCAGGCCAACAGGCCCAGGCTGGCGAACAGCCACAGCCCGATCTGGTAGTTGCCGGTGGTCTGCTTGACGAAGCCCAGGCCCGCCGCCAGCAGGAAGCCGCCGATGCCGCCGGCCATGCCGACCAGGCCGGTCATCACGCCGATCTCCTTGCGGAAGCGCTGCGGCACCAGCTGGAACACCGCGCCGTTGCCGCAACCGAGGGCCAGCATGGCTCCGATGAACAGGGCCAGCGCGGCGTAGGCCTGCGGCAGGTTGAAGCCGACCACGCCCAGCAGCGCCGCGGCGATGGTGTACATCACCAGCAGGGTGCGGATGCCGCCGATGCGGTCGGCCAGCGCGCCGCCCAGCGGGCGCATCATCGAACCGGCGAACACGCAGGCGGCGGTGTAATAGCCGGCGGTCACGGCGTTCAGGCCGTACTGGTCGTGGAAGTAGCCCGGCAAGGCGCCGGCCAGGCCGACGAAGCCGCCGAAGGTCATGCAGTAGAAGAACATGAACCACCAGCTATCCTTGTCGCCCAGCACCTTGAGGTAGTCGGCCAGCGCCTTGGGAGCCGGACGCTGCGGGGCGTTCTTGGCCACCAGACAGAACACCACGAACACGATGGACAGCGGGATCAGCGCGAAGCCGAACACGTTCTCCCAGCCGAAAGCGGCGGCCAGGCCCGGCGCCAGCAAGGCGGCGAACACCGTGCCGGAGTTGCCGGCACCGGCGATGCCCATCGCCTTGCCCTGATGCTCCGGCGGGTACCACTGCGAGGCCAGCGGCAGCGATACCGCGAACGAGGCGCCGGCCACGCCGAGGAACAGCCCCAGCAGCAGCGCCTGGTGGAAGGAGTGGATGCCGAAATGCCAGGCCACGCCGAGCGCGGCGATCACCACGACTTGGCCGATGATGCCGGCGGTCTTGGGCGACAGGCGGTCCACCATCACGCCGATGCCGAAGCGCAGCACCGCACCCGCCAGGATCGGCGTGGCCACCATCATGCCGCGCTGCTGCGCGGAGAGCGCCAGGTCGTCGGCGATCTGGATCGCCAACGGTCCGAGGATGTACCAGACCATGAAGCTCAAATCGAAGTAGAGAAACGCGGCCAGCAATGTGGGCCAATGGCCGGCCTTCCAGAAACTCTTGTTCATGTACCTTACTCCCGTTATCGGTGCGAAGCTGCCACCGCGACCCCAAAAAAAAGCGCCCGCTGCCGCGCAGTGTTCACTGCGGGTAGCGGACGCCGTTGTCCGTGCCAGGCGAAAGACCCGCATCGGTCCTTCCCTGCTCCCCGGCTGGCCTGGCCTCCGTTGGCCTGGCTTGCCGGAGCTGAATTGTTCGAGATTGATCTAGCAACTAACGTGCCAGCCCTGTCAGCCGTCCCAGGAGGGCCTGGACGGTCTCATTCCGCCTGGTGTCCAGCGCTGGCGCACTGCACAAGTGCGCCGATGCACCAGCCGGGAACATCGCCCCGTCCGGAGCATGAAAAAAGCGGGGAAGACTCTCGTCTTCCCCGCCTCGCGTTACCACCACATAGATAGAACCTGTTTCAGCAGGTACTACGGCCTTGGATTCACGCTGCCGGTCGCAGATGCTTCTGATACAAAAACTCCAGCACTGCGCTGCGGTAGCCGTGGTAGGCGCTGTCGTTGGCCAGCGCCAGCCGGTCGCGCGGGCGCGGCAGGTCCACCTCGAGGATCTCGCCCACGGTGGCGGCCGGGCCGTTGGTCATCATCACGATGCGGTCGGACAACAGCACCGCCTCGTCCACGTCGTGCGTCACCATCACCACGGTGGCCTGGGTGGCCTCGACGATCTTCACCAACTCGTCCTGCAGGTTGGCACGGGTCAAGGCGTCGAGCGCGCCGAACGGCTCGTCCATCAGCAGCACCTTGGGCTCCATCGCCAGCGCACGGGCGATGCCGACGCGCTGCTTCATGCCGCCCGACACCTCGTGCGGGTACTTGTCGCTGGCGTGACTCAGGTTGACCAGCGCCAGCGCCGCCTCGCAGCGCGCCTTGAGCTGGGACTTGTTCTCGCGCTGGCCGAACACCTTTTCCACGGCAAGGTAGATGTTGCCGTAACAGGTCAGCCACGGCAGCAGGCTGTGGTTCTGGAACACCACCGCCCGCTCCGGCCCCGGCCCGTCGATCTCGCGCCCACCACACAGCGCAAAACCGGCGTTCGGATCGTACAGCCCGGCGACGATGTTGAGCACGGTGGACTTGCCGCAGCCGGAGTGGCCGATCAGCGACACGAACTCGCCTTGGCGGATGGTCAGGTTGACGTCGCGCAGCGCCACGAACCGGCCCTTGCGGCTATCGAAGCTCTTGCCCACGCCCTGCAATTCGACGAATTTTTCCATGGCTTACACTCCCTGACCGAAGCTGAAGCGGCGGGCCAGCAGGATCAGCGCCTGCTCCAGCAAGAGCCCGACCAGCCCGACGATGAAGATGGCGATGATGATGTGCTCGACGTTGAGGTTGTTCCACTCGTCCCACACCCAGAAGCCGATGCCTACACCACCGGTCAGCATCTCGGCCGCCACGATCACCAGCCAGGCTACGCCGATCGACAGGCGCACCCCGGTCAGCACGTGCGGCAGCACCGACGGGAACAGGATGGTGGTGAACACCTTGAACTCCGAGAGCCGCAGCACGCGCGCCACGTTGAGGTAATCCTGCGGCACTGCGCGCACCCCGGCGGCGGTGTTGAGGATCATCGGCCACACGCTGGAGATGAAGATCACCCAGATCGAGGCCGGGCTCGCGGCCTTGAACACCAGGAGACCGATCGGCAGCCAGGCCAGCGGCGATACCGGGCGCAGCAGGCTGATCACCGGCGCGAACATCGCCGAGACGAAGGCGAAGCGGCCGAGGATGAAGCCGGCGGGAATGCCCACCAGCGCCGCCAGGCCGAAGCCGACACCGACGCGCCCGAGCGAGTTGAGAATGTTCCAGCCCACGCCCTGGTCGTTCGGCCCGTTCTGGTAGAACGGGTCGGCGAACAGCAGCTTGGCCGACTCCCAGGTGCTCGCCGGACCCGGCAGGCCGCCACTCGATTTGGCAACCACGGACCAGACCAGCACCAGCAGCGCCAGACCCAGCAACGGCGGCACCACGGTCTTGATCGCCTGCACCAGAAAGCGCACGGCGGGTGAGGTATCGGCCGATTCCAGCGACGGGAAACGGCGTTTGGACGCGGCGCGGGCCGCCAATTTGTGTTCCACGGTCTTGCCCTCCGTGCCGGTCACGACACTGGCTTCATGCTTGATGGCTTGCATGATGGTTTCCCCCTAGCTCTGGTCTCAGGCACGAATCTTGAACGAAGCGGCGTAGCCTTTCGGGTCCTTGCCGTCCCACACCACGCCGTCGATCAGCTTGGCCGAGCGCATGTCGGAGCGAGGCACCGCGACCTTGGCCAGCGCCGCGGCCTCCTTGTAGAGCGCAATCTGGTTGACCTGCCTGGCCACGCCCAGGTAGTCCGGGTCGGCCTTCAACAGACCCCAGCGCTTGTGCTGGGTCAGGAACCACATGCCGTCGGAGAGATACGGGAAGTTGACCTTGCCCTCGTCGAAGAACTTCATCAGGTTGGGGTCTTGCCATTTCTTGCCCAGGCCGTCTTCGTAGGACCCCAGGAAGCGCCCCTCGATGACCGGTTCCGGCGCATTGACATAGGCCTTGTCGGAGATCAGCTTGGCCACGCTGGCGCGGTTCTTGACGTCGTCGATGTAGCGCGACGCTTCCAGCAGCGCCGCCACCAAGGCGCGCGCGGTATTCGGGTTCTGCTTCACCCAGTCGCCGGTGCTGCCCAGCACCTTTTCCGGGTGGCCGGCCCAGATCTGCTGGGTGGTGGCCACGGTGAAGCCGATATTGTCGGCGATGGCGCGGGCATTCCACGGTTCACCGACGCAATAGCCGTCCATGTTGTCGACACGCATGTTGGCCACCATCTGGGGCGGAGGCACGACGATGGTCTTGACGTCGCTCATCGGATTGACGCCTTGCGCGGCCAGCCAGTAGTAGAGCCACATGGCGTGGGTGCCGGTGGGGAAGGTCTGGGCGAAGGTGTATTCGCGCGGTTCGGCCTTGATCAGCTTGGCGAGCGCCGCGCCGGAGGTCACGCCCTTGGCCTTGAGCTGGTTGGAGAGCGTGATGCCCTGGCCGTTCTGGTTCAGCGTCATCAGCACCGCCATGTCCTTCTTCGGCCCGCCGATGCCCAGGTGCACGCCGTACATCAACCCGTACAGCACGTGCGCGGCGTCCAGTTCGCCGTTGACCAGCTTATCGCGCACCGCGGCCCAGCTCGCCTCCTTGGACGGCACGATGGTGATGCCGTATTTCTTGTCGAAGCCCATCTTGGAGGCCACAATCACCGAGGCGCAGTCGGTGAGCGGGATGAAGCCGACTCTGACTTCGGTTTTTTCCGGCTTGTCGCTGCCGGCCGCCCAAGCGCTGGTGGCGATACCAGCCGGCAAGGCGGCTAGCAAGGTGGTGGACCCCATGACGGACAGTGCTCCCTTGAGAAAATCACGACGCTCCGGCACGGCCGGCAAACTGGTATCGATCGATGTGCGCTTGTTATCCATTTCCTTCTCCCTCATTGCAGAAAAAAACAGCCGAAAAACAAAAAGCGCCTGTCGTCCCGCTCCATTGGTTAGGAGCGAGGTCGACAGGCGCCGTTGCCCGTCTGGGTAGCGCCGCCGCCATTGGCGACTTACCCGGTGATTGCGCTATACGCAACTACCGTGCCAGCCGCTAATTTTATGATTTAAAAGGAAAAGTTATTTATCTCCACCATCTTTGTGCACTGCACACGTGCAACGTGCACCAGAGCGCGCTCAACCTTTGAGCCAGTTCGCCAGCTCCACCACCTCGCGCGCCACGTCGCCCAGCTTCTTCTGCGACTTCATCGCCCGCTCGCGCAGCTGACGGTAGGCCTCGTCCTCGCCGATACCCTTCATCTGCATCAGCAGACCCTTGGCCTTCTCCACCACCTGGCGGTCGGCCAGCCGCTGGCGCATGTCGTCCAGCTCCTCGCGCCGCTCCTTGTCCAGTGAATAGCGCTCTATCGCCACCTCGAGCAGGGGCTGGATGCGCTCGGGCACCACATCGCCCACCACGTAGGCCGCCACCCCGGCCGCGAGCGCGGCGCGGATGGTGTCGCGGCGGGTGTCGTCGGTGAACATCACCACCGGACGCTCGCTGTGCGCGCTGACGACGCAGACATGCTCCAGCATGTCCCGCGATGGTGCATCCGAGTCGATCAGCACAATGTCGGGGCGGATGCTGTCGATCATCTCGCCCAGCCGCAACGACACCTCCACCTCTGCGATCACACGCACGCCGGCCTGTGTCAGCGCCTCTTTGAGCGCGGCCGCCTTGCCCGAACCGTCGTTAACCAGCATTACCGTCAGCACTGTCATCTCCCTATTGCACAGAAAAGGTGAAGCAAGCACCATGCCGGGTCGATACTATTTCCATGCAAACTACCTGTCCACGATCTGCGTGCACCCGTCGCAGGCCAAAAGCCGGCAAACGATTCGGTTCGACGAACGCGCAACGCAACGTGAGCTTACTTTAAGGTTGGCCGATGACCATGAATACTGCAATGCGCTGCCCGTGGTGCGGCGATGACCCGCTCTACGTGGCCTACCACGACCTGGAATGGGGCGTGCCGGTGCACGACGACCGCAAGCTGTTCGAGATGCTGGTGCTGGAAGGCGCCCAGGCCGGCCTGTCGTGGATTACCATCCTGCGCAAGCGCGAGGGCTACCGCGCGGCGTTTCACGGTTTCGACCCGGTACGCGTCGCGGCGATGGGCGAGACCGACGTCGAGCGGCTGCTGCAGGATCCGGCCATCGTGCGCAACCGGCTGAAGATCCACAGTGCTATCCGCAACGCCCGGGTGTTCCTCGAATTGCAACGCCGGCACGGCAGCTTCGCCACCTGGCTATGGCGCCAGGTCGACGGCCAGCCGGTGGTCAACCGCTGGACCAGCCTCGCCGAGTGCCCGGCGTCCACGCCCTTATCCGACGCCATCAGCAAGGAGTTGAAGAAGGCCGGCATGAACTTCGTCGGCAGCACGGTGATCTACGCCTTCCTGCAGGCCGTCGGCGTGGTCAACGATCACTTGGTCAGCTGTTACCGCCATCCGGAACGGCAAGACTGACGCCCAACAAAAACGCCGGGCCGGGGAGACCCGGACACCGGCGTTACGCCTTGCTGACACAAGCGATGCGAGATTAATCGTCGTGTGGGTGGCGGGGGTGACGATGCCACTTCTTGTGCTTGTGCACCTCGACATAGCGATGTTCCACCACGGTACGGCGCGGTTCGGGACGGGTGGCGATGCCCGTGCCGAGGGCAGCACCGGCCGCGGCACCGATCACCGCCCCTTCGCGCCCGCCCAGCGCCGAACCTACCGCGGCGCCAGCACCGCCACCCAAAGCACCGCCGAGCACGGCGTTGCTGTCCATGGCATACGCTGAACCGGTCACCAACAGGCTGCCGGCCAGCAAAGCGACCATCCAACGGTTCTTGTTCATGGCTATGTTCCTTAGCGTTATTTCGAGAGTTGACGGCGGCATCTTAACGGCGATCGTCCACCCATGCTGTTAAGAAGTACTAACAATTGTTAAGCCGCCTTCCCCATCCCCTTCCCTTGCTCTGCCACCACTCATCACCATGATGAATAAGAATTTCATCCAAAAACCCGGCATATGCCAGCACCCATACTGATGACCCCATTGTCATCATGGGCGGAAGTCTGCTGTCGCGGGCCGACGGCGCGCTCTACCTGGTCAAGAATGGCGGGCGCAACCGCGTCAGCGGCGCACCGTCAGCAACATCCGGCCACGACCCGCACACGGAGGAAGCCCCGCTGCCGTCGGATTAGGGCAGCGCCCGCCGCGTGACCTGCTCCGCCGCCTGCCACAGCGCCAGGCAAGCATCGATAGCCTCGGTCGCGCAGCGGAAGTAGGCATCCGGCGCCAGCGTGATGCGCTCGACACCGATCAGATCGGCCTCGATCGAGGCTGACAGGTGCCACACCTGCTGCCGGCAGCGTTGCGCGGGAGCGACGAGCGACGGGCTGTCGAGCACGACACCGAGACCGGCCAGACATTCGCCGATACGCCTCTCCAGCAAACTCAGCCGGATGCGACCGACGGCGCCGCAGCGGCCCTGGGCGGCGAAGCCGGTGCCGAGCGCCCTGGCCTGGCCGATACTCTCGGCCAGCAGCGGCAGGCGCAGCAGCAGCACCTCGGCCAGCGCCGCCACGGCCGGCGAGCGCGCCTCCAGCAAGCCGCCGCGCTCGCCGATGTCGCCCAACAGGTACAGCACCTGCTGCACCAGCGCGGTATGGACGGCGAAGCTCTGTTCCGCCGTATATCCCCTCACCTCCTGGCACAGCTGCGTCCACGCCGCCCGGATGGCCTCCAGCCGGCGTCCGCCGGCGGCGAGGGCCGGAACGCGAGCAAAACAGGCGCCCAGTTCGGCCAGCCTGCCCTCCACCTCCCTTTGCTTGTCGGCCAGCCGCACGGCAAAGCCGGTGTCGCCGCTGAGCAGCGCGGCGGCCATACCACGATGCTGCTGCATCACCGTCATCAGGGCGATGCCTTGGCGCACGGCGTCGAGGCTCAGGTGTCGCCGGGCCCGGCGGGCAGACCGTTCACGTCCCTGGGCCCAGCCCAGTGCCGTGCCGGCCGCCGCCAACAGCCCTATGCTGCTTGCGATCGCTTCCATGATGCTTCCCTCCTTATCGGGTTCAGGTCTTGAATCGCAGCACAGCCCCGCGCAGGCCGGTTGCCAGCTCTTCCAGATAACCCGCCACGGCCGCTGCCTCGCTGCTGGCGGCATTGTTGACGTGCGCCTTGTCGGCGATCTGGGCCATGCTTTCCCCGGCGTGCACGCTGGCCTGGCTTTGCTCGCGCGTGGCGGCGGCGATGGCGTGCACCCGCTCCAGTGTGGAATGGGCGCCGCTGCGGATGCCATCCAGTGCCTCGGCCGCCTGGCGCGCCAGCTGCACACCCCGCTCGGCCTGGGCCTGGCCCTCGTCCATGCGCGACACGGCGGCATCGATCTCGCCACGGATCAGCGCGATCACCTCGCCGATGCGCACGGTGGCGCCGCTGGTGCGCTCGGCCAGCTTGCGTACCTCGTCCGCCACCACGGCGAAGCCGCGCCCGGTCTCACCGGCGCGTGCCGCCTCGATGGCGGCGTTGAGCGCGAGCAGGTTGGTCTGGTCGGCGATCTCGCGGATCACCTCGACGATGCCGCCGATCTCGCCCGAACGCTGCCCCAGCGAACCCACCAGCTCGGAGAGCCGCGCTACCGAATCGCGGATGCGCGTCATCTCGGCCCCGGCGGCGTCGACCACCACCACACCATCACGCGCCAGCGCCTCGGAACGGTCGGCGATGGCTTCGGTCTCGTCGGCACTCGCGGCAATCGCCTCGACACTGCTCTTGATCTGGTCGACCGCTCCGGCGGTGACGGCGGACAGCGTGTCCTGCGCCGCCGCGCCTTCGCGCACCCGGGTGGCCGCCGCGGCCAGCTCCGAGGCCGCACTGGCGACTTCCTCGGCGGTGCCGCGCACGCCGGTGATGAGCCGGCCGTTCTCGCGTGCCATCTCGTTGAGCCGCATCGCCACCTTGGCCAGTTCATCCTTCCCGTCCACGGCGGCCCGGCTGAGCAGATCCCCCTCGGCCAGCTTCCGCACAGTCCGGAGCAGTTCCCGCGCGGTATTCGCGGTGGCGCTATACAGCGCGGCAAACAGGTAGAGCCCGCCCGCCGCCAGCGACCAGGACAGCGCGTCCAGCCAAGCCGCCCACCACCCCGGCAGCTCCCTCTCCAGCGCCTGCAACAGCAAGGGCAGCGTCAGCAGCAGGCCGACCAGGGCAAACTTCGTGCGTAATGCCAAGCGGTGCATCAAGCCCACCGCCGGGGCCAGCATCCATGTCATCGGTGTTCTCCTCTCAGGCCAGTTCGTCCAGTTTGATGTCGCAACACAGCACCCGCAGCCCCTGCGCCAGCGGCACGGCCAGCGACAGCGTCACGCACAAACGGGAATTGGCCACGGACAGATAGGGGCTGCTGACTTGCAGCTGGCCGGGGTGGGCCAGCGCGCGGTAGTGGTAAGGTTTGCGCGACCAGTTGGCGCCCTGGGCCTCCTCCAGCGGCGCGAAGCGCGAAGCGGCAGGCTCCTGACCCAAGGGCAGCACGCTGGCGCCGATCTGTACGCCGTCCGCCCCGATCAGGTAACAACGGTCCACTCGCGGCATGGCGAGCAGTTCGGCACAGGCGGCCGTCAGACCATACTCGCTCCACAGCCGTTTGGCCGTCCGCTGAAAGACGCTGGCGTAGACCTGCAGCTCCTGCTGCTGGCGCGCGGAGGCCCGCGCCGCGGCGTGCCGGGCCGACAAGGCGGCGATGCCGCCATCATCCTGCCGCAACGGGACGGCAGCCGGGCGCGCAAAGTAATAGCCCTGCACCAGGTCTGCGTCGCTGTCGAGAGCAATGGCTGCCTGCTCTGTATTCTCGACCCCCTCGATCAGCGCCAGGCTGCCCGCCTCGTGGATCAGCGCCACGGTGGCGGGCAGCACACGCCGTGCCCGCGGCGAATGCTCGGCCGCCGCAATCAGCTTGCGGTCGAGCTTGACGATGTCGGGTGTGGCACGCCAGATGCGCTCGATGTTGGAGGAATCGGCGCCGAAATCGTCCAGCGCCACCAGGCAGCCCATGCTGCGGTAATTGGCCACCGCCTCGCTCAGCAGCGACTGGTCGGCGATGGTTCCCTCCAGGATTTCCACCACCACGCGTCGGGCGGGGAAGCCGCTGTGGGCCAGCAGCTCGGCGAAAAACGGCTCGGACTGGCCGGTGCGTATCACCACCTGGGTCGACACGTTGAGAAACAGCCAGGTCTGCCCGGCATCGTGCGGACCGAGGTACTGGTAGTTGGCGAGGTGCAAGGCGCGGCACAAGCGGTCGACGAAGACCCGCTCCTCGTCGTCCCGCGCGCACCCCAACGCCTGCAGCGGCGGGATGGGGCTGCCATCCGCCGCCGATGCACGCAGCAGCGCCTCATGGCCGACGATGCGGCTGTGCGCCAGGCTATAGATCGGCTGGAAGTGACTGTCCAGGCACAGATCCCGGAAGCGGCCGATGGCACGGCCGGCCTCGGAGAAGATGGCCCGAGTGATATCGTCAAGCGGCAGACACGGATTGGTCGAAGCCAGTGGCAGAGCGGATGTTGTTCGCATCATGGCAAAAAAAAGGCGTCCCCGGGCCGAGAAGCCCCGGGGACGCCGTTGTCCCTTTCAAGTGCGGACCGCCGTTGGCCCGCCTGCCCACCATTCAGCAAATGCCGTGCCAGCCTCCCTCCCGGGCCATGCTATTGAAATCGACCCCAATCGGCCAGAAATCGCCCGGCATTGGCGCATATTGCACTGCAGCAGTGCGCCCGGAACACCCAAACGAAAGCCCCCGGTCACCCGGCGGGTTTCCCTCACCGGCGGCCGGGGGCCGATTCCGCAGGCGGTATACCGCCCCTTATGAACTCACTCGAACACGATCTGGCCGTTGCGGGCGTCCACCAGCACCGTCGCCTTGGGCTCGTACTTGCCGGCCAGGATCGCCTTGGCCAACGGGTTCTCGATATCGGACTGGATCGCGCGCTTCAAAGGCCGTGCGCCGTACACCGGGTCGAAACCGGCCTCGGCGATGGCGTCGAGCGCCGCGTCGGTGACCTGCAGCGACAGCTCCAGCTTGGCCAGCCGCCGCTCCAGCGACTTGAGCTGGATGCGGGCGATGGAGCGGATCTGAGCGCTCGCCAGCGCGTGGAACACCACCACCTCGTCGATGCGGTTGATGAACTCGGGGCGGAAGTAGCCCTTCACCTCGGCCATCACCGCCAGCTTGATCACCTGGTAATCGTCGCTGCCCATGGCCTGGATGTGCTGGCTGCCGATGTTTGAGGTCATCACCACCACGGTGTTCTTGAAGTCCACGGTGCGGCCCTGGCCGTCGGTCAGGCGGCCGTCGTCCAGCACCTGCAGCAGGATGTTGAACACCTCGGGGTGGGCCTTCTCCACCTCATCCAGCAGGATCACGCTGTAGGGCTTGCGCCGCACCTGCTCGGTCAGCTGGCCGCCCTCCTCGTAGCCGACGTAGCCCGGAGGCGCGCCGATCAGCCGCGCCACCGAGTGCTTCTCCATATACTCCGACATGTCGATGCGGATCAGGTGCTCTTCGCTGTCGAACAGGAAACCGGCCAGCGTCTTGCACAGCTCGGTCTTGCCGACCCCGGTCGGCCCGAGGAACAGGAAGGAGCCGTACGGCCGGTTCGGGTCGGAGAGACCGGAGCGGCTGCGGCGGATGGCGTCGGACACCGCGCGCACCGCCTCGTCCTGCCCCACCAGGCGCTCGTGCAGCACGTCCTCCATCTTCAACAGCTTCTCACGCTCGCCAGCCAGCATCTTGGACACCGGAATGCCGGTCATGCGCGACACCACCTCGGCGATTTCCTCGGCGCCGACCTGGGTACGCAGCAGGCGATTGGGCGTCTTCACACCGCCACCGGCCGCTTCCGCCTCCTTCAGCCGCGCCTCCAGCTGCGGCAGCTTGCCGTACTGCAGCTCGGCCAGCTTCTGCCAGTCGCCCTGGCGCTTGAGGTCTTCCATCTCCACCTTGAGCCGGTCGATCTCTTCCTTGATGCTCTGGCTGCCCTGCGCGGCGGCCTTCTCTGCCTTCCAGATCTCTTCCAGGTCGGCGTACTCGCGCGACAGCCGGCCGATCTCGTCCTCGATCAGCGCCAGACGCTTCTGCGAGGCCTCGTCGCTCTCCTTCTTCACCGCCTCGCGCTCGATCTTGAGCTGGATCAGGCGGCGGTCGAGCCGGTCCATCTCCTCCGGCTTGGAGTCGAGCTCCATCTTGATGCGGCTGGCCGCCTCGTCGATCAGGTCGATGGCCTTGTCGGGCAGGAAGCGGTCGGTAATGTAGCGATGGCTGAGCTCCGCGGCGGCGACGATGGCCGGGTCGGTAATGTCCACGCCATGGTGAATTTCGTACTTCTCCTGCAGCCCGCGCAGGATGGCGATGGTGTCTTCCACCGTGGGCTCGTCCACCAGCACCTTCTGGAAACGGCGCTCGAGCGCGGCATCCTTCTCGATGTATTTGCGGTACTCGTCGAGTGTGGTGGCGCCCAGGCAATGCAGTTCGCCGCGTGCCAGCGCCGGCTTCAGCATGTTGCCGGCGTCGATCGCGCCTTCGGCCTTGCCGGCGCCGACCAGTGTGTGGATCTCATCGATAAAGATCAGCGTGTTGCCCTCGTCCTTGGCCAGGTCGCTGAGCACGCTCTTCAGCCGCTCCTCGAACTCGCCGCGGTACTTGGCGCCGGCCAGCAGCGCGGCCAGGTCGAGCACCAAGAGCCTCTTGTGCTTGAGGCTCTCCGGCACTTCGCCGTTGACGATGCGCTGCGCCAAGCCCTCGACGATGGCGGTCTTGCCCACACCGGGCTCGCCGATCAACACCGGGTTGTTCTTGGTGCGGCGCTGCAGCACCTGGATGGCGCGGCGGATCTCGTCGTCGCGGCCGATCACCGGGTCGAGCTTGCCCTGGCGGGCACGCTCGGTCAGGTCGAGCGTGTACTTCTTCAGCGCCTCGCGCTGGCTCTCGGCATCCTGGCTGTCCACGCTGGCACCGCCACGCACCGCGTCGATGGCGGCGTTGAGCGCGGAAGCGGTCGCGCCGTGCTCCTTGAACAACCGCCCCGTCTCGCCCTTGTCGTCGGCGAGCGCCAAGAGGAACAGCTCGCTGGCGATGAAGGCATCGCCACGCTTCATCGCCGCCTTGTCGGTCAGGTTGAGCAGGTTGCCCAAGTCACGCGACACGGTGATCTCGCCGCCAGTGCCCTGCACCTTGGGCAGCCGGTCGATGGCGGCCTTGAGCCCGCCGCGCAGCCCGGCCACGTTGACCCCGGCCCGCGCCAGCAGGCTGCCGACGCCGCTGTCGGCGTCGTCCAGCATGGCCGCCAACAGGTGCTGCGGTTCGATGTAGGCGTGGTCGTTGGCCAGCGCCAGGCTTTGCGCGTCGGCCAAGGCTTGCTGGAATTTGGTGGTCAGTTTGTCGAATCGCATGACGAGCTCCCGAATCGCTATTAATCCCTATTTTGGGCGGGGTTTTGCTGATTTCAAGAGCGCGTCCACCCGTCGTTCATATTCTTCCAGCATGACGACGATACCCCCCGGTCACCCTGCCCCGCCCACCCCTTGCCGCCCCCTTTCCTCCAGCCCGCCGCATCAGTTTATTTAATACATTTCTCATCATCAGAATCAAATGTAAATTGAAATAAATTAAATAAATTCAGATAACTATAAAAACAGGAGTAACAAAATGAACGTAAACGCTCCCGCCCTGATCGGCCTTTTCGCTGCCGGCGTTGCCGCCGCCGACGAGTTCTCGGTGCTCAGTTACGGAACCGCCACCCCCGGCTTCTGCGAGGCGAGCCCGGCTTACTGCAGCACGCTCAAAGGCCCAACAGCCGGGCTCGGGGTGGAGTGGGAATTCTCTGACGACGAGGGAGAGGGTACGTGGATCAGCCGGGTGAGCAGTTATCCCGGCCCGCTCGATAGAACCGGCTACTTTGCCGGTGCGGGATGGCGTAGGGAATGGCCGGTCAGCGGACCGATCTCCGGCGGCGTCACGCTGTTCACCGGCTATCTGGGCGGCCCGGGGAGGAGCGGGCTGATGACCCTGCCGCTGCTCTCGCTCGGCTCCGAGAAACTGCGGCTGGAACTCGGCTATCTGCCGGGACTGAACCTGGTGGAAGTGCTCATGAATTCGAAAAACGTGTCGTTCGCCATGAGCTGGATGCCGAATGTCAACCTGGGACCCGACAAGGGCAAGACCTCCATCACCACGTTCAACCTGCGCGGAGCCTTCTGACGGGCGGCGTCGACGTCAGGCCTTAGGCTGACGCAGTGAACGCACCACCGCCGTGACCACGCCCCACACCTCGAATCCGGCCTCGGGATCGCCCCTCAGGGCCGGATAATCGGGGTGCTCCGGCACCAGCCAGGGGCCGTCGGCGCGCAGTTCCAGCCGCTTGACCGTCAGTTCTCCCGCCAGCACCGCGATCACCACGTCGCGATGGCGCGGCGGCAGCAGGCGGTCGACCACCAGCATGTCGCCGTCGAAGATGCCGGCGCCGCTCATCGACTCGCCGGATACCCGGACGAAGAAGGTCGACTCCGGGTGGCGGATCAGGTAATCGTTGAGATTGAGCGAGGCTTCCAGATAGTCGTCGGCCGGAGATGGAAAGCCCGCCGGCACGTGGGAGGCGTAAAGCGGCAGCACCGTGTCCGACAGCTCGGGGGCCACTCGCAGCACCTGCTCCGGAAACCGCGCGATCAGCGTATCCAGCGCGGTGGCCGACACGGCGAGCGATGTTAGTGTGGATTCAGACCGATGCAGTCCGGCCATGGCTCAGCGCACGTTGATGCGCGGCTCGCCCCGACGCAGCGAGCCGATCACCGCGGCGTAGCCGAAGCCGCGCTCCTTGAAGCGCGCCAGCACCTCGTCGGCCTGCTCCGGCGCCACCGCCACCAGGAGGCCTCCGCTGGTCTGCGGATCGGCCAGCAGGCGGCGCTGCCACTCCGGCACGCTGTCGGCGAAATCGACATGCTGGCCGAAACTCGCCATATTGCGCTCGATGGCGCCGGGGCCGTAGCCCAGCTCCGCCAACGGGCGCGCCTCTTCCAGCACCGGCACCGCCGCCATGTCGACATCCGCAACCAACCCCGAGCCCTTGCAGATTTCCAGCAGATGACCCAACAGGCCGAAGCCGGTGACATCGGTCAGCGCGTGCACGCCGGACAGCGGCGCCAGCTCCGCGCCCACAGTGTTGAGCCGGGTGGTCGAGGCGATCAGCGCGGCGTAACCGGCATCATCCAGCACGCCCTTCTTCATCGCCTGCGCCAGCACGCCCACGCCCAGCCCCTTGCCGAGGATCAGCACGTCGCCGTCGCGCGCGTCGCAGTTGCGCTTGAGCTGGTCGGGATGCACCACGCCCAGCGCCACCAGGCCGTAGATCGGTTCGGGCGCGTCGATGGAGTGGCCGCCGGCGAGCGGAATGCCGGCCTCGCGGCACACCGATTCGCCACCGTCGAGAATGTCGCGGATGGTCTCCAGCGGCAGGGTGTTCACCGGCATGGCGACGATGGCCAGCGCCATGATCGGCGTGGCGCCCATGGCGTAGATGTCCGACAGCGCGTTGGTGGCGGCGATGCGGCCGAAGTCGCGCGCATCGTCGACGATGGGCATGAAGAAATCGGTGGTGGCGACGATGGCCTGGCTATCGTTGAGCTTGTAGACCGCCGCGTCGTCGCTGGTTTCGGCGCCGACCAGCAGATTCGGGAACGGCATTTTTTCCTTGGCGCCGGACAGGATGGATTCCAGCACCGACGGGGCAATTTTGCAGCCGCAGCCGCCGCCATGAGACAATTGGGTCAATCGTATTTCAGCCATCGGCTCTCACCACATACCATGTATTTCAAGGTCGCGAACGTATCACAGCTCACCGGGTTTGACGAGATCATCGACGTGCGCTCCCCGGCGGAATTCGCCGAGGACCACGTGCCCGGCGCCATCAACTGCCCCGTACTGGACGACGAGGAGCGCATCCGCGTCGGCACGCTGTACAAGCAGGTATCGCCGTTCGCCGCACGCAAGGTCGGCGCCGCACTGGTGGCGAAGAACATCGCCCGCCACATCGAAGAACGCTTCCACGACCGCCCCAAGTCGTGGAAACCGCTGATCTACTGTTGGCGCGGCGGGCAGCGCTCGGGAGCGATGGCCATCGTGCTCGCCCAGGTGGGTTGGAACGCCCACCAGCTGGAGGGCGGTTACAAGGCCTACCGGCGCCAGGTGCTGGACGAACTGGCCGAGCGCCCGACGGCATTCAACTTCCGCGTGTTGTGCGGCCCCACCGGCTCGGGCAAGAGCCGTCTGCTGGAGGCGCTGGAAGCAGCCGGCCACCAGGTGCTCGATCTGGAGCGGCTGGCCTCCCACCGCGGTTCGGTGCTCGGCCTGCTGCCGCGCCAGCCCCAGCCTTCGCAGAAAGGCTTCGACAGCCAGTTGGCGCTGCAACTGCGCCAGCTCGACCCGGCGCGCCCGGTCTACATCGAGGCGGAGAGCAAGAAGATCGGCCAGGTCGCCCTGCCCGACGCGCTGTTCCAGGCCATGCACCGGGGCGAGTGCCTGCGGCTGGAAGTGCCGCTCGCCGAGCGCGTGCGCTTCCTGCTGGAAGATTACGACTTCTACGTCGCCGAGCCTGAACGCCTGCTGGAGCAACTGGGCTTCCTCAAGAACGTGCATTCGCGTGCCCAGCTGGACAGCTGGGCCGAGCTGGTGCGCGAGGGCCGCTTCGACCAATTGGTCCAGGAACTGCTGGAGATGCACTACGACCCGCTCTACCACCGCTCGCAGGGCAACCATTACCAGCGGCTCGACCAAGCGCTCGACATCAGGTTGTCGAGCCTGTCGCCGGAAAGCCTGGCGGCGACGGCCGCGGCCCTGCCCGCCTGACCCCGCCCGCTTCGACCGCACCTGAATGCACGATAGAACTAGAACCGGATGACGCATCACGCCCAACTCGACTGGCAAGATGGCCAGCCCTTTTCCCGCACCTTCGGCGACGTCTACTTCTCCCGCGCCTCGGGCCTGGAGGAGACGCGTCACGTCTTCCTGCACCACAACGCGCTGGCCGAGCGCTTCGCCGCCCTGCCCGAGCACGGCCAGTTCTGCATCGGCGAAACCGGCTTCGGCACCGGCCTCAACGTCCTGTGCGCCTGGCAGTGCTTCGAGCAATACGCCCCGGCCACGGCCCGGCTGCATGTTGTCAGCACCGAGAAATTCCCGCTGACTCCGGACGACCTGCGCCAGGCACTGGCGCTGTGGCCCGAGCTGACGCCCTATTCCGACGAACTGCTGGCCCAGTACGACATCCTGACGCCGGGCTGGCATCGCTTCGTGCTGCGCGGCGGACGGGTGACGCTGACCCTGCTGGTCGGCGACGCGCTGGAAACGCTGCCGGAGCTGGATGCCCGTGTCGACGCCTGGTTCCTCGACGGCTTCGCCCCGGCCAAGAACCCGGAGATGTGGCAGCCGGCGCTGTTCGAGCAGATGGCGCGGCTGTCGGCCCCCGGCGCCACCTTCGCCACCTTCACCAGCGCGGGAGCGGTGCGCCGCGGCCTGATCGCCGCCGGTTTCGCCGTGGAGAAGGTGCCGGGCTACGGCCACAAGCGTGAGATGTGCCGCGGCCGGCTGGAGCACGCGCCGGAACCCGGCTGGCAGGCGCCATGGTTCGCCCGGCCGGCCACCGTGCTGGCGGAGCGCAGCGCCATCGTCATCGGCGGCGGCATCGCCGGTGCCGCGAGCGCCGCCAGCCTGGCGCGGCGCGGCTGGCAGGTGAGCCTGCTGGATCGTCACCGAGCGCTGGCGCAGGAAGCCTCCGGCAACCCGCAAGGCGTGCTGTACGCCAAGCTCTCGCCGCACTTCACCCCGCTCACCCGGCTGGTGCTGGCGGGCTACGGCTACAGCCTGCGCACGCTGCACAGCGAACTGCCGCAAAGCGAAGCCAACTGGCAGGCCTGCGGCGTGCTGCAGCTGCCGCACGAGGGCGATAGCCCGCAAAAGCAGGCCGAACTGGCCGCCGCCGGCTTGCCAGACGGTTTTCTGCGCCAAGTGGACCGGCACGAAGCCAGCGAGCTCGCCGGCCTCGACCTGCCCAGCGGCGGGCTGTTCTTCCCGCAGGCCGGCTGGCTCAACCCGGCCCGGCTGATTGCCCGGCTCACCGACCATGCCAACATCCGCCGCGTGGTCGGCGCCACCGCGCTGGAACTCGCCTGGAACCCGGCCGAGCGGCTGTGGACGGCCTACGGCCAGGATGGCCCGCTCGCGGTCGGCGCCGTGGTGGTGATCGCCGGCGGGGCCGACGCCGCCGCCTTCGACGCCACCCATCATCTGCCGCTCAAGCGCATCCGCGGCCAGGTCACCGTGGCGCCGGCCACGGCGGAGAGCCGCCGGCTCAAGACCGTGCTGTGCGGCGAAGGCTATATCGCGCCCGCCCGCTACGACAGCCACTGCCTGGGCGCCACCTTCAAGTTCAACACCGACGACCTGAGCGTCCAGCCGGGCGAGCACCGCGAGAACCTCGCCATGCTCTCCGGCCTGTGCCCTGAGCTGTACCAGGCGCTGGGCGGCGAGCAGTTGCCCGACGAGGCACTGGGAGGGCGCGCTGCCTTCCGCTGCACCAGCCCGGACTACCTGCCCATCGTCGGCCCGGTAGTCGACCGTGCCGCCTTCCTCGAGCGCTACCGGGCACTGGGGCAGGACGCCACGCGCCGCCTCGACGCCCCGGCGCCGTGGGTGGAAGGTCTGTACGTCAACACCGCGCACGGCTCGCGCGGCATGATCACCGCCCCACTCTCGGGAGAAATCCTCGCCGCCTACCTGGAGGGCGAGCCCGCACCGCTACCCAAGCCGCTGCTCGACGCCATCCATCCCAGCCGCTTCCTGTTGCGTGACCTGATCCGGCAGAAGATCAAGCCCTGAGCCCTGGCGTCGACGGCGGCAGACGGGGGCTGCTCCTACACGGCTCCCTCCCGGCTGCCGCTCAGGCCGGCAGCCGCTCGCCGCTGATCGCGGCACGGATCGGCTCGGGGATACGCACCGTCTGGCCGCTGCGGTAATCCACCCACACCAGCGTGGCGTCGGCCTCGGCGTACACCGTTTCCTCATCGCCCTCGCGGAAGAAGCGGTGGTGCAGCTTGAGACTGGAATTGCCGAGCTTTTCCAGCTCGATGGTGATCACCACCGTGGCCGGGTAGACCAGCTCCTTGCGATACACACAGCCGGTGCTGGCCAGCACCGGACCGACACCGTCCGGGTCGATGCCATGGCCCAGCTCGTCCAGCCATTCGATGCGGATCTGCTCCAGGTAGCGGAAGTAATAGGTATTGTTGAGATGGCCGACGGCGTCCATGTCGCCCCAGCGCATGGTGATTGTCTTGCGGTCGATCACCGGCAAACGGTTTTCCATATGTGCACCTTACGTTAACGTAATGACACCACATCATAACCGCAGATGACGCACCGCGTCATATGGCGTCCGTCACCGCCGTCTGGCTCGCCAGAAAAAAGGCCAGCACTAAGGCTGGCCCAAGGACTGCACAGAGGAATACTGTGGCTTACTGAGCTACCGACTGCACCGCCCACTTGTTGTCCTTGACCACCGAGATGGTCACCGGAGCCCGCATCAGGTCGCCCTTGGCGTCGAAAGCGAAGTCGGAGGTGACGCCGCTGTAACGCAGCTTGGCGAGCTGCGGCAGGTACTTGGCGGGCTCGACCGAGTTGGCCTTCTTCATCGCCTCGGCCACCAGCATCACGCCGTCGTAGAACTGCGGCCCGAGCAGCACCACGTCCTGCTTGAAGCGCGCCTTGTAGCGGCTCTCGAACGCCTTGCCGGCCGGACGCGAGTTCAGCACCCCGCCCGGCACGGCGGAGTAATGCCCCGCGGCATCGGCGCCGGCCAGCTGGATGAAGGTCGGCGTGTTGAGCATGTCACCGCCCATCAGCTTGGCCTTCAGGCCCAGACGCTTCATCTGCTTGGCCATCGGCGCGGCCTGCGCATCGGCGCCGCCGTAGAAGATCACGTCCGGGTTGGCCGCCTTGAGCGAGGTGAGAATGGCGGTGAAATCGGTCGATTTGTCGGACGTGAACTCGCGCCGCCCGACCTTGCCACCGTTGGCGCCGACCGCTTTGACAAACTCGTCGGCAATGCCCTGACCGTAGGCGGTGCGATCGTCGATCACCGCGATGGACTTGGCCTTGAGCGTCTTCACGGCAAATTGCCCGAGCGCCCCGCCCACCTGGCTGTCGCTGCCCACCAGGCGGAAGGTGGTCTTGTAGCCCTGCTGGGTATAGGCCGGGTTGGTCGATACCGACAGCTGCGGGATGCCGGCGTCGGAGTAGATGCGCGAGGCCGGGATCGACACGCCGGAGTTGAAGTGGCCGATCACCGCCTTCACCCCCGAATCGACCAGGCGCTGCGCCACCTGGGTGCCGACGCGCGGATCGGCCTGATCGTCCTCGGACACCAGCTCGAACTTGATCTTCTGGCCACCGACGGTGATCGGCTTGGCGTTGAGATCGTCGATCGCCATCTTGGTGGCGTTCTCGTTGTCCTTGCCGTAGTGTGCCTGCGGGCCGGACAACGGCGAGGAAAAGCCGATCTTCACCACGGTATCGGCATAGGCCGCGCCCACCGCGAACGGTGCCATCACGCCGCCCAGGGCCAACACCACGGTCATGCTGCGAGGAAAACGCTGCTTCATGATTTCTCCTTTGCTTCTCTTTTAGATTGGCCGAAAGGCCGGTCAGAACCGGTCGAGCCGGTAAGGTGAAACGTCGAAACCGCTGGGGCGCCGCAGAATCATGTCGGTCAGCAGCGCGCCGGTGGTGGCGGCCAGCGTCAGCCCCAGGTGGCCATGGCCGGTGGCGAAGTACAGCCCGCCCACGTCCGGCGCCGGGGCGATCACCGGCACCGTATCCGGCACCGAGGGGCGGTTGCCCATCCACACGCTCATGTCGGTGGTATCGAAATCGCCGACGATGCGCTTGGCCTTGTCGATCAGGATGTGGGCGCGGCGCCAGTCGGGCGGCGCGTCGCGGTGCGCCAGCTCCACGGTGCCGGCGAGCCGCAGCCCGCCGTTGCCCATCGGCAGGATCACGAAGCTCTCGCTGGCGCACTGGATGAAGTGGTGCAGCGCCACGCCGGCCTTGGGCAGCGTCACGTGGTAGCCGCGCTCGCTCTCCAGCGGAATGCGGTACTTGTGCTGCCTGGTGAAGCGGTCGCTCCAGATGCCGCAGGCGATCACCACCGCATCGGCCTTGAGCCGGCCGCTGTTGGCGGTCTCCACCCCGGCGATGCGGCCGGACGCACAGGCGGTAGCCAGCACCTCGTCCTGCACGAAGCGCCCGCCTTCGCGGATGAAGGCGTCGAACAGCCCGCGGCTGAAGGTGTAGGGATCGTCCACGTGCGACCAGGCCGGCACGTTTACGGCCACCTGCCACTCCTTGCCGACCTGTGGCGCGTCGCGCTCGAGTTCGGCACGGCCGAGCTTGTGCCAGCCCACGCCGTGACGGCGCTTGTCGTCCCAGGCCGCCTGCGCCGCGCCGAACTCCTCCTCGCTGCGGTACAGCGTCAGGTTGCCGTGGCGCCGCCACAGTTGGTTCAGGCCGGCGCGCTGGATCAGCGGCGCGTAGTCGTCGTTGACCCGGTTCAAGAGCGCCGCCATGGCACGGGTGAGCTCGGCCACCCGCTTCGGCCGGCTGGCGGCGACGAAACGCGCCAGCCACGGCGCCAGCGTCGGCAGATAGCGCCAGCGCAAGGCCAGCGGCCCCAGCGGATCGAGCATCCAGCCCGGCACCTTGCGCAAGACACCCGGCTCGGCCAGCGGAATCACGTCGCTGACGGCAAAGGCGCCGGCGTTGCCGTAGCTGGTTTCCATCGCCGGCTCGCCGCGGTCGACCAGCGTCACCGCGCAGCCGGCCAGGCGCAGTTGCAAGGCGGTGGCGATGCCGACCACGCCGGCCCCCACCACGACGATGTCCGCCGCTGAAGTCAGGGAGTTCGACATGACCTAGGCCTCTCTCCGGCCATCGAGCAGGCGACGCAGGTGCAGCGGATTGCCGTGCTGCAGTGCGGCAGGCAACAGGCTGTCCGGGAAATTCTGGTAGCAGACCGGGCGCAGGAAACGCTGGATCGCGGCAGTACCGACCGAGGTGCTGCGCGCATCGGAGGTGGCCGGGAACGGCCCGCCATGGACCATGGCATCGCACACCTCGACACCCGTTGGCCAGCCATTGACCAGCAAGCGGCCGGCCTTGCGCTCCAGGGTCGGCAGCAAGGCCCTGGCCGCGTGCAGGTCACCGTCGTCCAGGTGCAGCGTGGCGGTCAGTTGGCCTTCCAGATGCTCGGCGACCTGGCGGATCTCCTCGCCGTCGGCACATTGCACGATCAGCGAGGCGGCACCGAAGACCTCGGCCTGCAGGGCCGGGTTGGCAAGAAAGTCCCGCGCCGTTGTCGTGAACAGCCGGGGCTGGCACTGGTTCGGGCCTTCGGCGCTCAGGCCGGCGGCAACCGGCAGGGCGTGACTGGCCAGCGTCCCGACACCGGCCTGGTAGGCGTCGAAGATGCCCGGGGTGAGCATGGTTTGCGCGCCGCTGCGTCGGACGGCATCCGCCGCAGCGGCGATGAAGCGGTCCAGGTCCGGCCCCTGGAGGGCAAGCACCAGGCCGGGGTTGGTGCAGAACTGGCCCGCGCCCAGGGTCAGCGAGGCGACGAAACCCTGCGCCAATGCGTCGGCACGTGCTTGCAGGGCGGCCGGGAACAGGAACACCGGGTTGATCGAGCTCATCTCCGCATACACCGGGATCGGCTCGGGGCGGGCTTGGGCGGCTTGGCACAAGGCGATGCCGCCGCTGCGCGAACCGGTGAAGCCGACCGCCTTGATGCGCGGGTCGCTGACCAGGGCGATACCCACTTCACGGCCAGAGCCGAACAGCAGCGAGAACACGCCTTCGGGGAGTTCGCATTTCGCCACGGCACGCGCCACGGCGTGGCCGACCAGTTCGCTGGTGCCGGGGTGGGCGCCATGGGCCTTGACGACCACCGGGCAGCCCGCCGCCAGGGCCGAGGCGGTGTCACCGCCAGCGACGGAAAAGGCCAGTGGGAAATTGCTCGCCCCGAACACCGCCACCGGGCCCAGCGGCACGTGACGCTGGCGCAGGTCCGCGCGGGGCAAGGGCTGCCGCTCCGGCTGGGCGGTGTCGACCCGCACATCCAGCCATTCCCCGGCACGCACGGTGCGGGCAAAGGTGCGCAGTTGCCCGCAGGTGCGGCCACGTTCTCCCTGGATCCGGACACGCGGCAGGCCGCTCTCGGCCACGGCGCGCTCGATCAGCTCGTCGCCAAGGGCTTCGATCTCGTCGGCAATGGTTTCGAGGAAGTGGGCGCGGACCGCCAGCGACGTCTCACGGTAGCGGTCAAAGGCGGCCCAGGCCAGGGCGCAGGCCTGTTCCACATGCTCGCCGGTGCCGCCGGGATAGGCCGGCTCGAGCGGTTTGCCGGTGGCCGGATCGATTGCCTGGATCGCTTCGCGGCTGCCGGCGACGGCTTGCCCGCCAATCAGCATCTTGCCTGTCAAGTTCATGGTGACTCCTGCGAAAGTAGGTAGCCCAGCTACGCAACGGGGGTGCGCAGTGGGCGCAAACAGAGGCGGCGCGCATCGAGGCACCGCCCTGCAGGCCGGTGTGTGCGTCAGGCGACGTTCTGTTCTGCCGACCAATTGCGGTACCACTCGCGGAACAGCGCGTACTGGGTCTCGGCGTAACAGCGCTGGGCATCGCTGAGCACATCGGTCTCATTGAAGTGCAGGGTGTATTCCTTGTCGCCGTTGAGCACCATCAGGTGCTTGTAGTAGAGCACCAGGTCGCAGCCTTCATCGAAAGACGACAGCACCGCCAGTGCCGATTCCAGCTCGCGGGCAAGGCGGCGGGCCTTGGCGTCACCCTTGGCGGCCTGCTTGCTCAGGGCCACCAGGTGCAGCACTTCGCGCGGCAGGGCGTTGCCGATGCCGGTGATGGCGCCGGTAGCGTTGCAATTGACAAAACCGTGCACGACCTGGGTATCGACACCGACCATGAGGGTGACCTCATCGTCCTTGGAAGTGATGTTCTCGGCCGCGTAGCGCATGTCGGCGGCACCACCGAATTCTTTGAAGCCGATCAGGTTTGGGTATTCGCGGCGCAGCTCGAAGAACAGGTCGGCTCGGGTGGCGAAGCCGTAGTAAGGACTGTTGTAGATCACCGCCGGCAGGCCCGGGGCGGCTTTGAGGATGGCGGCGAAGTGCGCTTTTTGCGCGGCCGGCGAGGCACCACGGGAGAGCACACGAGGGATCACCATCAGGCCATGGGCGCCTACTTTGGCGGCGTGAGCGGCGTGGGAGACTGCCTCGCGGGTATTGACCGCACCGGTACCGACGATGGTCGGGATGCCGGCCGCCACCAGACGCGCCACGCCTTCCTGGCGTTCGGCTTCGGTGAGCAGCGGCCAGTCGCCCATGGAGCCGCAGTACACCACGGCGCTCATACCGATGTCGATCAGCTCGCGGCCCTTGGCTACCAGGGCATCGAAGTCCGGCTTGCGCTCGGCGGTGCACGGGGTCATCAGGGCAGGAATGCAACCGGTGAAGATGTTATCGCTCATTGCTTTGCTCCTTACAGCATTCATTCGGGTGATGGAGGTAAAGGGGCCGCCGGGGCGGCGTCAGACGTGCTGGCTCAAATGCCCCACGCGAAGGGATCCTGTTCGTCGATCAGCAGCGTGCTGTCGGCGGTCATGTAGGCACGGCCGGTAATGAACGGGCGGATGCGCTCTCCTTCCCATTCGTAACGGCCTTCGAACCGGCTGCCAGTGATGCTGGCCTGAACCCAGCGCTCGCCCTCGGCCAGCTTGCCGTCGGCCGCCAGGCACGCCAGCTTGGCGCTGGTACCGGTGCCGCAGGGCGAACGGTCGTAGGCCTTGCCTGGACACATGACGAAGTTGCGGCTGTCGGCTTGGTCGTCGTCGGCAAACAGCTCGACATGGTCGATCAGGGCGCCGTCTTCGCCGCGGATGCCCTGGTCCTCCAAGGCCTTGAGCATCGCCCAGGTGAACTCCGTCAGGGCGTCGACATTCTCGAGCCGTAGCGACTGCCCGTGATCGGCGACCAGGAAGAACCAGTTGCCGCCCCAGGCGATATCGCCGTAAACGCGGCCATGGCCGGGCACCTCGACCGGGACCTGCTGACGGTAGCGGTAGGCCGGTACGTTGCGCAGGGTCACCGCGCCGTCGTCATGCAGGGTGGCACTGACCGGGCCGACCGGGGTGTCGATTTTGTGCACGCCGGGCTGGATCTGCCCCAAGTGATGCAACGAGGCGACCAGGCCGATGGTGCCGTGGCCGCACATGCCGAGGTAGCCGGCATTGTTGAAGAAAATCACGCCGCAGGTAGCACCTGGCGATACCGGCTCGCAATATAGAGCGCCGACCAGCACATCGTTGCCACGCGGCTCCAGCAGGCAGGCACGGCGCCACTTGTCGTGCTGCTCGCGCAACGCGTCGCGCTTCTCGGCCATCGTGCTGCCAGCCAGTTCGGGAAAGCCTGTCATCACCAGGCGAGTGGGTTCACCGCCAGTGTGGGAATCGATGATGTGTACCTGTTTCATAATCCTGTCCATTTACAAGAGCCAATCGGAGTTGAGTCCTGCAGTCAATTTCTAAGCCATAGAATGGACTCATCGATGCCGATAATCTTGATGGTTATCTTCATCTTTGATGACGAAATCGGCATAGTTTTGGTAGTGTGCGATTGGCATTGCCAGCCTCACGGGCGGCTCGACATGACGCAAGCCGTGCTGCAAGCTTCTTGCTTTGCCCCTGAAAGCAGGAACGGGAAGGGGGAGTTGCACGGAGACCGGGGAGTGGAATTCATGACACCGAGCGCACTTGCCATGTTGTACCAGGGGGATGAGCAACGCCGTCCTGAAACCATCGAGGAATGGCTGGCGGGAGTGGCGCCGTTGCTGCCTCTACTGGATGTCATCCCGAATGCGGCGATATTCATTAAGGATGTAGAGGCGCGCTACCTTATTGCCAATCACACTCTGGTGCAGCGCTGCGGCTTGAAGCAGCTGCAGCCGTTGTTGGGTAAAACCAGCGCTGAAGTCTTTCCGGCGCAGCTGGGCCCTGGCTATACAGAGCAGGACCGACGGGTTCTGGAGCAGGGATTGGTTCTTGAGAACCAGCTAGAACTGCATCTTTACAAGAACCGCGAACCTGGCTGGTGCCTGACGTACAAATGGCCTTTGTACAACCGCAAAGGAGAAATCATCGGGTTGATGGGCATCTCGGTTGACCTGCAATCGGCCAGCAACACGCATCCCGCTTATCAGCACCTTGCCGCCGTGGACGAATACATTCGCGCTCATTTCAATCGCCCCATTACCATGGGTGAGTTGACGAGGATTGCCGGTATTTCAGCCGCACAATTGGAACGGCACTGCAAGCGGGTTTTCCATCTGACGCCACGGCAAATGATCCACAAGGCACGCCTGGAACATGCGCATCGCTTGCTGCATACCAAAATGCCGATTACCGATGTGGCACTGCAGTGCGGCTACACCGATCACAGCGCATTCAGCCGGCAGTTCAAGGCTCTGACCGGCTTTACACCACGGCAGTATCGACAGGCTACGGAGCGAAGCTGATGGATAAGGGCTTAGGCTTTGTCACAGCCACGGCCGCACGCGTCTCGCGTACCACAAGACGTACAAAAGCCCGGGGCGCCGATGTTGGCATCGGCGCCCCGGGCTTGAGAAAAGACGATGTCTCGATCAGTACACCAACTTGGTGCCGACGATGGCCAACATGATCGCCAGCGCCGGGCGCATCCAGCTCTCCGCCATCTTCCTGGTCAGCCGGCTGCCCATCCAGATGCCCGGCAGCGACCCAATCAGCAGGTTGACCAGCAGGCCGTAATCGAGGTTGCCCATACTGGCGTGACCTATACCGGCCACCAGCGTCAGCGGCACGGCGTGGGCGATCTCGGTGCCCACCAGACGCGTGGTCGGCAGCGCCGGGTAGAGCAGGAACAGCGCCAGCGTGCCCAGCGCACCGGCACCGATCGAGCTCAGCGTCACCAGCACCCCCAACATCACGCCGATCAGTACCGTCGGCACGGTGCGGGCGCGGGTCTCATCCAGCAGGCCGGGGTGAACGCGGTGCGCGAACTTGATCAGCAGCGGCTTGAACAGGATGGCGAGCGCGGTCAGGATCAGGGCCACGCCCAGGCTCAGCTTGATCACGGCGTTGATGGTGGCGGTAGGCAGATCGATGTTGGACAGCACGAGCAAGGTCACCAGCGCGGCCGGCAGGCTGCCGGCCGCCAAGCGGATGGTGATACCCCAGTCCACATGGCGCTGGCGATGGTGCACCAGCACGCCACCGGCCTTGGTGATGGCCGCATACAACAGATCGGTACCGACCGCGGTGGCGGGCGAGATTCCGAACCACAGCAGGATGGGGGTCATCAGCGAGCCTCCGCCCACACCGGTCAACCCGACGACAAAACCAACGAGAAGACCGGCTACGACATAGCCCAACTCCATAAGACCCCCTGACGCTCTCGAAAACGATACGAGAGAGTAACCGATTACGTTATAACCAAATAGATTTTCTAATTAGATCAATATTCTAAAAGATCATTATTGCTCTCATCCGCCATATCGCCGTCATCAAACCGGCACCCGTTCGTACCCGGCCCGACATGAAACCGAAATGATTCGGCGTCATGCTGGCTGGCAGGGACATTCCTGCAACATCGCGCGGAACAAAACCCCCTTTATGCTTTACAAAAGAAGGAATTAGGCTCATTTTGTAAAGCGAATGCCTTCTGGTGAACCATGCCAGTGAAGCAGTAGATGAGGAGACAGGATGATCTCTCGTATCCCTCTAAGCGTTCGTCGAAAACAGGCTCGCGACCAGCATGAGAGCTTTCTTTACGCGGTAGCCAAACCGCAGCTCAGCGAAGCGGAAAAAGTCCGGCAGCAAAAAGTTCGCCAACGGGCGCACGACCGGGACGATGCCCGCTTCCTTGCCGAACGCTGTGACGATATTTTCTGATTGACCCCTTCGCCGGGGAGCACAACTTCGATCGGGCCAGCGACGTGGCCGGGGAGGAGTGTTGATGCCCGCCGCCGGCCCCGCAGTCCCAGTTTGGGTCCGCCGCGCAAATGAAAAAAGCGGCCAAGGCCGCCTTCGTTTCGCTTCCCCTGTTGTTACTCGCCGCGTCGCGCGACGCCGTGCTCGACCGCGTACACCGCCGCCTGCACCCGGCTCGAGAGCCCCAGCTTCTTCAGGATGTTCTGCACGTGAATCTTGACCGTGCTCTCGGCCAGATCGAGCGTGCGGGCGATTTCCTTGTTGCTCTGCCCCTGCGCCAGGAAACCGAGAATCTCCCGCTCGCGCGGCGTCAGCTTTTCCAGCTCCTGCTGCTGTTGCGAAGGTGCCGGCGCGCCGGCGCGGAAATGCGCCATCAGCTTGGCGGTCATCGCCTCGCTCATGACCGATTCGCCGGCGGCCGCCTTGATGATGGACTGCTTGAGGAAGTCCGCGTCGATGTTCTTCAGCAGATAGCCGCGCGCACCGGCCTTGAGTGCCGCGGTCAGGTCGTCGGCGTCTTCCGACACGGTCAGCATCACCACCGCCAGCGTCGGGTTGTCCTGCAGCAGCAGGCTCAGCGCTTCCACGCCGGAGATGCCCGGCATGTGCAGGTCGAGCAACACCACGTCCGGCATCAGCTGCTTGGCCAGCTTCACCCCTTCCGCCCCATCGGCGGCCTCGCCCACGACGGCCAGCTCGGGCTGGCGCGACAACAGCATGCGGATGCCGCTGCGGAACAGGGTGTGGTCGTCGACCAACAGGATACGGATCGGGTTGTCAGGCATAACTCTCTCTGGTCAAAGTCGATGTCGATGGTCAGGCGGCCTTGCGCTGCGCACGCGGCAGTTTCAGGTGTACCGAGGTGCCATGGCCGGGCTGGCTGCTGATGCGCAGGGCCACGCCGGCACGCGCCGCCCGTTCTTTCATGATGGACAGGCCGAAATGGGTGTCGGCCTTGCCGGCCACCGCGTCCATGGCGAAGCCGACGCCATTGTCCTTGATATCCAGCTCGAAGGCACTGCCGTCGTCCTTCAGGCGGACGACCACCTGCGTGGCCTGCGCATGCTTGCGCACATTGGACAACACTTCCTGCAGGATGAACAGGATCTGCAGTTGCTGCTCCGGCATCAGCGGCACCGTCAGCCCTTCGGAGCGCAATTCGACCTTGATGCCGGTCTGGCGGCGGAAGCGCTCCAGCACGGTGGAGATGGCCTGCATCAGGCTTTCCGACAGCTTGGAGCGGAAGTTATTGAGCAGCTCCCGCACGTCGTCGTAGCTCTCCTTGATGCCGGTCTCGATCAGGCCGACGGTGTCGTCGAGCAGATCCTTGTCGTTCAACTGCAGAGCCTGGCGCAACATCTGGGCCTGCAAGTTCAGGAAGGACAAGCCCTGGGCGATGCTGTCGTGCAGCCCCTGCGCCACCAGGTTGCGCTCTTCCAGCACCGCCAGCTCGCGCTCCTTGGCGAACAGGCGCTGGTTTTCGATGGCGACGGCCAGGTTCTGCCCCAGCACTTCGAGCAGACGGGTCTGCTGCGGGGTCATGATGACGGCCTCGCGATAATGCAGGTTGAACAGGCCCAGGGCGCGGCCCTGCACGGTGATCGGGAAGGCGGAAATGACGCGATAGCCTTCACGGCTGCACCCCTTGTCATCCCCTGTTCCCAGCGTCTCCACGCGGCTCGCCGGCGTTTCGGCCACTTCGCCGCACAGGCAGTCGCCGACGCGGATGCAATGCTCTTCCTTGAGCAAGGCTTCCGGCATGCCCTGGTCGGCCACCACGTAGACGATGCCCTGCTCGGGGTCGGTGAGCCGTACCGCACCGCCATCGGCGCGGTACGCCGCCATCACCTTGGAGAGAAAGCCCTGGCACAGGCTTTCCAGCGACTGCGGCTGGTTCAGGAAGGCGGCGATCTCGTAGAGCAGCGCCAACTCCTGGTTCTTCTGCCGCAGTGACGCGGTCTTGGCACGCACCCTCTCTTCCAGCGTGGCGCGGGCCTCGGCCAGACGCTGCGCCATCAGGTTGAAACCCTGGCTCACCTGGCCGAACTCGTCGTCGGATTCAACCGGCACCGCCACGTCGAAATGGCCCTCCGCCAGTTGCTGGATGCCCTGGTGCAGCTTATCGAGGGGGTTGAGCACCAGCAGCATCATCAGATAGATCAGGGCCACCGTGCCCACTACCCCCAGTGCCGCCAGCATCAGCTGGCAGTAGCGCAGATACTCGGTATTGCGCGCATTGTAGGCTTCCATGTCGGCGACGAAGCGGTTGATCACGTCGACGTACTGGCTGGTCATCGACTGGAACTGCTTGATGGACTGCAAGCTGGCGCCGCTCCCGGCGGCGAGCAGCGCCAGCCCCTGCGGACGGATGCGCTCGTTCCACTGGTCCGCGACATGCTTGAAGTCGAGCTGGATCTGCGCGGTGCGCGGCACCAGCAAGGGACGCGAGCTGTCGCCCCGCTTCAGCAGGACGAGGGTCCGGTCGTAATGGGTGATGGCGGTCTCGACCATAGCACGTGGCAGCTCGCCATCGTGGAAGCGCTGCACGTCCAGCGACAGCCGGGTGACGCGCATGCGCAGACTGCCGGCGTCGTTGATGGCGGCTGCGCCGCCTTGGAGTTGCCAGGACAGCCATAGCGTCGCGCCGATGGCGCTCAGCGCCATCAGCAAAACGGCCAACAAGGCACCGATGATCTTGGCCGACAGGCCGAGGCCCAAGGGGCGGGACAGTTCGGCCGGGGGAGGCAGGTTCATGTATCAGGTTTCTGGATGGGGCATACCAATGGTACGAAGCCTTTCTGCTGCGGGTCAAATCCCCATAACGCCCCGTCGTGAATGTCGAAATACCAGCCGTCCAGCAGCAGCGTGCCCTGCTCCACCCGCTCGCGCAGCCACGGATAGGACAGCAGATTGTCGAGAGACACCAGAATCGCCGCCTTCTCGCATTGGCGAAGGCGCTCCTCGTCGCTGGCGTCGGCGCAACTGGACTCGACGAAGCGGCGCGCGGGTTCGGCAATTTCCAGCCAACGCTTCAACGCACTGGACTCCTCGACCGAGCGCTGCATCAGGGCGCGGATGCCGCCACAACAGGCATGGCCGAACACGATGATACGCTCGACCTTGAGCGACAGCACGGCAAATTCCAGCGCCGCTGCCACGCTGGCGTGCGTCAGCGTCTCGTCGCAGGGCGGCACCAGGTTGGCGACGTTGCGCACGATGAACAGCTCTCCCGGCTCGGAGCCGGTCAGGGTGGCGGGATGCACGCGCGAATCGCAGCAGCCGATCACCAGCGTACTCGGGCGCTGACCATGGCGCAGCTCATCGAACAAGTCCAATTCACCGAAATAGCGCGACTGGAAGCGGCGGAATCCTTGCAGTAGTGGTTCGACCGAGCGCATGTCACCCCCCGGTCATCGACATGAAGCGCACGATCTTGGTCGGTTTCTCGCGAAACTCGTGCTTTTCCGGCTTGAGCTCGATGGCGGTACGGATGGCATCCTCCAGTCCGGCATCGCTGATGCCGGCACGCAGCAGCGGACGCAGTTCGAAACGCTCATCCTGCCCCAGGCACATGTAGAGCGTGCCGTCCACCGACAGGCGCAGGCGGTTGCAGGTAGCACAGAAGTGTTGGGAAATCGGCGTGATGACACCGAGCGAGAATGCGTTGTCGCGGGTTTTCCAGTAACGGGCCGGGCCGCCGCCGAGCGTCTCGGCTTGCGGGACCAAGTCGAAGGTGGCGCGCAGCTTTTCCAGCACCGGCTGCAGATCGAGGTAATGCGCCGACTGCCCGGTCTCGCCCATCGGCATGGCTTCGATCAGGCGCAGCACGAAACCCTGTTCGATGCAGAACGCCACCATATTCTCGATTTCGGACTCGTTGACGTCCTTCATCGCCACCATGTTGATCTTGATCGGGGCGAAGCCGGCGGCCTTGGCCGCCATCAGGCCGTCCATGATCTGCGGCAGGCTGTCGCGGCCGGTGATCTCGTGCATGCACTCGCGCTTGAGCGAGTCGAGGCTGATATTAAGGCGGTTCACGCCGCCCTGAAACAGGGCATCGGCGTGGCGCGCGAGCTGGGTGGCGTTGGTGGTGAGTGACAGGTCGTTAAGTCCATCGAGCGCCGACAGGCGGGCCGCCAGTTGCGGCAGGTTGCGCCGCAGCAGCGGCTCCCCCCCGGTGAGACGCACGCGCCGGGTGCCGAGACGCACGAAGGCCGCCACCACGCGTTCGATCTCGTCGAAGGTCAGCCAGTTCTCCGGCTCCTCGAATCCCTTGAAGCCTTTGGGAATGCAGTAGGTACAGCGCAGATCACATCGGTCGGTCACCGATAGCCGCAGGTACTCGATGGTGCGGCCGAAGCGGTCGGTCAGCATGTCAACTCCAGACGGGGAAGCTCCCCGGGCTTAAGCTTTTCATCATTCAGTATATCGAAAGCAAAAGCCGTGCACATTCCCACAAACGACCACCTCCTTCTACACCGAAGTAACTAGAGCCGTCATGGACATGGCCATAAACCGCACCAAGCATGGAAGGGGGATTTCGCTGGCGCCATCGATCAACAGAAAATCGGCGTTTAAATGCCGTTCGTATAAATAAGTTGATAACACATGCCAAAAGTCTACCCTTGAAGGGCGTATCCATTCCACCCATTCCCACAATACGCCCCCTCCGGCGCAGCATGCCTACGATTTTCGTGCCTCACCGGAATGGTGCAAGATGCCCACCGTCGATCACGGGCACTCCCTATTTAAGCATGCCCTGTGCTTCAAGCACGACGGCAGCGACGAGGAGGATTTCATGAGCGGGCCGAACAAGCTATTTCGCACCCTGTCGATCGCGGTGTTCCTGTGCATCGGTGCGGCCGGCGCGGAAACCGGTCCGACTCCCATGAGCACTGCGCCAGCGGCCCTGTCGGGACGGCTGCTGCTCACCGGCTCCAGCACCATGGCGCCACTGATGATGGACATCGGCAAACGTTTCCAGAGCCTGCACCATGGCGTGCAGGTGGAAGTGCAAACCGGAGGATCGGGTCGAGGGATCAGCGATGCGCGAGAAGGCAAGGCTGACATCGGCATGGCCTCCCGTGCACTCTCCGACAAGGAGGCCGATCTCTACGGCGTACCCATCGCCCGGGACGGCATCTGCCTCATCGTGCACCGGGACAACCTCGTGCGCTCGCTCTCCAACCGGCAGATCGTCGGCATCTTCACCGGCCGCATCACGCGCTGGGACAAACTGGGAGGGAGGAACCAGCCGATCACGGTGCTCAACCCAAAGCCCAGTTACAGTTCGGCGGAATTGTTTAGCCAGTATTTCAACCTCAAGTACGAGGACATCAAGGCCAGTCGGCAAACCGGTGACAACGCCGTTCGCATCGCCGAAATCGCCAACGACCCCAATGGCATCAGCTACACCTCGGTCGGCGAGGCCGAGCGCAAGATGCAGGCCGGTGTTCCGATCCGGCTCCTGGCCCTGGATGGCGTACCGGCCACCAGCAAGAACATCCGTAACGGCAACTTTCCCATTTCGCGCCCGCTCACGCTGGTGACCAAAACCACCCCGAGTGGGCTGACGCGTACCTTCATCGAATTTGCCTTGTCGCCCCAGGTAACCGACCTGGTCCAGGCCAACGACTTCGTCCCCTATCTGGACTGAGTGCCAGTCATGCCCCAGCCCAACCTCCTCTCACCCGCCGCGGGGGGCTTGAGCCTGCGGGCCAAACTGGCGCTGGCGTTCGCCACGATGATCGGCCTGACGCTGGCTGTCAGCCTGGTCTCCTTGCGCAGCGACTACCGCACCTTGTCCGCTCTCAAGTCTTATCTGGACACCGAGCAACACATCGCTGAACGCAGTTTGAGAAGCAAGGCAGCAATGAACAAGGCCCGCCGCTACGAGAAGGACTTCCTGTTGAAGGTGCGGGAGTTCGGCTTCCACGAGGCCAAGTCCCGTTATGCAACGCTGCTGCAAAACGAGATCGCCCAGATCCGCGAGAACATGGCTGCGATCCGCCAACTGTGGAACGATCCGGCCACGGTTCGGGAGACGCGAGAGATCGAACGACTCGCCAGTGGCTACGAGTCCGGCTTCATGCAGGTGGTCGAACGCTACGGCCGCCTCGGCCGGATGGACTCGGACCTGGAAGGCGAGTTACGCACTAAGGCGCATGAGATCGAAGCCATCGTGGAGCAGCATGACCTGCCTCGGCTGACGATCGACCTACTGACACTGCGGCGGCACGAGAAGGATTTCCTGTTGCGCGACCAGGACAAGTATGTTGTCGCGCTGCAGGCCACCGCCGACCGCTTCAAGGCCGAGGCCGAGTTTGCCCGCCTGCCACCACCGCTGCGAGCCCGGCTAGGCCGACTGCTTGACAGCTATGTGGTGTCGTTTCAACGCTATGCCCGGATCACGGAGGAAATCAATGCGGGAACGGAGCGCTATCTTGCCACCGTCAACACCGTCGAGCCGCTGCTGGACCACCTCTATGCCTCTACAGTGGACAGCGCCGCCGCCACGTTGAGCCAGACACAGGAGCTGGCGCGTGCCAGCACCGCGACGGCGATCGGCAGCGGCTTGGCCGCGCTGCTGCTTGGCACTCTCGTCGCGGCGCTGATCTCCCGCAACATCAATCATTCCGTGCGCCGCTGCATGGACTTTGCCGTACGCATCGGGCGCGGCGACCTCTCCATGCGACTGCCTCCCGACGGCGGCCACGAGTTTACGGTATTGAGCCACGCGCTGAACGACATGGCCGATGCGCTGTGGAAAAACCAGGCCGCCGTTACACGGCTGAACCGCACGCTGCGAGTGCTGAGCGAGTGCAACAAGGCGCTGGTGCGGGCGGACGAAGAGAGTACGCTGCTCGATGACATCTGTCGCCATATCGTCGACATCGGGGGCTACCGCCTGGCCTTCGTCGCCTACGCCCCCCCGGAGCAGACCACCGCGTGGCAACGGGTTGCCCACGCGGCCAGCGGAGAAGGGCCGGGGATCCTGCCGGAGGAGGGAGACACCGGACCGACCAGCGCCGCCATCCGGACGGGCCGGACCATCATCAGCCACGACCTGCCGCCCGGGGGTGGCGTGGCGGCGGCCATATCCCTGCCGCTGACCGCTGCCGCCCGGGTGCTCGGCGCCTTGACCCTGTACTCGGAGGACCCGCTGGCCTTCGATGCCGAGGAAGTAGCCCTGTTGCACGAACTGGCCGACGATCTGGCCTTCGGTATCGCGGCGCTGCGTACCGGCAAGGCCCGCCAGCGGGCCGAAGAGGCCCTGCGCCTGCGCGAGCGGGCGATCGAGTCCAGCCGCAACGGCATCGTCATTACCGATCTCGGCCTGCCGGACACCCCTATCGTCTATGTCAATCCGGCGTTCGAACGCATCACCGGTTACACCGCGGCCGAGGCCATCGGGCGCAACGACCGCTTCCTGCTGGGCGAGGACCAGGAGCAGCGGGCCCTGGAGGAGATTCACGCCGCGCGGCGAGAACAGCGCGCCGGCCAGGCCGAACTGCGCCATTACCGCAAGGACGGCTCACTGTTCTGGAACGAACTGACCGTGGCACCGGTTCATGACGAGGAAGGGAGGGTCACCCACCTGGTGAGCGTGCTCAGCGACATCACCGAACGCAAATCCTACGAGGCACAACTGGAACATCAGGCCACCCACGACGCACTGACCGGGCTGGCCAACCGCAACCTGCTGAGGGACCGCCTGCGCCAGGCCATGCTGCACGCGCAGCGTGCCGGGCGGCTGGTAGCCGTGCTGCTGCTCGATCTGGACCGTTTCAAGCTGGTCAACGACAGTCTCGGCCATGACAATGGCGACGTGCTGCTGGTGGCCACCGCCGCGCGGCTGCTGGGATGCGTGCGACTCACCGATACGGTGGCCCGTCTGGGCGGTGACGAATTCGTGATTCTCCTCACCGACCTATCCCGTGTTGATGACGCGGTACCGATAGTACGCAATATACTGGCAGCCTTGGCCCAACCCGGAACGCTTGCCGAACGGGAGCTGTGTCTGAGCGGAAGCATCGGTATCAGCGTCTACCCCGGCGACGGGGAGTCGGAAGAGCAGTTGCTGAAACATGCCGATGCCGCGATGTACCAGGCAAAAGCACAAGGGCGCAACGGCTTCTGTTTCTACGCTCCGGACATCAATGCCAAGACCATGCGGGACATGGAGCTGGAGGTGCGCCTGCGCCATGCGCTTGAGCGGGAGGAGTTCGTGCTCCACTACCAGCCCAAGGCGGACTTGCCCAGCGGTCGCATCGTCGGCATGGAGGCACTGATTCGCTGGCAGGCTCCGGATCTGGGCATGGTTTCTCCGGCGGAATTCATCCCGGTGGCGGAAGAAAGCGGCCTGATTTTCCCCATCGGCGAGTGGGTGCTGCGCACCGCCTGTACGCAAGTCAAGGCTTGGCAGGACGCCGGACTGGCGGTGGGGCGGGTTGCCGTCAACCTGTCCGCCTGCCAATTCCGCCAGCACGACCTGGTCGAGAGGGTGCAGCGCATCCTGCGGGAAACCCGCCTGGACGCAACGCTGCTGGAGCTGGAACTGACCGAAAGCATGATGGTGGACGAACCCGACCGGGCGGTGCTCATGCTGCAGGAACTGAGAGCCATCGGGTTGCACTTGTCGCTGGACGATTTCGGCACCGGTTCGTCCAACCTGAGTTACCTCAGACGCTTCCCCATCGACACGCTGAAGATAGACCAGTCGTTCGTGCGGGACATCATGAGCAGCCCCGACGACAGGCTGATCGCCGTGGCCGTGATCTCGCTGGCACACAGCCTCAAGCGCAGGGTGATCGCCGAAGGCGTGGAGACCCGGGAACAGCTTCACTACCTGCGCGAACACGGTTGTGACGAAATGCAGGGCTATTATCTGAGCCGCCCTTTACCGGCCAGTCAGTTCGAGACCCTGCTGCGGGAGGGGCACCGGCTACCTCGGCCGGCACAGAGTGCCCTCGCTCCCGCTTCCGCCTATCACCCGGCCGACGACACGCCTCGTGTCTACTAGCACGAATCCGTTTGTTGCCCGCCAGGAAAATGACTCTCGATGCTGCGGCCCCTACTTGGCCGGCATGGCGATACGATACGGCGCCACCCTGCCGGCCCCTTCACTCTTCAGCCCCTCTGTTCGTGCTTGAAACGGTCGACCATGGCGACCAGGTCACCGGCGGTCTGGTTGAGCTGGGTGGCCAGTTCCGCCGCCTGGTGCACGATGGTCGAGTTGTCTTCGGCCAGCGCGGCGATGCGGGCGACGTTCTGCGCCACGTCGGCGCTGGCGGCGGTCTGCTGCTGCATGGCGGCAGCGGTTTCCTCGCACTTGAGCGCCGAATCGCTGGCCTGGCGATGGATGCCGTCGAGGTCGGACACGGTCAGGCCGACTCGCTCGAGTCCCAGGTCCATCTGGCTGCGGGCGGAGTCCATCAGTTGGGCGGCGGCGAAGGTCTCCTGGCGGATGCCGTCGACCAGCGTGGTGATCTCCAGTGTCTGCTGGGCGGTGCGTTCGGCCAGCTTGCGCACCTCGTCCGCCACCACGGCGAAGCCGCGTCCGCTCTCGCCGGCACGGGCCGCCTCGATGGCGGCATTGAGCGCCAGCAGATTGGTCTGGTCGGCAATCTCGCGGATGGCGGTGATGATGGTGCTGATGCTCTGCGACTTCTCGCGCAGCTGGCCGATCGATTCGCCGGCCCGGCCGAGCGCCGCCGAGGTGTCGCGCATCACACCACTGGTTTCGCCCATGCGCGCGCGGCCGGTGTCCAGGCTGTTTTGCATGTCGCACACCATCTGCTGTGACTCGCGGGTATTGTCCTTGACCATGGCGATGCCGCTGGCCATTTCCTCGACTGCGGCGGCGATCTCGGTGGACGATTCGGTCTGGGTTTCTGCCGCGTTCGCCGCACGGCCCGACACTGCCTGCAGCGCATCGGCCGCGCCGACCAGCTGATGGGCGTTGTGCTTGACCTGGGACAGCGTGGCGGCGAACGACTCGACCAGGTGATCGAAGGCCTGGCCCATGCGCGCGACTTCGTCGCTGCCGGCAACCCGTGCGCGCACCGACAGATCCAGGTCCTGACTCATGCCGGTCATGATCCCCTCCAGGCGGCGCACCGGGTGGCAGATGCCGCGGTAGATCAGCACGGCCAGGATGGTCAGCAGCAGCAGCGCGGCGATGGTGCCGCCGATGGTGAGTCGCAGGCCCGTGCGGGCGTCACGACTCGCCGTCTCGAGACGGGCGGCCATGCCGGTCAGCAACTCGTCCTGCAGGGTCTTGAGACCGGCGATACGGCGGGTGGAGTCGGCGAACCATTGCGCCGGCGTCACGCCGGCCGGCTCACCGAGCGGCTGGCTGCGCAGGGTCTGGCGCAACGCCAATACCGCCTGGCCGTCCGGGCTGTGCGCCAGCGCCTCGACTTGCTGCAGGAAATGCGCCGAGG
This sequence comes from Pseudogulbenkiania sp. MAI-1, assembly GCF_000527175.1. Taxonomy (NCBI): domain Bacteria; kingdom Pseudomonadati; phylum Pseudomonadota; class Betaproteobacteria; order Neisseriales; family Chromobacteriaceae; genus Pseudogulbenkiania; species Pseudogulbenkiania sp. MAI-1. Next base: position 1,474,284 of record NZ_AZUR01000001.1, on the reverse strand, counting down.
CCAGCTGCCGCGCCTGCGCGGCGCACACCTCCTGCTTGGCCACCAGCGCGTCGAACTGGCTCATGCTGGCCTGATCGAAGGCGCCCCGCACCAGCACGCCGTTGACGAAGCCGCGCTCGCGGCCGGCGAACTCCTTCTCGCACAGCACGTTGAGCAGCACCGCCGTCTCGCGCAACGCCGCCGGTTCCTGGCCGGACTTGGCCAGCTGCGAGATCAGCCCGGTCAGCGCCTCGATCCGCTCGGAAAACCCGGCGAACACCGCCGGAGCGGCCACGGCACGGGCGTCGATGGAGGAGCGCTGTTGCAGCAGCGTCGCGATACTTGCGGCAAGCGCGCTGCCCTGCCCCGCCGCCTCGTCTTCGGCCAGACCGGCCTTGAAGGCGGCCAGTGCCTCGGTGGTCTTGCCTCGCGCCTCGCCCAGCGCCGCCGGCACACTGCCTTGCGCGTTCAGGTAGCCGTTGCTCAGGCCGCGCTCCACCTGCAGGGCGTGGATCAGGCTGCTGGCCAGCCCTGCCGTGTGAACTTGGCGCTGCGACAGTTCCAGCTGCTCTACCCCACGCCAGCGCTCCAGCGCAATCATCGACGCCAGGCCGATCGTCACCAAGGCGAAGGGAACCAGCAGCAACATCAGCTTGGCGGCGAGGGAAAGGCGGGACAGCATCGGGGTCGACTCCAGTTAAACACAAAGGCGTATGCAATAAGCATGCCTATCATATTTTAGCATGCTTCATGAGCATCAATGCACACCACCACGTTTATGAGCGTGGCGAACAGGGATGGAAAACGGGACAAATCGCTCCGCCATCGGGCACAATACGGAGCATATCGGCAGGGCGGCAAAGGTGACAGCTTAAGGCACCATAACTCCCCGTCATGGTAACGGCTACGCCGCCCCGACACACTCATACGAAAGAACTAATCGGCCTCCCCATGGCCTTTCTTCGTTTGCGTGGCATTCCGACAACCGGTTCACACGCCCTCGCGGGCCTTCCGCAAGCGGGGTAGCACATCGCGCCGATGACGGCCTTGCCGGCGAGCCCGGCCCCGATTCGGACCACCCAGTGTGACCATGAACCGGTTCCTACTGGGCAACCGCCCCCCTATTGAGCAGGCCAACTTAGGCCATCCTATCCACTCGCCGGCGCCAGCCGGCCGGAGAACTTGCCTATGGATACCTTGCTGCGTACGCTGGCCGACAGTCAGCAGCATTCCCCGACGACTTTGCTGGCCACCCTGATCGACCTGATCCGGCCAGCCCATCCTTCCGACAGCGCACAGGCGATCAAGAACGTGCGCGCACTGAGCTACCTGCTGGAGCAGCGCCCCGACTACCGCGCCAACCTGCGGCGCTGCCTGCTGCGGCAACTGGGTGATACGCGCCAGATTCAGCTCTATACCGACGTCGGCATCTTGTCGAACGAGGGGTTCTTCTCGTCGATGAAGACCCGCATCGGCGAACGGCTGCTGCCGCCGCCGAAGAATCCCGGCTACCTGAAGGACGTGTTCAGCCAGCTGTTCCGTGACAAACGCGACTACCAGTGGGTGCAGGAGCTGCCGCAGGAGGTCTGTGGCGACCTGTGGCGTGCGCTGCACTGGGAGGAGGAAACCGACACCGACGCCCTCGCCCATACCCGCTGGCAACTGCTGGAGGCGGTGCAGGTGCTGTCCTCGCGCATCGTGGCGATCGGTCTGGAACCGGAGCTGGTGCGGGTACATCCGGACATCGAGCGCTTCGAGTCGCCATTCCTCCACCTGAACGCCGAGGTGTTCCGCTTCGTCGAGGGCCAGCGCCACGCCGCAATGGATCACAGCGAGGCTGACGAGGACGAGAAGCACATCCTGGTGCTCTTGGAGCAGTGCGAGGGCATCGTGCTGCGTATCCGCAAGAACGCCTCGCGCTACGGCATCTCGGTCGGCCTGACTTACCACCTGCAGCGACTGCGCCAGCACATCCACCGCCTGCGCCAGGTGTTGACGCTGCTGACGCCGGGCTACGACCCGGTGGCCGAGCCGACGCTGTTCCGGCTCACGGGCGAACTGGTGCGCGCCGACAATCGCCGCCACAAACTGTCCGACCTGTTCACGTCGAACATCGAGCTGTTGGCGCTGCAGGTGACCGAGCATGCCGGCCAGCGCGGCGAGCATTACATCGCCGAGAGCCGCAAGGAGTGGCTGGGCATGGCCAAGGCCGCGATGGGGGCCGGGCTGATCGTCGGCTTCATGGCGCTGATCAAGCTAACCCTGGCGCAGGCCCACCTGCCCTTGCTGGTAGAGGGGATGGCCTTCGGTCTGAACTATGCCTTCGGCTTCATGCTGATCCAGCTGCTGCACTTCACCATCGCCACCAAGCAACCGGCGATGACCGCGGCGCGCCTGGCCGCCGCCATCCATACCCCGAACGGCGGTAAGGCGCAGTTGAGCGAGCTGACGGAGCTGGTGGTGAGCGTGTTCCGCACGCAGTTCATCGCCATCGTCGGCAACGTGGCGATGGCGATCCCGGTGGCATGGGCGATCGCCGAGGGCTGGAAGCAGCTATTCGGCGCCCAGGCGGTGAGCGTGGCCAAGGCGCAGCATCTGTTGCACGACATCGACCCGCTGGCGAGCCTGTCGCTGTTCCATGCGGCGATTGCCGGGGTGTACTTGTTCCTGGCCGGGCTGATCGCCGGTTATTACGACAATATGGCGATCTACCGGCGCATCCCGGAGCGGCTGGCCGCCCTGCCCTGGCTCAACCGCCTGCTCGGCGAGCGCCGCACGCGCCGCGTCGCCGAGTACGTGGAGCACAACCTGGGAGCGCTGGCGGGGAACTTCTATTTTGGCCTGTTTCTCGGCCTGACCGGCACCATCGGCGTGCTGCTGGGGCTACCAATCGACATCCGCCACATCACCTTCGCGTCGGCCAACCTGGCGTTCGCGGCGGTCGGCCTCGACTACGTGATGAGCTGGCAGACGCTGGTATGGTCGGTGCTGGGCATCGGGCTGATCGGCCTCCTCAACCTGCTGGTGAGCTTCAACCTGGCGCTGTGGGTGGCGCTGCGCTCGCGCAAGCTGACGCTGCGCGACGCCCTGCCGCTGCTACCGGCGGTGGGGCGCCACTTCCTGCGCCGGCCACTGGACTTCTTCTGGCCGCCGCGCCGGCCAGCTGGCGAAGAGGAGGACATGGCCGAGGTGTTGGAAACGAGCCAGCGCTAAGCGGCTCCGGCATGAAAAAAGCGCTGCCCGCGAGCAGCGCTTTTTTCTTGCTTCGGAAATGAGTCAGCTTAGAGGCACTAACAAAACCCAGTGCAACGGTCTTGGCTAGGCGCGCGGACGTAGACAGTACATGTAGTACGGCAAGTCCGCGCAACAACGCCAAGAGGGTTTTGTTAGCGGCTCTTAAGCGCGCGGACGCACCAGCTGCCAGGCCCGGCCCAAATAGCCCACGGCGGCGAAGCCGCTCCACACGTGCACCAGACGGGTGAACGGGAAGATCACGAACAGGCTCATGCCCATGAACAGGTGGATCTTGAACACGATCGAGGCATTGGCGATGTAGCTGGCGGCGTCGCCCTGCAGGGTGACGATGTGCTGCGCCCAGGTCATCAGCAGCACCATTTCGTGACCGTCCATGTGCTGAGCGGAGACGGGAATGGTGGACAGGCCGAGGATCACGGTGGCCAGGATCCACAGCAGCACCAGCTTGTCGCGCCAGGTGGTGTTGGCGGCCAGGCGCTCGCTGCTGAGGCGGCGATGCAGCAGGATCAGCACACCGAGCAGGCACAGCGTGCCCATGATGCCGCCGGCGGTCATGGCGAAGCCCTGCTTGAAGCTATGGGAAACACCCAGCGCGTCCCACACCGCCACCGGGGTCAACAGGCCGACGCCGTGCCCCAGGAACAGGCCGATGATGCCGATGTGGAACAGGATGTTGCCGAGCCGCAGGCTGCCGCGGTGCAGGATCTGGCTCGATTCGCTCTTCCAGCTGTATTGCTCGCGGTCGAAGCGCACCAGGCTTCCCAACAGGAAGATCGACAGCGCGATGTACGGGTACACCCCGAACAGGATTTGATGCAAGGTATTCATGGCTTTCCTCCATTCCGCTTCGGCCAGCCTTGGCGGCCGGCCGAGAGCGGCAGGTGACAATCAGGCACGCGGCCGTTGCGGGTAGAAGTTGACCGGGGCGATCTGCGGACGCAGCGTCGGCGTGAGCAGGGGCTCGACACCGTCCACGCCGGGGCCGAAGGTTTCCAGCGCCTCGTCCATGTCACGCACCGGCGGCACCGTCAGTGGCTCGGGCGCCACCGGCGACAGCGCCACCACGGCATCGAGCACGCCGGCGTAGACGCTGCCGTGCTCGCGCAAGCGGTCGGCCACGTGGGCGACCACGTGCACGGCGTCGGACAGAAGCCGTGCGGCCTCGTCGGCGTCGGTCTGCGACAGGAACTCGAGGAACAGCGGCAGGTAGTCCGGCAGCTCGCTGCTGACCATCTCGTAGCCGTGCGCCTTGTACTCTTCCATCAGGTCGACCATGGCCTGGCCGCGCGCCCTGTCCTCACCGTGGATGTGCTCGAACAGGTGCAGCGAGTGCGACGGGTTGCGGTCGAACACCAGCACGTACTTCTCCTGCAGCGCGACCAGCTCGTCCGCTTCCAGCTCGGCCAGCAGCGGCGCCGTGTGGCCGGCCAAGTCGGCTTCGGCCAGCACCAAGCGGATTTCCGGCAGCGCGTCGAGCAGTTCCGGCTCCGGGTAGCTCAGCAGCGCCGACAGGGCCTTGAAGTGTTTCATCATGCTCTCCTTCACTTGCTGGCGTTGGCCTTGCGGTCGCGGCGTAGATCGTGGAACACGATCGGCGTGGCCTTTTTCTTGCCGAACAGGCTGTGCTCGGAGGTGCCGGTGGAGCAGCCGTTGCCGAAGCTGAAGCCGCAGCTCGCCTTGTCGTCGAAGGTGTTCTCGACCATTTCCTTGTGGCTGGACGGGATCACGAAACGGTCTTCGTAGTTGGCGATGGCCATCACGCGGTACATCTCTTCCACCTGCAGCGGCTTGAGGTGCGTGCCCTTCAGGGTGGCGGCATCGCTGACCTTGTCCACGCTCTTCTTGCGCATGTAGCGGCGCATGGCGACCATGGTTTCCAGAGCCTTGAGTACCGGCTCTTCCTTGCCCGCGGTGAGCAGGTTGGCGAGATAGCGGATCGGAATGCGCAGGTCTTTCACGTCCGGGATGATGCCGTTTTCGCCGATCAGGCCGTTTTCCAGCGCGGACTGGATCGGCGAGAGCGGCGGGATGTACCACACCATCGGCAGCGTGCGGTATTCCGGATGCAGCGGGAAGGCGACCTTCCACTCCATCGCCATCTTGTACACCGGCGATTTCTGCGCGGACTTGATCCAGGCGTCCGGAATGCCCTGCTTCTTGGCTTCCTTGATGACGTCCGGAGAGTTCGGATCGAGGAACACGCCCAGCTGCGCCTCGTACAGGCTCTTCGGGTCTTCCACGCTGGCGGCGGCTTCGATCTTGTCGGCGTCGTAGAGCAGCACGCCCAGATAGCGGATGCGGCCGACGCAGGTCTCGGAGCACACGGTCGGCTGACCGGCTTCGATACGCGGGTAGCAGAAGATGCACTTCTCGGCCTTGCCGGTGGTCCAGTTGTAATAGATCTTCTTGTACGGGCAGCCGGACACGCACATGCGCCAGCCGCGGCACTTGTCCTGGTCGATCAGCACGATGCCGTCGTCTTCACGCTTGTAGATGGAGCCGGACGGGCAGCTGGCGACGCAGGCCGGGTTCAGGCAGTGTTCGCACAGACGCGGCAGGTACATCATGAAGGTGTTCTCGAAGGCCGAGTACATCTCCTTCTGGATGCCTTCGAACAGCGCGTCCTTGGAGCGCTTGCTGAATTCGCCGCCGAGGTCGTCTTCCCAGTTCGGACCCCATTCGATCTTGTCCATCTTCTTGCCGGTCACCACCGACACCGGGCGGGCGGTCGGCGGGGTGATCATTTCCGGCGCGTTCTGCAGGTGCTCGTAGTCGTAGGTGAACGGCTCGTAGTACTCGTCGATGGACGGCAGGTTGGGGTTGGCGAAGATGTTGGACAGGATCTTCAGCCGGCTGCCCTGGCGCGGTTCCAGCTTGCCGTCGGAACGGCGCACCCAGCCGCCCTTCCACTTGTCCTGGTTTTCCCATTCCTTGGGGTAACCGATGCCGGGCTTGGTTTCGACGTTGTTGAACCAGGCGTACTCCACCCCGTCGCGGCTGGTCCAGACGTTCTTGCAGGTCACTGAACAGGTGTGGCAGCCGATACACTTGTCGAGGTTGAGCACCATGCCGATTTGGGCTCGGATTTTCATAGTCTTACTCCTAATGTCTCAGAAGGCTCGGGAGGGGCGGTGCCGCAGGCACCGCCGATGCGCTTACGCGCCTTCCGAGAGCGGCCGATCCATCCAGTCCACGTTCTTCATCTTGCGCACGATCACGAACTCGTCGCGGTTGGAACCCACCGTGCCGTAGTAGTTGAAGCCGTAGGACAGCTGGGCGTAGCCGCCGATCATGTGGGTCGGCTTGGTCACAGCGCGCGTCACCGAATTGTGGATACCGCCACGCTTGCCGGAGGTTTCCGCCCCCGGCACGTTCACGATCTTCTCCTGGGCGTGGTACATCAGGCTCATGCCTTCCGGCACGCGCTGCGATACCACGGCGCGGGCAGTCAGCGTGCCGTTGACGTTGAACACCTCGATCCAGTCGTTGTCGACGATGCCGGCCTTCTTGGCGTCCACTTCCGAAATCCACACGTGCGGGCCGCCACGCGACAAGGTCAGCATGCGCAGGTTGTCGGAATAGGTACTGTGGATGCCCCACTTCTGGTGCGGCGTGATCCAGTTCAGCACCACTTCCTTGTTGCCGTTGGACTTCTGGCCCAAGAGCGCGCCGGTGGTCTTCAGGTTGATGTGCGGGCGGTAGCTCGAGAAGCCCTCGCCGAAGGCGCGCATCCACATGTGATCCTGGTAGAACTGCTGGCGGCCGGTGATCGTTCTCCAGGGAATCAGCTCGTGCACGTTGGTGTAGCCGGCGTTGTAGCTGACCTCTTCGCTTTCCAGGCCGGACCAGGTCGGCGAGGAGATGATCTTGCGCGGCTGCGCCTGCACGTCGCGGAAGCGGATCTTGTCGTGCTCGCGCGGGATCGCCAGATGGGTGTGGTCGCGTCCGGTGATCTTGGACAGCGCATCCCAGGCCTTGACCGCGACGTGGCCGTTGGTTTCCGGTGCCAGCGTCAGGATCATTTCGGCGGCGTCGATCGCGGTGTCGAGCTTGGGCTGGCCCTTGGACACGCCCTCGTCGGTGACGACGTGGTTCAGGTGGCGCAATTCTTCCACCTCGTGGCCGGTCTTCCAGCCGATACCCTTGCCGCCGTTGCCGAGTTTTTCCAGCAGGGGGCCGATCGAGGTGAACTTCTTGTAGACGTCACCGTAGTTGCGCTCGACCACGGTCATGGTCGGCATGGTCTTGCCCGGCACCGGTTCGCACTCGCCCTTCTTCCAGTCGCGCGGGTCGAACGGCTGGCCCAGTTCGCCCGGGGTGTCGTGCATCAGCGGAGTCAGCACGAGGTCCTTGCGCGTGCCGATGTAGTCGCCGGCGAGTTCCGAGAACTTCTTGGCGAGGCCCTTGTAGATCTCCCAGTCGGACTTGCTCTGCCACAGCGGCTGCACGGCTTCCGACAGCGGGTGGATGAACGGGTGCATGTCGGACGTGTTGAGGTCATCCTTCTCGTAGAAGGTCGCGGTCGGCAGCACGATGTCGGCGTACAGGCAGGTGGTCGACATGCGGAAATCGAGCACCACCAGGAGGTCGAGTTTGCCCTCGACAGCCGGGCGCACCGTCACGTCCTTCGGCTTGATGCCGGTCTGCTCGTCGTCCATCAGCGCGTTCTGGGTGCCAAGCAGGTACTTGAGGAAGTACTCATGACCCTTGCCGGAGGACCCCAGGATGTTGGAGCGCCATACGAACATGTTGCGCGGGAAGTTGGCCGGGTTGTCCGGGTCGTGGCAGGACATGTCGAGCTGGCCGTTCCTGAGGCTGTCGACGGCGTGCTGGATCGGGTCCTTGCCCAGCGATTCGGCCTCGGCGGTAACGTCGAGCGGGTTCTTGGCAAGCTGCGGCGCGGACGGCAGCCAGCCCATGCGCTCGGCCTTGGCGTTGTAGTCGATCAGCGCCATCTCGGCCATCTTGCCGTCAGCGGTCGGCGCCAGGATTTCATTGGTGCCGAGCTTTTCGTGACGCCACTGGCTGGTATGGGCGTAGAAGAACGAGGTGCCGTTCATCTGGCGCGACGGGCGCACCCAGTCGCCGGCGAAGGCCAGCGGAGCCCAGCCGGTCTGCGGACGCAGTTTTTCCTGGCCAACGTAGTGGCACCAGCCGCCGCCGCTCTGACCGATACAGCCGCACATCATCAGCATGTTGATGATGCCGCGGTAGGTCATGTCCATGTGGTACCAGTGGTTCAGCGCGGCACCGACGATGACCATGGACTTGCCGTGGGTCTTGTCGGCGTTCTCGGCGAACTCGCGCGCCACCTGGATCACCATCTCCGGCTTCACGCCGGTGTGCTTCTGCTGCCAGGCCGGGGTATACGGCACGTCGTCCATGTAGGAGGTGGCCACGTTGCCGCCGCCCAGACCCCGGTCGACGCCGTAGTGCGCCATCATCAGGTCGAACACGGTGGCGACCAGCGCCTCGCTGCCGTCGGCCAGCTGCACCTTCTTGGCCGGCACGTTACGCTGCAAGAGTTCGTCGTGCTCGGAGCCGAAGTACGGGAAGCCGACGCTGACCACTTCGTCGCGGTTCTCGAGCAGCGACAGGCGCTGCTTGATCTCACGGCCGCTGTGGCCGTCCTTCTCTTCCAGGCTCCACTTGCCGGATTCGCCCCAGCGGAAGCCGATGGTGCCGGTCGGGGCGACGATGTTGCCGGTGTTGTCGTCGTAGACCAGGGTCTTCCATTCCGGGTTGTTGTCTTCGCCCAGGTTGTCGACCAGGTGCGAGGCGCGCAGGAAGTAGTCCGGCTCGTAGCCCTTGGCACCCTGCTTCAGCATGACCAGCATCGGCATGTCGGTGTACTGGCGCACGTAGTCGTTGAAGTAGGCCGACTTGCCGGTCTTGTGGTACTCGTTGAGGATGACGTGGCCCATGGCCATCGCCAGCGCGGCGTCGGTGCCCTGCTTGGGGGCCAGCCAGATGTCGCCAAACTTGGCCATCTCGCCGAAGTCGGACGACACCGCCACGGTCTTGGTGCCCTTGTAGCGCACTTCGGTGTAGAAGTGGGCGTCCGGGGTGCGGGTCATCGGGATGTTGGAACCCCACACCATCAGGTAGGAGGAGTTGTACCAGTCGGCCGACTCGGCCACGTCGGTCTGCTCGCCCCAGATCTGCGGGCTGGACGGCGGCAGGTCGCAGTACCAGTCGTAGAACGACAGCGGCACGCCACCGATCAGCGACAGGTAGCGGCTGCCGGCGGCGTAGGACACCATGGACATGGCCGGAATCGGCGAGAAGCCGATCACGCGGTCAGGACCGTAGTTCTTCACGGTGTAGGCGTTGGCCGCGGCGATGATCTCGTTGACCTCGTCCCAGTTGGAGCGTACGAAGCCGCCCAGGCCGCGCTTGGACTTGTACTGCTTGGCGGTTTCCGGGTTCTGGCTGATCTTTTCCCAGGCCTCGATCGGACCCAGGGTCTTGCGCGCCTCGCGCCACAGCTTCATCAGGCGGCCGCGCACCATCGGGTACTTCACGCGCTGGGCGGAGTAGACGTACCAGCTGTACGAGGCGCCGCGCGGACAGCCGCGCGGTTCGTGGTTGGGCAGATCCGGGCGGGTGCGCGGATAGTCGGTCTGCTGGGTTTCCCAAGTGATCAGACCGTTCTTCACGTAAACCTTCCAGCTGCACGAGCCGGTACAGTTGACACCATGGGTGGAGCGGACGATCTTGTCGTGCTGCCAGCGCTGGCGATACGCGTCCTCCCACTTGCGATCCTCGTTCACGACGGCACCGTGGCCGTCGGAGAAGGTGCTGCGGACCTTGCCGAGAAAATTCAGGCGGTCGAGAAAATGGCTCATCATGCCTCCAAACATTGGCCGCGCAAGACAGGCGCGGCTGACCCGTTGTCACACTGCAAAGCTTAGGGAAGCAGGGTCCAGCACGACATTCGCCAAAGGTTTGCCGAAGCTTGCGCATTGGCACTACCCCTTCCCCCTGCCGCCCGGCCATGCCGGCTACTCCCAAAGAACTAGGCGCCCATCCACCTCCCGCTGCAAAATGAAAAAAGCCCCGCACAGGGCGGGGCAAAGAGTCGACATGAAGGGCAAACGGTAGGCGCCGGGTCAGTGCGGCGCGGAGCCGGCCTCAGCAAGGAACTTCGGCGTTCTTGCGCGCGTAGTACCAGCCGTTGATCACGAGGCAGCTGACGTAGAAGGCGATGAAGGCGTACAGCGCGGCCTCGACGCCGCCGGTCAGCGCGATCGAGGTGCCATAGCTCTTCGGGATGAAGAAACCGCCGTAGGCGCCGATCGCCCCGGAGAAGCCCAGCACCGCCGCGGCCTCCTTGGTGGCGTTGACCACAGCCTGCTTCTGCGCTGCCTCGCTGCTGCCGGCCATGCGCTTGTGCAGGGTCAGGAAGATGGTCGGCACCTGCATGAAGGTCGAGCCATTGCCGATGCCGGTCAGCGCGAACAGGCACAGGAACATCGCGAAGAAGCCCTGGAAGCTGCCGCCCTGGCCGCCTTGCGGCAGGAACTGCAGCACACCGAACACCGCAGCCACCATCAGCGCGAACACCACCTGGGTCACCTTGGCGCCGCCGATCTTGTCGGCCAGCCAGCCGCCCACCGGGCGCGCCAGGGCGCCCACCAGCGGGCCCAGGAACACGTACTTGGTCGGATCGACATCCGGGAACTGGCCTTTCAGCAGCAGCGGGAAGCCGGCGGCGAACCCGATGAAGGAGCCGAAGGTGCCGATGTAGAGCCAGCACATCAGCCAGTTGTGCTTGCGCTTGAAGATCACCGCCTGATCGGCGAACGAGGCCTTGGCCGAGGCGATGTCGTTCATGCCGAACCAGGCCGCCAGCGTCGACAGCACGATGAACGGCACCCAGATGAAGCCGGCGTTCTGCAGCCACATCAGCTTGGTCTGGTCACCCTTGACCCAAGTCTGCGGCTCACCGCCCATGGCGCCGAACACGCCGGCGGTGATCACCAGCGGCACCACGAACTGCACCAGCGACACGCCGAGGTTGCCGAGGCCGGCGTTCAGCCCCAGCGCGGTACCCTTCTCCGCCTTCGGGAAGAAGAAGCTGATGTTGGCCATCGACGAGCTGAAGTTGCCGCCGCCGAAGCCGCACAGCAAAGCCAGGAACGCCATGGTGCCGTAGCTGGTGCTGGTATCCTGCACCGCGAAACCGATACCGATGGCCGGCAGCAGCAGCGTGGCGGTGGAGAAGGCGGTCCACTTGCGCCCGCCGAAGATCGGCACCATGAAGGAATAGAAGATGCGCAGCGTGGCGCCGGACAGCGCCGGCAGCGCCGCCAGCCAGAACAGCTGGTTCTGGGTGTAGTTGAAGCCGATGTTGGGCATGTTCAGCACCGCCACGCTCCACACCTGCCACATCACGAAGGCCAGCGTCAGCGCCGGGATCGAGATCCACAGATTGCGCCGGGCGACCGCCTTGCCCTCATCCTGCCAGAAAGCCGTATTTTCCGGCTCCCAGCGTGTCAGAACATAAGACGACGACGTCATGGTAAGAGTCCTCCAGGGAGAGGGCTCCAAGGGAGCCCTCCTTAGTAAAATTCGATGTCGGGGTATCAGGATTTAACGGTGGCCAGCTCGCCCGCCTCTTCGGCGCGGCGCACCGCCTTGAACGACCAATGCATCCAGATCAGGCTGACGCAAACGGTGCCGTAGAGCAGCATGAAGGAGCTGGAACGCACGCCGGTGAGATCGACCAGCGCGCCGAACATGATCGGCAGCAGGAAGCCGCCCAGGCCGCCGGCCAGGCCCACCACGCCGGATACCGCGCCGATGTTGTTCGGAAACTCTTCCGAGATGAACTTGAACACCGAGGCCTTGCCCACCGCCATGGCCACGCCGACCACGAACAGCAGCACGGTGAACCAGGTCGGGTTCAGGCGGATGTCGAACGACAGCGGACCGTTGACGGTGCTGATCACCAGCTGGGTCTGCGGGTAGGACAGCAGGAAGAACACCACCCAGCACACCCACATCACGCCCCAGGTCACCTTGAACGGGCCCCACTTGTCGCTGAACCAGCCGCCCAGGGCGCGCAGCACCCCGCCCGGCAGCGAGAAACAGGCGGCGAGGAAGGCGGCCTGCTTGATGTCGAAGCCGTACTCGCCGACGTAGTACTTGGTCATCCACAGCGCCAGCGCCACGTAGCCGCCGAACACCACCGAGTAGTACTGGCAGTAGCGCAGCACCGCCGGATTCTTCATCAGCTTGAGCTGCTCGCTGAACGACGTCTTGGACGACACCACGTGCTTGGCGTCGTGATGACTGAACAGCCAGAAGGCCAGTGCCGTCACCAGCATCACCACGGCGTACACCGTCGGCACCATCTTCCAGCCCCAAGCGGCAATGATCGACGGCGCCACCAGCTTGGTCAGCGCCGAGCCGGCGTTACCGGCGCCGAACACCCCCATCGCCAGGCCCTGCTGCTCCTTCTTGAACCAGCGCGCCACATATGGCGTGCCGACCGAGAACGAGCCGCCGGCCAGGCCGACGAACAGGCCGATGACGAGGAACTGCCAGTAGGCGTGGGCGAACTGCATCAGGTAGATCGGCACTACGGTGGCGAGCATCAGCACGAACAACACGATGCGGCCGCCGAAGCGGTCGGTCCAGATGCCCAGCGGCACACGGATCAGCGACCCCGTGAGTACTGGGGTGGCGGCGAGGATACCGAACTCGGTCTCGTTCAAACCGAGCTGCTGCTTGAGCGGAATGCCCAGCACCGCGAACATCATCCAGATCATGAAACAGACGGTGAACGACAACGTACTGGAAACGAGTACCGCGTATTGCTTATAGCTGTGTGATGCCATGGCTGGCCCCCTCGTATGAGCTGATTTCTCGCTATGAAAGGTACGCCTTGGCGGGGCCGGTTCCCATTCGCCTAACGTGGGCATTCGACAGGGGAAAAGAGCTAGGCGGGTCTACCCTGAATGCCAGCAGAGGCTAGTTCTTTCGGGGGAGACAGCGCTGGCTGGCCGTGCGACGGCCGGTGGCTGTCGCGCCGTCGGCGTGCCGAAACAGGAAGAACCCGGCCCAGGGGACAGGCAAAGCACGCCGCTAGCGGCGCGATGGTGGGCTGAACCGGTCCCTCGGTTTCGGGACCGATGGCGGACTAGCCCGCCACGCTGCCGAAATCGGCCAGCCGGTTCATATCGATCAGCGTGATCTCGCGGCCGTTGACGGAAACCAGGCCGGCGTCGGACAGCTGGTGCAGCACGCGCGAGAAGGTTTCCGGCGTCAAGTTGAGGCGCGAGGCGATCAGGTTCTTGTTGACCGGCAGCGTCACCACTCGGTTGGCCTGGCCGGGATGGTCCTCGCCCTGCAGCAGGTAGCCGATCACGCGCTGCAAGGCGTTTTCCACCGAATAGCGCTCGACGTCGCGCACCAGCCCGTGCAGGCGCATGCTGAGGCCGGCCAAGAGACGGTGGGCGAAGGCGGCATCGCGGGCGATGGCGGCGAAGATCGAGCGAGCCTCGACCTGCAGCAGCAGGCCGTCCTCGAGGAACTGCGCCATCACCGGGCACGGCTTGCCGAGGAACATCACCGCCTCGGCGAAGCTCTGCCCCGGATGGATGATCTCGATCACCTTCTCGGCGCCCTGCGCCGATGAGATCGACAGCTTGACCCGGCCATACACGACCAGGTACATGCCCTCGCACGGATCGCCCTTCTGGAAGATGATCTGGCCCTTCTGCCCGCGCACCTCGTGGGTGCACGGCACCAAGGCGGCGAGCTGGCTGTCCGACAACTCCTGAAACAGCGGCTGATGCCGCAAGAACGAACGGATATCGATCTGACTCATGGTCTGCTATTCCTGTGCGACGGGGGTGGGGTGGGCAGCGCAGGTAAAGCGCCAAGCAGTATTACCTTACCGGCTCGGCGCTGCCGGCACCATGAACCGGAAGTACCACCCCCGCCTCGTCCGAATGGCCTAGGCGGCCACCGCGTCAGTGGCTCGTACCCTCAGAGCGGTTCACCTTATTGAACACGTTGTACTTGCCGATCGGCTTCGCCATCGGCAGCGACTTCAGCTCGCGGAAGGTGACGGCATCAAGCACCACCAGCTCGCCCGGGTTTTCCATCACGCTCACCAGCGCATAGCGGCCGTCGCGGGTGAACTCCACGTGGGCGGTGGTCTTGCCGGGGCGCGGCGTCAGCGTCTTCACCACCTCCAGCGAGCGCTTGTCGATGATGGCCAGCGTGTCCTTCTTCGGCCCCATCATCGCGTCGACCCAGGCGTAAGGCGTGTTTTCGTGACTGCGCAGGAAGAAGCCCGGCCCCAGCGTCGGGATGTCCTTCACACGCTGCCAGCTGTCGAGGTCGATCACCGTCACCCGCCCGCTGGCGAGATTGGGCGTAGCCAGGTAGCGATGGCCATTGGTTTCGAAGGTAATGCCGGACCCTAGGTGCGGCATGCCGTCGAGCGGCAGTTCGGCCACCTTGCGCCGGATGTCGAGGTTGATCACCTGCGCCCTACCCTCGCGCGAGGCGCCGATGACGTGGCGGTAGGCCGGGTCGAAGAAGAAATCGTCCAGCACCAGTTCGAGCGGCGTCACGCGCGGCGCGAGAAAGCTGTCCACGGCCAGCCCCTCGCCCATCTTGTAATCGTGCACCAGGCCGGGATAGACCTTGGCGGCCTTCGGATCGTAGGAGATTTCCCACAGCTCCGGCACATCCTTCAGCGCCACGATGAAGCTCCGGCGCGGCGCCGCGTCGTACACCGCCGACACACGCGACACCTTGCCGGCCGCGTCGCGCACCGGCAGCGTCTTGACCGGCTTGAGACCGTTGGCGTCGAGCAGCACCAGCGTCTCCGGCAGCGTGTTGCCGGCCAGCACCCAGCGCCCATCGCCCGAGACCGCGACGTTGCGGGTGTTGAGCCCGACGCGGATCTCGGCCACGTTCTGCAAGGTGTAGAGATCGTATTGCGTCACCCAGCCGTCGCGGCTGGCGAAGTAGACGAAGCGGCCGTCCGGTGAGAACTTCGGCCCACCGTGCAGCGCGAAGCGGCTGGCGAAGCGGGCGATCGGCACCAGCTTGTCGCCATCCAGCACCGAGACATGGTGATCGCCCGCCTCCACCACCACGAACAGGTTGCGCGGGTCGGCGCGGTAGCGTGGCTTGGCCGGCAGGCTGGCCGGATCGGCGTAGACCACGCGCGAGGCGGCCATGTCGGCCTCGCTCCAGCGCGCCTGCTGCTCCGGCGGCGTCTTCAGGTATTGCGCCAGCGCCTGGATATCGGCATCGGCCAGACGCCCGGCGAAGGCCGGCATCTGCGTCGCGGCGCGGCCGTGGCGGATAGTGTCGAGGATTTCCGCCGGCTTGAGCCGCTCCAGGCTCTGCGGCAGCAGCGCCGGCGCCATTGCGCCCATGCGGTTGTCGCCGTGGCAGCTCTGGCACTGCTGCTGGTAGAGCGCGGCGGGATTCGCGGCGGCAAGGCCGGAGAGACCCAACGTCGCCAGCAGCGCAGCAAGGGACAGCGCCTTCATGCCTGAGCCTCCTTGTTACGGCGGCGCGGGTACGGCGTCAGCTCCGCCAGCGGATGCGCACCCTCGGCCACGCCGATCTCGGCGTCGCTCAGGTAGCAGGCCGGGTCGGCGGCCCAGAAATCGCCGGTCAGCTCCCAGGCGCGCACCCGGGTGTTGCCGTTGCAGATGGCAAGGTAGCGGCAGGCACCGCAACGCCCGGTGACCGGACGCGGGCGCTGCTTGAGGCCGGCCATCAGCGGGTGCGAGGTATCCGGCCAGATCGCCGAGAACGGCCGCTCCTTGACGTTACCGAGCCCGATCTTCCACCACATGGTGTCGGGGTGGACGTTGCCGAGATTGTCGATATTGGCGACGTTGACGCCGGAAGCGTTGCCACCCCACTGCTCCAGGCGCCGGCGCAGATCCGCCGCCGCTTCCGGGTGATGACGCTCGACCCAGTGCAGCAGGTAGACGCCGTCGGCATCGTTGTTGCCGGTGACGAAGTCCTTGGGCCGGCCAGCCTGGATGTGGCGCCAACAGGTCTCGATCAGCAGGTCCATGGCCCAGCGCGTGCGGGCGTGGCGCGCGTCGTCGGCGCGGTGCTTGTTGCCGCGCCCGGCGTAATTGAGATGAGAGAAATAGAACTTGTCGATGCCCTCGTCGTCGACCAACTGCAGCAGCGCCGGCAAATCGTCGGCGTTGTCCTCGGTCATGGTGTAGCGCACGCCGACCTTCATGCCGGCGTCGCGACACAAGCGCAGTGCGGCCAGCGAGAGCTCGTAGGCGCCGTCCAGGCGGCGGAAACGGTCATGCGTGGCGCGGATGCCGTCGAGACTGATGCCGACGTAGTCGAAACCCACGGCAGCGATGCGCCCGACATTGCCGCTATCGATCAGCGTGCCGTTGCTCGACAGCCCGACGTAGAAACCCAACTGCTTGGCGCGCTTGCCGATGTCGTAGATATCGGGCCGCATCAGCGGCTCGCCACCGGACAGGATCAGCACCGGCACGCCGAAAGCACGCAGATCCTCCATCACCGTGAACACCTCGGCGGTGGACAGCTCACCCGGAAAGGCGGTATTGGCCGATACCGAATAGCAATGCTTGCAGGTCAGGTTGCAGCGGCGGATCAGGTTCCAGATCACCACCGGGCCGCTGGGCGGGCGTGGTGGCGCCACCGGGGCGGGATGGGCGACGGACTGCAGGTAGGGGGTGAGGCGCAGCATGGGTGGCGGCTCCGTCAATGACATTGGCGTCATTTCACGGCATTGCGCCCTCTTCCGCATTGACCATGGTCAACCGCCGCCAGGGCAGCCGCCACCTCGTGCCGCCCGCTTGATCCGCATCGGTTTTTCACCACCCCACCATGGCGGGCGCTGCTCGACGGACTATTCCCCTCGGCCCGCCAGCGGCCTATCATCCCTACCCCGTCACCGTTCCATTACCCCGACCGATGCGCTACCTGATTGTCGTCACACTCCTGTGGGCCTTTTCCTTCAGCCTTATCGGCCAATACCTGGCCGGACAGGTCGACAGCGATTTCGCCGTGCTGCTGCGCGTGCTGATCGCCGCCGCCGTGTTCGCCCCCTTCACCCTGTGGCGCGGCCTGCCCGGCCGCCTCGTCGGCGGCTTCTGGCTCGCCGGCGCGCTGCAGTTCGGCATCACCTACCTGTGCCTGTACCGCAGCTTCAGCGTGCTGACGGTGCCGGAAGTGCTGCTGTTCACCGTGCTGACGCCGATCTACGTCACCCTGCTGGACGACGCCCTGGCTCGCCGCTTCAACCGGTG
Organism: Pseudogulbenkiania sp. MAI-1; assembly: GCF_000527175.1. Taxonomy (NCBI): domain Bacteria; kingdom Pseudomonadati; phylum Pseudomonadota; class Betaproteobacteria; order Neisseriales; family Chromobacteriaceae; genus Pseudogulbenkiania; species Pseudogulbenkiania sp. MAI-1. The sequence goes on along the minus strand of NZ_AZUR01000001.1, from coordinate 1,456,759 downwards.
GGCGCTGCTCGCCGCCGCGGTGGCCGTGGGCGGCGGCGTCATCATCCGCTTCCAGCCTCTGCAGGGTGAGTACCTGGTGGGCTTCCTGCTGCTGCAGCTCGCCAACCTCACCTTCGCCGCCGGCCAGGTACTGTGCCGCCGTCTGCTGCAACAGCACCCCGTACCGCAGCCGCTCCACCGCTACTTCGGCCATTTCTTCCTCGGCGCTCTGGTGCTGGCACTGCCCTCCTTCCTGCTGTTCGGCGACGCCAGCCGCCTGCCGCACACGGCGCTGCAATGGGGCGTGCTGGCGTGGATGGGCCTGTTCGCCACGGCGCTGGGCATGTACTGGTGGGTGAAAGGCAGCGTGGAAGTCAGCGCCGGCACGCTGGCCATCCTGAACGAACTGCACGTGCCGGCCGGGCTGCTGGTCAACGTGCTGATCTGGAACCGTGACGCCGACCTGCCGCGCCTGGCGCTGGGCGGCGGGGTGATCCTCGCCTCGCTGTGGCTCAATCGGCGCGGGCGGCGTCCGCTGGTGGCTGTGGCGGCGGGTTGAGTGGACGCGGGTAAACCTCAACGCTCGCGTATCTCGACGCGGACGATTTCTCCATTGACATGGCTGAGGCGTGCGTAGGTACCGGCATGCAGCACGCCGCCATGCGCAATAGTCTGCTGGTAGGCGGGCGTCGCGTAAAAGTAGTTCACCTCGAACGTCTTGCCGCCAACGACAATCCGATCCCCGCTCGAATGGCCATGCGCGGGTTGCTCATGCAAGACGGTAACCGGCCCCTCAGAAACCTCGTAGCGCCCTGTTTCGTACGCCTCGACCAGATCGTCAATGCGCTGGAGCACCCGTGGGAAATCATGCATCGCCAGCCAGATAACTGCCCACACCATGGTGAACAAGGACGGAATCAGATGGCGCCATGGGAAGGCACCCGACCTGCGCCACTTGAACAGCAACGTCGCGATGGCCCCGATCAGCGCAACGGCACCGACCAGAAACCGAAACAACTCATCCGCCAGGAGGCCGTTACTCCATCGGGTGATCTCGAAGACCGTGACAAAGGCCGTCATCGCGGATAGGCATCTCCAAAGAGGTCGTGTGCGGCATTGACGCCGACGGTGGCTGCCAAGCTGAGCAAGGCCGGGCATCACCACAGCAAATATTCACCAATCCTAAACGCGAGACATCCCCTACCGCCAGTGTTGGGAGACGTGGAATGTCCCCTTCTGGCCACTTCCCTCTCCCAAACTGCCCACTCACCCGGCAAAAAGCCATAAGGTTGACGCCACAGCGAGCGTCGGCAACAATTCTGCTGTTGCAGTCAATCCTGCAACCGAGATTGGCGTCTCGAATGCACAGGCGGACAGCCGCCACGCGCGGCATTTTTCATGTCCGTTACACACCATTGGTGCGTCCTCTGTCAAGCGACACGAGGATTTGACCCCCTGGCGACATCTGGAATTGACCCCCAGGGTTAATCAACTAGTTGATGTAATCGGTTCGGCCGTCGCCTTCTGCAGCAGGCCGCTCCGTCGTTTGTCGCGTAGCCGGTAACTATCTCCCCGGATCGTGACCACCTGGCTGTGATGCAGCAGCCGATCCAGGATGGCCGTTGCCGCCACTGCGTCACCAAACACTTGGCCCCATTCCCCCACCGGGCGGTTGCTGGTGATCAGTAGGCTTGCCCGCTCATAGCGCCGCGAGACCAGCTGGAAGAACAGGTGCGCTGCCGCCGGCTCCAGCGGCAGGTAGCCCAATTCATCGACGATCAGCAGCTTGGGTTTCGATAGCTGCAACAGCTTCTCCTCCAAGCGCCCATCGGCATGCGCCTTCGTCAGTCAGCCATCAGAGACGCAGCAGAACTGAACAGCACCGTGTAACCCCGCTCTACCGCCTCACGCCCGAGTGCTACCGCCAAATGCGTCTTGCCGACTCCGGGCGGTCCCAGCAGCAACAACGCTTGACCGTGGCCAATCCAGCGCCCGGTGGCCAAATCCCGGACCTGGCCGGGATCAATCGACGGCTGCGCATCGAAGTCGAAGCCCTCCAGCGTGCGTACACAGGGGAATCGAGCCAGCTTCATCCCCATCTGGATGCGTCGCGTATCGCGCCGGGCCACCTCTCGCTCGGCCAGGAACAGCAGCGCTTCGCGCAGTGTCATTTGGGCACGGCTCGCTTCGTCCAGCAGGCTATCCAGCTGATCCCGGATCGCCGTCAAGTGCAGCCGGGTCAACAGTTCTTCCAGTCGGTCGGGTTCGATCATCACCAGCCCCCTCCGACCAATTCCTCATACTCTGCCAGCGGGCGCAGCAAAGCGCCGCCGTGTGGCGGGACCGGCTCGGATAGCGGCGGCACGACCCCAAGCAGATGGGCGCGGTCAATTTGCCGTCCGCGACTGCCGGCCAACTCGGCGTGATGCGCTACTTCCTGGCCGGCGTAATGGACCGTCACCGTGCCTGCTCGTACAGCGACCGTGACCATCTCGCCGATCAGCCGCCAGGGCACGCTGTAGGCATTAGTATCGAGCTCGACACAGCCTTCGGCATTGACGCGACGGATCAGCTCCCGCACTTGCAGGAACGGCACTATGCCGGCAACAGGACGCAGATGCGGACGTTCGCCGTCGAACCGCTCCTTGGGCGCCATGCCGGTCGTCCCGTGGATGCGGGTATCGGCCACCTCCCGCTGCCAGCGGGTCAAGTGAGCCTCCAATGCGGCCCAGCTCTCGAATGTGTAACCGGCGATAGCATTCTTCTTCACATAGCCAACGCCGTTCTCGGTCTTGCCCTTGGTGCGCGCACGGAACGGCGCGCAGGCCTTCACGCGCACATCCCAATGCCGGCAGAACGCCTCGAAGCGGCTGTTGAAGCGGACCTGCCGGGTCTGCATGTCGTGCTCGACCACGAGGGCCTTGGCGTTATCGATCAGCAGAGTCTGCACCCGTCCACCGAAGTGCTCGAACGCCGCTTCGATACCGCCAAACCAAGCACTCTGCCGTTCGTGACGGAATGGGCAAACAAAGCCACGGCGCGAGTAGCCAAGCGTCGCCACGAACAGGTACACACGCACCAGTTCGCCACCGATCTGGATGCGCACTTGGCCGAAGTCGATCTGCATCTGCTCGCCAGGAGCAGTCTCGAACCGGATCGTCGCTCGCCGGCTGGCTTCAAGCTCCTGCCGATATGGCCGGCAGGCGCGTTCAACGGTGCGCAGGCTGGTGGCAATACCGTGTTCCTTAGCCAGTAGCTGACGCACCACGTCGCAGTTGCCCTTGTGCGTTAGAAACTGCTCACGTAGCCAGGCCTCGTGCCCGGTGAGCACGCCGCTGCGTTGCGGCTGCTGGTATGGCACCGGGCCGCCGGCACGCAAATAGTGCCGCACGGTATTTCGGGCGATTCCCAGCGTCTTGGCAATCCGCTTCGCCCCCCAGCCGGATTGCCCCAGTCGAACGATTGCCGTTACTGCTTCCGGCTCCAACATCTCCCGTACTCCACAAACCTCACGGGGTACAGGATGACTCGCTGAATACTGCGTTTCCAACGACTGCCTCCTTGCAAACAAGGGGGTCAGTTCTTCGTGTCGCTAGGGGGTCAATTTACGATGTCGCCTGACATCCTCTGTATGGCGGGCCGTGGTGGGAGAGCCTTCGGGCTCGCCGGTTCCCTGTGCGCCGGTACGCCAATCCTGCCATGCGCCTGCCACCCCCGATTGGCGTCGGGAAGCAGGTTTAACCAGCACAGGAGGCCACCATGCCTAAATCCCATTTCCGCGCCCTGCTGCACCTGTTTCCTACTGCTACCAACCCGTTTTGGTTAACCTCTGGGGAGGTCACAGCATGAGCCCCGCGACACCCTCCCCCGCCCCGGATAGCGGCACACTCGCCGTCGCCCACTTGCAAGGCACTCTGCAGCAGTTACGCCAGTTGTGCAGCACCACCCAAGATCTAGCTACGATCGATAAACTGCTGGCAGGACTGGAAGCCAGCAGCCACGACATCGACACCATCCTCTGCGCCGGTCTGCAGGAATTGCATGCCGTCCACGAGGGCCTGAGTACCGCGCTGATACTGCTCGATCATGCCGGCGAAACAGTCCTGCCCGGCCAAGGCTTGTGCAGCTTGCTGCAGCCGCTGAATCAGCGCTTCAAGCAGGCGCTGATGCGGGTGAATGATCTGATTTGAAATCGGTTGGCTGGATTGAAAACGCCGCCTTCCACTGATGGGGGGGCGGCGCTTTTGCTGATAAGGGCGTATGCGGCTTGTTAGTCCAGCAGTTGAACATCCGGAAGGTTGAGCAGCACTTGCTCGACGCTCGGCTGTGATTCCAGGACGTCGATCACACACTGCAAGGGCTCTGCCCAGATTTCAGGCAGGTCCCGCTCCATGGGTCCGCGGATAGGAAAAGCCAAGGCCTCGATGGGTGGGGAGAACACAGCGTTGACTCCCGGCTTGTTGCCTCGGGCATCGATGCGATACCACCCATATTGCTCGAGATACACGGCATTCAGGCCATGCAGGCAGTAGGGCGCGCCCTCCTCGCCTACGGACAGCCGCTGGTAGCAAAGGCCCGTGGGAACGTTGTTGGCACGCAGCAGTGCGGCCAGCAAATGGCTCTTGGCATAGCAATACCCGGTGCCGTGCTGGAGCACATCGGAGGCTTTGCAGGTCACCGGGTTGAGCATGAAATCAACACTATGCTTGATTTCGTCCCTGACGAACTCGAAGCAGCGTTTGACCAGTTCCAGTTGCGACGAGACACCCTCGTGGGGTAGCCTGATTCCCGCGGACAGTTCCGATTGTTACCATTGACAATCGGGAGTGTGAAATGAAGACCAGAAAGACATATCCAGTAGAGTTCCGTTCTGAGGCGGTAAAGCTGGTACTTGAGCAAGGGCTCAGCCTTGAAGGGGCGGCCAGGCGGCTGGGTATCCCCAAGGGTACATTGGCTAACTGGGTTGTAGCGGCGAGGTCTGGCGGTGACCAACCGGCGCCGGGGGCGCGCAGTGTCACGGAGCTGGAAGCAGAGAACGCCAAGCTGCGCAAGGAGTTGGCAGAGGCACGCCTGGAGCGAGACGTCATAAAAAAAGCTGCAGCGTACTTTGCTCAGGCATCACTGCCCGGTACGCGTGGATAGAAGAGCACCGAAACCTATTCCCGGTGGTGGTGGCCTGCCGGGTTCTAGCGGTGTCCCGTGCTGGGTACTATGGCTGGCGTGGACGTTCTCCATCTGAGCGAGAACAAGAGGACGAGCGGCTGAAAGTGGCGATCCGGGCGGCACATGCCAAAACACGGGAAACCTATGGCGTACGCCGTTTGCAGCCAGAACTGGCGGCGATGGGCTTTGAGGCCGGGCGTGATCGCATCGACCGTTTACGACGCCAGATAGGCATCCGGTGCCGGCAGAAGCGCAAGTTCAAGGCGACCACCAATTCGGCCCACTCGTTGCCGGTCGCGGAGAATGTCTTGGGTCAGGTGTTCGAGCCGACCCGCCCGAATCAGGTCTGGACGGGTGATATAACGTACATCCCGACGGACGAGGGCTGGCTGTACCTAGCGGCACTGAAGGATGTGTTTAGCTGCGAGATCGTTGGCTATGCGATGGGCGCGCGGATGACGACCGAACTGGTCAGCAAGGCGCTGTTCCGGGCGGTCCAGCACCAGCGGCCGCCGGCCGGCTTGATCCACCATACGGATCGTGGCAGCCAATACTGCGCCAAGGCCTACGGGGATTTGCTGACGCAGTTCAGGATGCATAGCTCGATGTCACGCAAGGGGAACTGTTTCGACAATGCGCCGATAGAGAGCTTCTGGGGAACGTTGAAGAACGAGCTCGTCCACCATCGCCGTTACGCAACGCGGGCGGAGGCGGAGGCATCGATCAGGGAGTACATCGAAATCTTCTATAACCGCCAACGCCGTCACTCGCGGCTTGGCTACTTGGCGCCGGCTGAATTTACCCGGAAGTACTGGAATTCAGCCAAGGCCGCTTGAATCGGAGCTGTCCGCTCTTGCCAGGACACCCCATCGGCCAGTTCGGCGGCTTTGGCCGAGACAATGGGATGGTCGAAGTCGATGTACTTGCTTGCAGCGAGATATGGGTTCATGTCTGGAGCTAACTTGGAAGATTATCGGACGAAGGCAAATACAGCTTACCGAAACCCGGTGGGTCACTCTACTGGATTTGATTGTTAGGATTCAGGTGTTTTTCCATCGTGAAATTAATTAGAGCCACACCCTTTCTTTGCATTTCGTTTTGCTTGACTACAGAGAATCCACGATTCTCAAAAAACGGCTTAGCGACGAATGATGCCTCAACGTATAAGCGATCGATCTTTCTGGCTTTAGCTTGTTCCTGCAAATGCTCATACAAGGCGGATGCCACGCCCTTCCCCTGGAATTCTGGATGCGTGTACATGCAGTCGATATGGCCATCCAAGTCCAGCTCTATAAAACCAACGACTCGATTATCCTTTATCGCCAAAAGCGGCCTTTTTTGGCTTAATCGCTGCGCCCAATACTCATAGTCTGGCGGCGTCGGTGCCCAAGCTTCTTTTTGCTCAGGCGTATATACCGATAGATCGATTGCGTGCACAGACCGATGAAATAAATCGGCAATCTCAATAGCCCTATCAGGGGTATATAGTTCGATTTTCATAATTCCCCCAACCCAAAGTAGGCGTCCCAAAAACCCGTAGCCGACTTGCACACAGCTCGTAGGGCGCAATCGAAGCGCAGCGCATTGCGCCATCGTTTGCGAGCACGACAAGTCAATCATTCAACCCGGTGAGTTGCTCCAATCCGCCCGCCCAATCTTCAGGGTAGATTCCGGCCTGCACGCAGCGATGGAACGTCGAGTGGGGCCAATCCACCACCCGTTCCACCAGACCATGTTTCAGCGGATTGATATGTACGTAATCCATGTGCGCGGCAAAATCCTCCTCATCACGGATCAAATGCTCCCAGTAGCACCGTTGCCATACCCCACGCTCACCACGCCGTTGCCGGGCCGGGTTGCGCCATTCGGTTTTCGGGATGGAGCGAGAAAACAGCAGCTTGATCAATCGCCAGCGCAGTGCAAAGTCATCGTCATCCGGAGGCAGTTCGATTACGCAATGCAGATGGTCTGGCAGCACCACCCAGCCATGGATGATGAAGGGATGGCTTTGGCGGGTAGTTCGCACTGCAGCGCGCAAAGCATCGATGTGGCGTATCAGCAGATCGTTGCCGTGCCGCTCCAACAGATTGACCGTGAAAAAATACGTCCCACCCCTTTGCCATGCACGGCGGTAATTGGGCATGGTTTAGTTTCCAGCTTGAGTTGACATGCGGCGCAATGCGCTACGCTTCGATTGCGCCCTACAGGCTGTTGCGGGTTACGGCCTTGGTAGCATTCGTGTCGTATCTGGAACCTCGCGCCTGAATTTAGCGGCCGCCAAAAGCGGCCCGCTGGAATAATACGCTAGCCCTTTAAATTGAAAGCATCTCAGTCTTCATAGAATTTATGCACTCTTGCGCAGCTATATTCAGCTCTTTTTTGAGGCCAGCGGCGTCAGCGCTTAACAGCTCATCATACGTAGGAGCCCCCACGTCACTATCCGGGATTCGTTTGCAAAATCCCTCGGCCACCACCGACTTGGTATTTGCATTGATAAGCCTGACTTTGGCTGTGTAAATTACACGATAGTGGGTCCAGTTGGTTGGAAAATAAACGAAGCTCCAATTGATTGTTTGCGCATCAATTACATATGCAGATCGACCACTAGCATCTGTTGCAATTTGAGATGCGTTATCCGTTTTTGTGCTAATTGACGAGGAAGTGAAGCGCATCGAATGAGATTGCTGCAGGGCCTCAGTTAGTCCAAGAGCAATTGTGCCCGCAGGATCTGGCACATTGTGCTTTGCGATGAGACTATTCCCTTCACTAATTGCGGCAACGGCCCCAATGAGCGCAAATGCGCCTTTAGTCGCCGTCATCGCAGCGAAATCTGGTTTCGCTCTTGTGGTATACGTGATAGTTTGACCTTGTAATCCGCTTTTCGCTTCTTGGGAAAGGGCTTGCTTGTTCACTGTCGCACACCCCGAAAGTACGAGTGTCACAGCAGCAGCCATGGTAAAAAAACGCATCTGTTCTTCCTTCTGTTGGAGAAGATAGGGTTAATTAAAAGTGGGCGCCCACAAAAACGTAATTTTTGTATCACAGAGCAACTGCACGCGAGCATTCCTTGCCCTCCCTCGCGTCGAACCCATGACTACCCATAAATCATAAAACAAATTTTAATTTAATGACATATGTGCCGTGCAATTGATCTCCTACCCCCAGCAGCTCGGCCGACACAGACCAAGCGCAAGCCCAGCCTCGCTCAAATCCTCAACCCCGTCTTCTTCAAAATCCGACTAGAAAACAGAACATCATGAGCGCGGCATGAGGGCCCAAGCAGGTTGACCAGCCGCTTCACTTCGGCGCGGACCTGGTCATGGCTGGCGCCGTGGACCATGGCGAAGAGGTTGTAGGGCCAGTGCGGGAGGGTGCGGGGGCGGCGGTAGCAGTGGGTGACGAGAATAATAGGGGTCAGACCCCTATTGTTTCCAGCCCAACAAGGCCGGTTATGGAGATGCAGTCTGTTCTTGTGACGGCAATCGCTGAAGGCAGGATGGGGAATGTGTTTCGGTTTCGTGCCCGCACCGCAAGCGCTGCGCGCACGAAACCGATTGAATAAACCCCAATTCAGTTCATTGGGGTTGACGGGGAAGTCCTTATGGGATTGTTAGGTGCCACGGCGATACTCCTGATGGGCATGCCTGTACATAATTGCGTAGTACTGAGCAGCCGAGTGCTTAACGTCTTGGAGGTACTTCTTCGCAATTGGATCATTCAGCAAATAATCATACAGATACGCCGCACTATTTCGAGCCAACCGCATGTTCGGAATATGCATGACACGCTCTTCATCAAGATGAGCGACAAACTTGTTTCTATACCTCAGGATAGGTTTTGCATAATTTTCAAATGCCTTCTTGGAAATTCTGAGGTGTGCGTATAGCCCTTGAGCGAAGGCAGAATGGTTCGTAACGATCTTTCGCCAGTGATGTCGGCCATCTCTTTCTGCAAAGAGCTTGCACCATTCAAGTACAGCAGTATCGAGAAAGCTACCGTTTGCGTTAACCCAAAACTGCTTTTTGATACGGATATTTCCATGCGACCAGCCAGCGCGATAGAAGGCAATGTTTCTAAGGCAGTGACAACACAGAATTGCCACGCGACGGATGCGCGCTTCGTGGTTCATTGGCACCTAACGTGCTAGCTCAGGGGCGACCGGAGGCCGTAGACCGGAGGGAACCGAGAAGCGCAGCTTCTCGGGCGTCCCCTGGAGCGGCGGGTTAGCACTCATTGCACAACACTCATGCGGTCCGGAAAACTGATCTGCCCAACACCGGCCTCTTGCAACTTCTTAAGCAATGCGCCTCTGCCATTGGCTTGTGACCACTTCATCTCTTGAGGAGTAATCGTTGTGGCAACCAAGATTTCCATCTTCCCTGCCGGAAGAGAGATTCCGGTGGGCAGAGGAGCATGGGCCTTCGCAATGAGGACGTTGACCATTTGCCCCGGCCCCACCTGAATTTGCTCGACGGTCAAACCATCGTACTTTTCGACCCGATTCAGTAGCCCCGCGTCGTGTCCAATTTCGGCGTTTACGGCCCATTGAAGGAAATTCAGAGGCCATTGCTGATTGGATTGAGCAACCATCAGAATTTCGTAGCCATATCCGGCAAATCCAGCGCGCTTTGGTGCCGGCTGCTTCTTGGAAAGAGTTCCTCCAGCTTGGGTCGCTCGCTTTCCATCGGATTGCAAATCGAAGTTGGACATTTGCACGCTCGTTGGCATATCCGGGTTTGTGAAGCCAAAGGTCGTGTAGACCGATAGGTTTTTTCCTAAGCCGGAAGCCGGGATGACATACAGCCCGCCTCCGGGCCATACCCCGGTCATGTTGAGCATCTTCAAGATATCGGAAGGCAGTGGCCCTACAGTCTTTTCGAAATATTTCTGGCGCGCATCGTAGTTGGCCTGCCACTGCTTTTCAGCAGAGTCAGATTCACCATTGGCTGTTGCCCCTACCAGAGAGAGCACGGCGGCCATCACACTGCTTGCAAACTTACTAATGCTCAATGAGGTCTCCTAATGAGTGCTAACGAATAGCGTTTATCTGCCGCCGCCCCACTGCTGAACCTCACCATGTCCTCGGCGGCGGATAAACCTTGTTGAACTGGACCGCGACTCAGGCGGCATTTATGGGGATTGTAGGCCGGACAACGCAGCTGTCAATCGTTTGGCATATGAAATCGTCGCAGTAGGCGGCAAATTACTTGGTAACGATGCCATACCGAACCTGAAACTCGGCTCGGGAAGTCTCGCTGAGTCAGCGTATCGCGCGGTAAAGGCGGCACCAGCACGAACAACACCCTGGCCGTTGTACGCGCCCTGTCACAGGAAATGACTGACATGCTGCTTCTGCTGACCCATCATGGCGGTCCTCGTGGGGCGGGCGCTTGGATTGGCGCAGGCTGAATCACATCAATCGATACCAAGCGTCCCGCATGGCAATAGGGGCAGCACATCCATTCGATCCGTGCCACCCGGCGCAGGAAGGCCTCGGCCGATTCGATCACGGCCGGCTGTGGCGGTGGTGCGCGTAAGGCCGTACGCGCCGCAGCCAGACCGACACGCTTCCTGGCCGGGCCCAGCAAACTATAATGGCGAATGCGCTTGAAGCCCCTCGGCAGCACGTGCAGCAGGAAGCGGGCGATGAACTCGACAGCGGGCAGTGCGATCACGCGCCGCCCCTTAGGGCGGCTTGGATCGCGCACACGCAGCCGAACGCCCTCCGCGTCCAGGCCAACGATTCGCTCGTTGGAAATTGCCACCCGATGGGTATACCGCCCCAGATACTCGAGCACCTGTGACGGGCCGCCCAGTGGTTGCTTGGCGTAGACCACCCAGTCGGTCCGGTGCAACTCGCGGGTCAGCATGCGCCAGGCTGGGTCGGTGAGGGCCGTGTCCGCCTCCAGTGGGCCTGCCTGGCGCTGCGCTGCCAGTGCCGCCATGAACTTGCCGCGAAACACCTTCGAGAGGGCGTGCACGGGAAACAGGAAACCGCGTTTCGGTTGTACCCATTCGCCTTGCGTGGTGAGCGCACCGCCAGCGACGAGTGCGTGCGCGTGAATGTGGCGACCGAGATCCTGCTTCCAGGTATGCAACACCAGGGTGAAGGCGGACACGCCACCAAGCCAGCGGGGATTGGCGGCAAACTCGGTCAGCGTGCTGCTGGCCGCGGCGAACAGCAGTTCATACACCAGACGGTCGTGGCGCGCGACGAGCCCATTGAGCGCATGCGGTAGCGTGAACACCAAATGGAAGTACGGCACCGGTAGCAACTCGCGCCGACGCGCCGCCAGCCAGGCCTCCTTGGCACGCGTCTGGCACAAGGGACAATGCCGATTACGGCAGGAGTGATAGACGTACCGCGTCGCGCCACAGGCATCGCAACGCTCGACCTGCCCACCCAGTTGCGCGGTGCGGCAGGCAACAATAGCCCGCCAGGCTCGTGCCTGGTTCGGGAACAGCGTGTGCGTGGCGAGATAGGCCGATCCGAAGGTGCGCAGTACCTCGGCCAACCCGACGCGCCGGCTCGCCGACACGGCTCAGCGTGGTGGTTCGAGCAAATCCAGCGGCGAAGCCGTGCCGGTCAGACGCTGCTGCGCCAGATGCAGATAGCGCATGGTGGTGCCTACATGGCCATGGCCCAGCAACCGCTGGATGGTATGGAGGTCGACACCGGCTTCGAGCAGATGGGTGGCAAAGCTGTGGCGGAGGGTATGGATGCCGGCCGCGTCGGTGAGCCCGGCCGCGTCGCAGGCGGCATAGTACATGCGCTGCGCCGTTTGATCGCCCATCGGGCCGTCGCCTGAGCCATTGGGAAACAGCCACCGCGGCGGCCGAAACACGTGCCAATAGGTACGCAAGCCCGCCAGCAGGCGGGGCGAAAGCAAGGTATAGCGATCCTTGCCGCCTTTGGCCTGGCGCACCTTGATGCACATCCGATCCGGTGCGCTTTCAATATCGGCCACCTGCAGGGTGCAGACCTCTGAAACACGCAGCCCGGCCGCGTAGGTCGTCATCAACACGGTGCGTGCCCGCAAGTTGACTGCAGCGGTGAGCAGTCGGACCACTTGCTCGCGCGACAACACCTGTGGCAAGCGCTTGGGTACCTTCGCCATGGGAATCTCGACCACCATCGGAGCCCGGGCCAGCACCGTGCCGAAGAAAAAACGAAAGGCGCAGGCCGCCTGATTGACACTGGCGTAGGCGAGTTTACGTTCCTGGATCAAATGCAGCAGATAAGCCTGGATTTGGGACGCCTCAAGCGAGGCTGGCGAACAGCCGTAATACCTTGCCAAAGCAGCAACACAAGCCAGATAAGCTTCGCGCGTGCGCAGGGAAAACCCACGCAGAACCATCGCATCGTCCATGCGTTTGCGTAGCGGTGTCATCGTCGTCACCTCGATCGATCCGGGGATATCCCCGTGCTCAAGGATGGACGATTTCAAGGCACATATAGCGGAAGAAGCGGGAACCCGGCCAGTGTCGAGCGACAGGCATTTGCGAAGGAGAAACCACCGCGTCAGCGGTTTAGTTCAACTAGAAGTAGACGTCCTAAAAGACGTAATTCTTTGCATCACCCGCGAACTCGGTCGCTGAACAACCCCGCCCAGCTTGGCTTCCCAGTCCGTGATATTCACTAATCATAAGCAAAATACACCACCACCCGCCAGCTTGAGCTGCGGGCTGCCCGTCGACCATAGCGTTGACCACTCGTCCAGACGCACCCTATCTACACAACAACCGGCAACGATTTAGATCCGCAGCCCCGTCTTCTTCAAAATCCGACTAGAAAACAGAACATCATGGGCGCGGCAGGCGGGGCCGAGCAGGCAGACCAGCCGCTCGACCTCGACGCGGACCTGGTCGTGGCTGGCGCCGTGGACCATGGCGAAGAGGTTGTAGGGCCAGTACGGGAGGGCGCGGGGGCGGCGGTAGCAGTGGGAGACGGCGGGGTCGGCGCCGAGTTGTTCCCCGAGGTGGTCGATGGCGTCATCGGCCACGTCGAATACCGCCATGCCGTTGGCGGTGTAGCCGATGGCGTAGTGGTTGGGGACGGCACCGATGCGGCGGATGACGCCGTTTTGCAGCATGGCGTCGAGCCGGGTCTGCACATCACGTTCGCGGCAGCCCAGCACCTGGGCAAGGACGTGATAGGGTCGGGGGAGGCGCGGCAGGCCAGCCTGGGTGGCGCGGATCAGGGCGCGGTCGAGTTCGTCGAGTGTCACCGGAGCGGTGTCCGTCGTGCGGGCCGCGCCCTGCCCCACCGGTGCCGTGCCGCCGACGGCGAAGCGCATGCCGACGAAGTATTCGCGCTCCTTGGGAAAGGCGTGCACGGTGAGGCCGGTCGCGGCTTCGATGCGGGCGGTGGCGGCGGCGATGCCTTGCGGGATTTCGGTGGCGAGCACGAACCACATGTTGAGCCGGTGCTCGCGACGGTAGTTATGCGCCACTTCGGGCAAGGCGTTGACCTCGGCCGTCACTTCGTCGAAGCGCTCTTCCGGCACCGCCAGCGCGGCCAGCACGAAGGCGCCGCCGATGCGTTCGATCTGGAACAGCGGGCCGAAGCGGGTCAGGGTGTGGTGCTGCAGCAGACGGTTGAGGCGGGCGATCAGTTCGCTCTCGGTGAGGCCGAGCGGCGCGGCAGCTTCGGCGAAGGGCCGGCTGCTGAGCGGAAAACCACCCTGCAGCCGGTCGATGATGCGCCGGTCGATCGCATCGAGTTCAGTCATGTCAGTAGCCGTAGCGGGCGCCGCGCTGGGTGTAGCGCCGCGTCGAGATCAGCACCGAATGCGGCAGGTGCATCACGTCGTGGCGGGTGCGCAGTTCGTCCACGGTCTGGCGCACGGTGAGCGCGTCCGGAGCATGGATCATGCAGAACAGGTTGTACGGCCACAGCGGCGGGCGCGCCGGACGGGCGTAGCACAGGGTGACGGCCTGCTCGGCGGCGAGCTTGGCGCCCAGGTCGTCGCGTTCTTCTTCGTCTTCCACCCGCCACACGCACATGGCGTTGGCGTGGTAGCCCAGTTCGCGGTGGCGCACGACCAGGCCGAAGCGGCGGATCACGCCGCTGTCGCACCAGTCGGTGAGGATGTGCAGCACTTCTTCGCGGCTCAGGCCGGCACGCTCGGCCAGACGGCGGTACGGCTCGGGTTCGAGCGCCAGGCCGTCTTCGAGCGCGCCGACCAGGCGGCGTTCGGCGCTGCTGAGGCTGAGCGCGCCCATCCCCTGCAGATGCTCGCGCGGGCGCGGCTGGTCGCCGGGCAGGAAGGAGAAGCCCAGGTCGATGTGGTACTCCTTGAGCAGCGGCAGGTTGAGCGGCTTGATGCCGGTGGCGAGGTAGATGCGCGCCAGCACTTCGGCCACGCGGCTGCGGTCGGGCGCGGTGACCACGAACCACAGGTTGACGTGATGGGCGCGGGCGTAGTTGTGGTTGACCTCGGGCAGGCTGCTGACGTAGTGCGCCACGGCGTCGAGCCGTTCCGGCGGCACCGCCATCGCGGCCAGGGTACTGGCGCCGACGGTATTGGGGGCGAAGATGGCGCCGACCCGGCCCAGCACGCCCTGGCGCTGCGCCGTGGTCAGCGCGTCGATGACGCTGTCTTCGCTCCAGCCCTCGCCGGCCTCTTCGGCCAGCCGGGCGTAGGGGTGCAGGGCCAGCGGGAAGCGGTGCTGGAAACGGTTGAGCAGGGCCAGCGTCGGGGCGCTCAGCGACTGGGTGGTGGCCGGCAGCGCCGGCGGGCGAAGGATTCTATTCATGACTTACATTCCGATACGGCTGGCGCGCCAGCTGAAGAAGATGCCGGAGGGACTTGCTGCCGGCAGTTCGTGCCGCACGGTCAGCGTGGCGGTGTCGACGATGACCAGCTTGTCGTCGTCCCGGCTCGACAGCCAGACTTCGTCGCCGCGCGGCGTGAATTCCATGTGCAGGATGCCACGGCCTGGTTTGAGCGTTTTGACGACGGTCAACGTCGGCACGTCGATGACTTGCACGGTGTCGTTGTGCGGGAAGGCGAAGTTGACCCAGACGCGGCGGCCGGACGGTTCGGCCATCACGAACACCGGCTGACCGTGCACCGCGACCTTGGCGCGCAGTTGCCAGTCGCGGGTATCGGCCACCAGCACTTCGTTGTGGCCGATGGCGGGCAGGAAGGCCTGGCCGCCGGACAGCGCCCAGCCGCGCAGGTGCGGCATCTTGTAGACCGGCAGTTTCTCCGTGCTGCGGCCGTAGCCGTCGAGCACGCGGCGCACCCCGGCTTCGGGGTGCCAGGTATCGAGCAGCGCCAGGCCGTCTTCGCCGAACAGCCCGGCCAGGTAGTAGCGGCCGTCCTGGCTGGCGAGCCCGTCGTAGGGCTGGCGGCCGACGTTGCGGTAGCGGGTGGTGACCGGGTGGCGCGGATCGGCGGCGTCGATCACCCAGATTTCGCCGGCTTCGAACAGGGAGAAGGCAAAGCGGTTGCCTGGCAGGTCGGCAAGGCCGACGACCTTGGAGCTTTGGCCGCTGGCCGGATCGCGTGTGCTGACTTCGGACAGCAATTCCAGTGTGTCGGCATCGAACAGCTTGACCCCGCCCGGTTCGTAGTTCTGCGCGGCGACCACGCGGCCGTCGCTGGAGATGGCGCCGCCGATGCTGTTGCCGGCCTGCATTACCCTCTTCGCCAGCCGGCCGGTGAGAATATCGACCTTGGACAGGCCGCCGTCACGCCCGAACACGTAGGCGTAGCGCGCGTCGCGCGAGAATACCGCCGAGGCATGCGACAGATCGCCCAGCCCCTTGACGGTGGCGAGCCGCTCGCGCCGGGTGTTGTCGACCAGTTGCACGCTGCCGCTGGCGCGCTCGATGACGAGGCCGAGGTCTCCGCTGCCGCGCACAGCGGTAGTGGAACAGCCGGCCAGCAGCAGGCTGGCGCAGAGCAAGCCGATGATGCGAAGGCGCAGCCGCCTAATGGAATGGGCTACTCCGGAGCGCCGTCTTTCAGCCATTTGATGACCCATTTGGCTTCTTCTTCCGTCAAAAACGACCGCCACGGCGGCATCGCGGTGCCGGGGCGTCCGTTCAGTATCGTGGCCAGCAGCGCCTCGTCGGGGCGCCCGGCCAGGGCTTCGGCGGTGAGCGGGTTGCCCAGCCCGCCTTTGAACGTGAGGCCGTGGCAGGAGCCACAGTCCTGGCGCACCAGGTGGCGGATCGCCGTCGCCCGCATGGGCGACGGCTCCACCACTGGCGGTGCAGCCGCGGCCAGGCTGGCCGCGAGCAGCAGGGCCAGCCCGGCCAAGGGCCGGAGCAGCGGCAAACGCCGCCGCCCGATGGGGTGGATTACTGAGACAAGACCCACTTCACCATCACCTTCAGATCGGCATCAGGCACGTTGGGGTTGGGCGACATCGGAATCGGCCCGAAACTGCCTGCCCCGCCCTTCTTCACCTTCTCCACCAGCTTGGCCTCGGCGTTCTGGCCCTTGTACTTGCTGGCGATTTCCTTGAAGGCCGGACCGACGACCTTCTTGTCGACGCTGTGACAGGCCAGGCAGTTGTACTGCTTGGCCATGTCCTGCGGAGTAGCGGCCAGTACGTTGGCGGAGGCCAACCCGGCCAGTACGGCGGCCATGATCCATTGGTTCGTTTTCATGTTGTGACTCCTTCTGCCGTGGCCGGCAATGGATGCCGGCCGCATCAATCGATGATTGCTGCGCTTAGTAGATGTCGTGCTGGGTGTTAAACACGTTGAACTTGCCGGTCGGCGTCACCAGGCGCGGGTCCTTGATCACGGCCTTGAGCTTGCGGGTCTTGTCGTCCACCACCACGATGGCCGATTGCTTGTCCTTGGCGCTCCACACCGAGAACCACACTTCGTCGCCGGCCTTGTTGTACTCCGGCTGCACCACGCGCTTGGCACCCTCACCCAGACCCGCCCACTCGCCGATCGGCAGGCGCACGAAGCCCTTGTCGAGGCGGTCGACGTCGTACACCGCCACCGACTGACTGACCGCCGGATCCGGGTTCAGCGTGGTGTCGACCCACAGGTTCTTGGACTTGGGATGGGTCTTGATGAACAACGAACCGCCACCCTGGCCCTGAATGCTGGCAACCATCTTCCAGGCGTACTGCTTGTGCTTGACCGGGTCGGAGCCGATCAGCGCGATGCTGTCGTCGCCGAGGTGACCGGTGGCCCATACGGGACCGAATTTCGGGTGCACAAAGTTGGCGCCGCGCCCCGGGTGCGGGGTCTTGCCGACATCGACCAGGCCAGCCAGCTTGCCGTCCTTGGTGTCGACCACGGCGATCTTGTTGGAGGCGTTGGCGGCGACGAAGAAGTAGCGACCGGTGCGGTCGAAACCGCCGTCGTGCAGGAATTTGGCAGCGTTGATGGTGGTGGTTTTGAGGTTGCCCAGGTCGGAGTAGTTGACCATCATGATCTTGCCGGTTTCCTTGGCGTTGATCAGGAACTCCGGCTTGTAGTGGCTAGCCACGATGGAAGCCACGCGCGGCTCGGGGTGGTACTCGTTATCCACCGTCATGCCGCGCGTCGATACCACTTTCTGCGGCTTGAGGGTGTCGCCGTCCATGATCACGTATTGCGGCGGCCAGTAGGTGCCGGCCACGGCGATCTTGTCTTCCCAGCCCTTGAACTTGGAGGTCTCGACCGAGCGCGCTTCCAGCCCGACCTTGATCTCGGCCACGGTGTCCGGCTTCTCCATCCACAGGTCGATCAGGTTGATCTTGGCGTCGCGGCCGATCACGTACAGGTAACGCCCTGAGGCCGAGACGCGCGAGATGTGCACGGCGTAGCCGGTCTTGATGATGCTGATGATCTGCTTGCTGTCGCCGTCGATCAGCGCGATCTCGCCGCTGTCGCGCAGCGTGACCGAGAACAGGTTGTCGAGGTTGTACTTGTTCATCTTCTTGGTCGGACGCTTGTCGACCGGGACCAGCACCTTGCGCGTCTTCTCGATGTCGGCCAGCGAGTATTCCGGCGGGGTCGGCGGTTCTTGCTGCACGTAGCGCGCCATCACGTCGACCTGGGCGTCGGTGAGCTCGCCCGAGGTGCCCCAGTTCGGCATGCCGGCCGGCGAACCGTACTTGATGAAGGTCTTGAGGTATTCGGTGCCGCGATCCAGCGTGATGTCGGTGGTCAGCGCCTTGCCGGTCGCTCCCTTGCGCAGCACACCATGACAGCCGGCGCAGCGCTCGAAGTAGATCTGGCGGGCCTGCACGAACTCCGCCTTGGTCATCGGCGGTGCCTTGGGGTTGACGTTCTGGTGCATCTCTTCGCCCGCCAGCGGCGAGCTTCCGGCCTGGTAGGCCAGTTCGACTGCGTTGCCAGCGGCGCCGGGCGGAGCGGCGAACGCCGCTGTCACCGCCAGCGGCAGCGCCGCCATGACAGCGTGACGGACCAGTACGGACATCCTCGGTGTACTCATGGTGCATACTCCTTTGAAGGGAAGGAATCGACACCGGCATCATCTGCCTCGGCCCCCCTCCCCTCCTTGATGCGCATCAACGCTTGCCCAAGCAGATATGCAAAAAGGATGAACCTTTCCGCACTCAGCGAGTCAGCTGCGCGTACAGCGCGGTCAGCACCTGCGGCAGGGTCTCGGCGCGCTGTACCACCACGTAGCCGCGGCTGCCGAACAGGTGCGGCAGGTAGTCGCCGGCCTCGCGGTCGATGGTGACGCAGAACGGCGTCACGCCGTCGCGACGCGCCTCGAGGATGGCCTGGCGCGTGTCCTCGATGCCGTAGCGGCCCTCGTAGTGGTCCATGTCGTTGGGCTTGCCGTCAGAGACGATCAGCAGCAGCCGGCGCTGCGCCGGCTGCTGCGCCAGGATGCGCGCCGACTGGCGGATGGCCGCCCCCATGCGGGTGTAGTAGCCGGGCCGCAGCGCCAGGATGCGGCCGCGTGCGGCGTCGTCGAAAGCCTCGGCAAAGTCCTTCAGCAGCAGGTAGCGCACCTCGTGGCGCTTGAGCGAGGAGAAGCCGTAGAGGCCGAAGGCGTCGCCGCTGGCCGAGAGCGCCTCGGCGAACAGCAGCAGGCTGTCCTTGATCACGTCGATCACCCTCCCCGCTTCGCCGACCCAGCTCTCGGTGGAGAGCGACAAATCGGCCAGCAGCAGGCAGGCCAGGTTGCGCTCGCCCGGCGGCCAGGCCTGGTACAGCGCCGGCTCGCCCTGCGCCTGCCCGCTCTGGCGCTCGGCCATAAAGCGGATGACGCGGTCGAGGTCGATGTCCGGTCCACTGGTCTCGCCACTCTTGCGCGTGCGTTCCGGCGCCAGCGCCTGGAACTGGCGGCGCAGCCGGCGCGCCAGCGGCAGCAGCCGCTCCGGCAGCGGCGCCGGACTGGCGTCGCGCGGGCGCATCGGCAGCAGGCGGCAGTGGTCTTCGATCAGCCGTTGCCGCTTCCAGTCCCACTCCGGCAGCAGCAGGCCGGGGCCGAGCGGGGTGTCGTCGTACTCGGCGGCGGGCAGGTCGAGGTCGAACTTGAGGCGGCTGCCGCGCGTCTTGCCGTCGGCGGCGACGCTGAGCTTGTTCATGTCCTCGGCAGCAGCGGCGTTGTCCTCGTCGTCGTCCTCGTCGTTGTGGCGGTTGACCTTGACGTACTCGTCCCAGGTGAACAGGCTCTCGGCACGGAACACCATCAGCATGCCGTCCTTCTTGTCCTCCGGCACGATGCGCTGGGCGCGGTAGCGGCGGCGTTTCTGCGCCGCCTCGCGCTCCTTGTGTTCGCTGTCCTGATCGGCCGGGGTGTCGCCCGCTACACCTCCGCCCTCGCCGCCGGTGGGCGGAGCCGGGTGCAGCCACAAGGGCACCGGCTGCGGCGGACGCTTGACCTCGGGCATCACCACCTCTTGCTCGGGGTGCTGCAGCGCCTGGCGGATGGCCTGCTCGACCGCCGCCTCGGCCGCCGGCAGCCGCGCCGGATCGGTCCGCAGCGCAAGCAGGGCCTCCACCAGTTGACGGTAGCTGGCGGCCAGCCCCGGCATGCGCTCGAGGCAGCGCTGTGTGGCAAGCCGGTTGCGCGTCAGCCAGTCGCCGGGCGGCGCCGGTTCAGCGGCCAGCGCCATCAGCCAGAAGTACAGCGCGCGGTTGAGCGCGGCGTCGGGGAACAGGTCGAGCTTCTCGGGCAGGTACAGCGCTTGATGGTCGCTCCAGGCCAGTTCCACCTTGTCGCCGATGCCGGCCACGCGTTCGAGCCAGGAGCGGCGCGCACCGTGCTCGGTGCCGACCGTGGAGCGCAGCACCAGCGCCGGGTCGCCGCCCATGGCGCGGAAAAACGGCGGCGCCAGCCGCGTCACGCTGGCCAGCGACACCGCAGCCTGCGGGTGGCCGCGGTAGGCGGCGCGGGTGATCAGCCGGTCCCACCAGCCTCCGACGATATCTTCCATGTCGGCACCTCGTTTACGGGAACTGGGTGTCGATCACCGCCAGCAAGGCGGCCAGCGTGTCGGCGTCGTCGGTCAGCGGCTCGGCCAGTGCGGTGCGGCAGGCGATGCGCGGCGCCATGCCGGCGGCCATCAGCTTGGCGGCGTACACCAGCAGACGGGTGCTGACCGATTCGTCGAGATCGTAGCCGGTGAGCCGGCGCAGTTGCCCGGCCAGCGTCACCAGTTGCGCGGCGCGCGCGGCGTCGATGCCGCTCTCGCGTATCACCACGGCGTTTTCCACCTCGGGCTGCGGAAAATCGAAGGACATCGCCACGAAGCGCTGGCGCGTCGAGGGCTTGAGGGTCTTCAGTACGTGCTGGTAGCCGGGGTTGTACGACACCACCAGCATGAAATTGGGCGAAGCTTCGAGCACCTCGCCGGTGCGTTCGATCGGCAGGATGCGCCGGTCGTCGGTGAGCGGGTGCAGCACCACGGTGGTGTCCTTGCGCGCCTCGACCACCTCGTCGAGGTAGCAGATGCCGCCCTCGCGCACCGCGCGGGTCAGCGGGCCGTCACTCCAGTAGGTGGCGCCGTCGCCGATCAGGTGGCGGCCGACCAGGTCGGCGGCGGTCAGGTCGTCGTGGCAGGACACGGTGATCAGCGGCAGCCCCAGGCGCGCCGCCATGTGGGCGACGAAACGGGTCTTTCCGCAGCCGGTGGGGCCCTTGATCAGCACCGGCAGCTGCTGGCGCCAGGCGGCCTCGAACAGCTCGCATTCGGAGCCGACCGGCTGGTAGAACGGGACATCGAGTTGGGCCGAAACGGTGGGTGCGTTCATGGCATTCTTTCTAAAGGAAACTGACGATCAACAAGGCGCTCACCAGCGCCAGCCAGCCGTGCACGGCCAGCCGCAGCCACGCCGGAGCGTGGCGCAGGGCCATGTAGTGCTCGACGATGGCCAAACCCTTGAGCCAGGCGGTGGACAGCGCCGCCACTGCCAGGTGGCCGGGGGTCAGGTGAGCCTCGGCAAGAAAGGCCGCCAGCAGGGTCAGCACCGTGAGCCACAGCCAGACCCACCAGACGGCGGAGAAATCTCTCAAAGCGTTCATAGTCATCAACTTACGCGTCGTCCCCCGGCGTCACCTTGACCGGGGGCAAGCGAAAAAGCACACACCCCAAGGACCTGTTCAGGATCTGTCGCGAGCGGCCCTCAGCGGGGTGAAGAGCTGGGTCCTAGCGCGCCACGTACACCAGCGCGAACAACACCACCCACACCAGGTCGATCATGTGCCAGTAGGCGGCGGCGGTCTCGACGCCGGCGAGCGCACCCGGCCGGTAGCGCCCGTCGCGGGCGTACACCGCCACCGCGCCGACGATCACCATGCCGAGGATGACGTGCAGGAAGTGAAAGAAGGTCAGCGACAGGTAAAACATCCAGAAGGTGTCGCTCGACAGCGTGATGCCGGCGGCGAACTTGCCGGCGAATTCCTCGCTCTTGAGCACCACGAAACCGAGCCCCAACGCCAGCGTCAGCCACAGCAGACGCTGTGCGTTCTGCTGACGGTCAAGCGCGAACGCCCGTACCGCCGCCGCCACGCTGGCACTGCCGCCGATCAGCAGCAGCGTGTTGACGGTGGCCAAGCCCAGGCCCAGTTGCCGCTGGCCGGCGGCAAAGGTGGCCGGGTCGTGCGCACGCGAGTAGCCGTAGGCGAGAAAGAACACGCCGAACACCAGCAGCTCGGCCAGGATGAAGAACCACATCGCCAGATCGCCCGGCACCTCGCGCGGGTTGGCCGAAACCGGCATTGCCACGGTCTGGTTCATGTTTTCCTCCCCGGAGCCGGCCCTGCTTTCCACCGCGAGCCCTCGCGACAGAGAGTGACCGGCCCCCGATAAAAAAAGGCGGCCCCGAAACCACTCGGGCCGCCTTCAGCCACACACTCAGCGTGCTGCTTCGTCGGTCTTGCCCTTGACGAAGAAGCTGATGATGTACAGCACCAGGCCGATGAAGAACATCACGCCACTGGCCTCACGCAGCCAGTAGAAGATGGCGACCTGGTCCTGGGCGGCCATGAACGGCAGCGGCGCGGAGCCCATGCGCTGCAGCCATACCTGCAGGATGCCGGCGGCGGTCAGGAACAGCGTGATGAAGACCATGGCGATGCTCATCAGCCAGAACGACCACATTTCCACTACCTGGGCGGCGTTGCTGTTGGCCTCGCGGCCGCGCAGCTTGGGCATGGTGTAGGAGATCATCGTGATCACCACCATGGCGTAGGCGCCGTAGAAGGCCATGTGGCCGTGCGCGGCGGTGATCTGGGTGCCGTGCGTCAGGTAGTTGACCGGGGCCAGCGTGTGCAGGAAGCCCCACACCCCGGCGCCGAGGAAGGCCATCACGCCGGTGCCCATGGCCCACAGCACGGCGGCCTTGTTCGGATGCTCGCGGCGGCGACGGTTGACCATGTTGAAGGCGAACAGCGTCATCATGAAGAACGGGATCGGTTCCAGCGCCGAGAAGATCGAACCCCACCATTGCCAGTACGCCGGCGCGCCGATCCAGAAGTAGTGGTGGCCAGTGCCGATGATGCCGGTGATCAGCGTCATGGCGATGATCACGTACAGCCACTTCTCGATCACCTCGCGGTCCACCCCGGTCACCTTCACCAGCACGAAGGCCAGCATGGCGCCCATGATCAGTTCCCACACGCCTTCCACCCACAGGTGCACCACCCACCACCAGAACAGCTTGTCCAGCACCAGGTTGCTCGGGTTGTAGAACGAGAACAGGAAGAAGATCGCTAGCCCCCACAGGCCCAGCATCATCACCAGCGAAATGCTGGTCTTGCGGCCGGACAGGACGGTCAGCGACAGGTTGTAGAGGAAGGACAGCGCCACCAGCACGATGCCCACCTTGGTGATGGTCGGCTGTTCCAGGAACTCGCGCCCCATCGTCGGCAGAATTTCGTTGCCGGTCAGCTGCGCCAGCGTGGCGTACGGCACCGACAGGTAGCCGACGATGGTCAGGGCGCCGGCCACCAGGAACACCCAGAAGGTGAGGATGGCGAGCTTCGGACTGTGCAGCTCGCGTTCCGACTCCTCCGGGATCAGGTAATAGCCCGCCCCCATGAAACCGAACAGCAGCCACACGATCAGCAGGTTGGTGTGCACCATGCGCGCCACGTTGAACGGGATTTCCGGGAACAGGAAATCCCCGATCACGTACTGCAGGCCCATGATCAGGCCGAACACGATCTGGCCGAAGAACAACCCTATGGCGGCGATGAAGTACGGCTTGGCCACCGCCTGCGAGCGGTATTTCAGCCGGGTGGCGGCGTGCTCTTCCACACCCCGTGGGGTGTCGAGAACCGCCGTGGTCGAAGTAGTCATGCGAATCTCCCTAAATCTGACAAGAATTCATCCAGCTTGACGGCCTCAACCTTCAACGTTGGGCGGCCAGTTGTTGGTATTGATCTCGGAGCTGTACTTGAGGAAGGCAACCAGATCGTCCAGCTCGCCATCGGTCAGATGGAATTGCGGCATCTGACGACGGCCCGGCGCGCCGGTCGGCTGGCCCTTGATCCAGGCCTTGATGAACTCCGGCCCGCGGCGCTTGTAGACATTGCCCAACTCCGGCGCGAAGTAAGCTCCCTCGCCCAGCAGGGTGTGACAGCCGATACAGTTGCGGGTCTCCCAGATGTTCTTGCCGCGCGCCACCTGCTCGGTCAGGTTGGCGCGGTTGTCGCGCTTGGGCAGCGCCTGGGTGGTATCGACGGTCAATGCGATGAACAAC
Source organism: Pseudogulbenkiania sp. MAI-1 (assembly GCF_000527175.1). NCBI lineage: Bacteria > Pseudomonadati > Pseudomonadota > Betaproteobacteria > Neisseriales > Chromobacteriaceae > Pseudogulbenkiania > Pseudogulbenkiania sp. MAI-1. The sequence goes on along the minus strand of NZ_AZUR01000001.1, from coordinate 1,432,470 downwards.
AGAAAGAAAAACACCGCCCCACCATAAAAAATATTGCGGGCGGTCGACTTGGTGAAGCTGGCGCTCATACGGCCTCCTATCACGAATCACCGGAAACACCCGGTGCCTGAACGAAACTGTATAGGCGATACATGTTTAAGGAATTGATGCGCATCAACGATTTCCAGACCGCGCCGTTCCTACACTTGCGCCATTGTCATCACCTTGTGCAGGAGTCCAGCATGAACCCTCCCGATCCGCTCCCCCTCCTGACGCTCCCCGGAACGCCGCCTGCCGTTTCCCCGAATGACGACTTCCCGCCCGGCTCGGTCTGTCTGGTGGGGGCCGGCCCCGGCGACCCGGAACTGCTCACGGTGAAAGGGCTCGCCCGCTTGCAGCGCGCCGAGGTGGTGCTGTACGACCACCTGGTCGACGCGGCGGTCATCGCGCTGGTCCCGCCCACGGCCTGGCGCATCGACGTCGGCAAGGAGGCCAGCCGCCACACCCTGCCGCAGGACGAGATCAATGCGCTGCTGGTGCGCGAGGCCAGGCAGGGACGGCGCGTGGTCCGGCTCAAGGGCGGCGATCCGTTCCTGTTCGGCCGGGGCGGCGAAGAAATCCAGGCCCTGGCCGCCGCCGGCATCCGCTGTGAAGTGATCCCCGGCATCACCGCCGCCTGTGGCGCCGCGGCGATGGGACTGATGCCGCTCACCCACCGCGACTACGCCCAGGGCGTGAGCCTCGTCACCGGTCACCGCCGCGAGGGGGAAGACGAGCTGGAGTGGGCGCGCCACACCGGCGCGGAAGAGACCGTGGTGGTGTATATGGGGCTTTCCGAGGCGGAACGCATCTGCGCCGAGCTGATGCGCCACGGCCGCCCCGGCAACACGCCGGCAGCGGTGGTCGAGCGCGCCACCACGCCCCAGCAGCGCATCGTCAGCGCCGATCTCGCCACCCTGCCCGAGCGCATCGCGGCAGCCGGGATACGGCCACCGGCCCTGCTGATCATCGGCGACGTGGTGCGGTTGCATCAGGAACTCCTGACACCCGGCACCGCGCTGAGGCACGCCGACCCCGCCGTGGCGTGACCGCAAGAGGGGGCCGATGGAGTGTTGCATCGGCCCTACACCGCCTCCGGACAGGGTCGCCGGGGCGCGTACGGCACGCCGCCGCCCGGCAGCTCAGCAGCCGACCACTTTCGTCACCGATCCGACTATTCCCCCCGCCGCCGGGCCGCGCCGGCCCATTGGCGCCCCGCCAGGCGTCTTTTTGTGCATTGCCACAATCGGCAAGGCGCGACGAATCACGTTGACAGCCTGCGGCGGCATCTCTAGATTCGGCACCAGCCGCGTCAAACATTGCGGGAGAGACCACCTTGAGCGGTGGCGCCGAAGGGGTATCGCCCCAGAAACTCTCAGGCAAAAGAACCGCAATGTCGTTCGGCTCTCTGGAGAGAAGGCCCGTGAGGCCTCGCCGAAGGAAGCATGGCCGGGCGCCCGTCGCCCGCCTCAATCTCTCAGGCAAAAGGACAGAGGGGGCGTCATCTGACCTGTGTCGGATGGGGACCCGCGTCCGTGCCCTGCGCCTGCCGTTCATCCCCTTCCCTGCCCTCTGCGGGCCGCAGGTCGACTCTATCGACCGGGTACGCGGCGGCCGCCATTGGCCGCCGGCCCTGCAACAACTAAGGACACACCATGTTTACCCAGGATATGCAGATTGCCGGCTTCGACGACGCCCTGTGGAACGCGCTGGAGGCCGAGCGCCAGCGCCAGGAAGATCACATCGAGCTGATCGCCTCCGAAAACTACACCAGCCCACGCGTGATGCAGGCTCAGGGTTCGCAACTCACCAACAAATACGCCGAAGGCTACCCCGGCAAGCGCTACTACGGCGGCTGCGAGCACGTCGACGTGGTCGAGCAGCTCGCCATCGACCGTGCCAAGCAACTGTTCGGCGCCGACTACGCCAACGTGCAGCCGCACTCCGGCAGCCAGGCCAACGCCGCGGTCTACATGGCGCTGCTGGAGCCGCACGACACCGTGCTCGGCATGAGCCTGGCGCACGGCGGCCACCTCACCCACGGCGCCAAGGTCAACTTCTCCGGCAAGATCTACAACTCGGTGCAATACGGCCTCAACCCGGAAACCGGCGAGATCGACTACGACGAAGTGGCGCGCCTGGCCCAGGAGCACAAGCCGAAGATGATCGTGGCCGGCTTCTCCGCCTACTCCCTGGTGCTCGACTTCGCCCGCTTCCGCGAGATCGCCGATAGCGTCGGCGCCTACCTGTTCGTCGACATGGCCCACGTGGCGGGCCTGGTTGCCGCCGGCCTGTACCCGAACCCGGTGCCGTTCGCCGACGTTGTCACCACCACCACCCACAAGACCCTGCGCGGCCCGCGCGGCGGCCTGATCCTGTGCAAGAGCAACCCGGAACTGGAGAAGAAGTTCAGCTCGCTGGTCTTCCCCGGCATTCAGGGCGGCCCGCTGATGCACGTCATCGCCGCCAAGGCGGTGGCCTTCCTCGAGGCGCAGCAGCCGGAGTTCAAGGCCTACCAACAGCAGGTCATCGCCAACGCCCGCGCCATGGTCAAGGTGTTCCAGAACCGCGGTTACAGCGTGGTGTCCAACAAGACGGACGATCACCTGTTCCTGCTGTCGCTGATCAACCAGGGCCTGACTGGCAAGGCAGCCGACGCGGCGCTGGGTGCGGCGCACATCACCGTGAACAAGAACGCCGTGCCGAACGACCCGCAAAGCCCGTTCGTCACCAGCGGCATCCGCATCGGCACCCCGGCCGTGACCACCCGCGGCTTCAAGGAAGCCGAGGTGGAACGCGTGGCCGGCTGGATCTGCGACATTCTCGATGACATCGAGAACCCGGCGGTGATCGAGCGCGTGCGCCACCAAGTGGCCGAGCTGTGCGCGGCCTTCCCGGTGTACCGCGGTTAATCCTGACTCACGATCCGTCGCGAGCGGCTCGTAGGATGGGTTGAGTTTGTAGGATGGGTGGAGCACAGCGAAACCCATCATCAAAAGGCCCCGCTCGGACCGTACGGCAGGATCGTGACCAGGAGAGAAGTTTCGCCCCGGCCGGAAACGGCCGGGGATCGTCTCCCGAATTCATCAGGCACCCCGCCGCATGGGGTGCCATAGCAAGAGAAGCAACCATGGCAATCAGCGTCTTTGACCTGTTCAAGATCGGCATCGGCCCGTCCAGTTCGCACACGGTGGGGCCGATGCGCGCCGCGCGCCAGTTCGTCGCCCGGCTGGAGAAAGACGGCCTGCTGGAGCGAGTGGCCAGCGTGCGCAGCGAACTGTTCGGCTCGCTCGGCGCCACCGGCAAGGGCCACGGTTCGGACGTGGCGGTGCTGCTCGGTCTACAGGGCGAGCTGCCGGACGAGGTCGACACCGACGCCGTGCCGGCCATGGTCGCGGCGATCCGCGCCAACAAGCGGCTGTCGCTGCTCGGCCGGCACGAAGTGGTGTTCAGCGAACCGGAACACCTGGTGCTGCACAAGCGCAAGTCGCTGCCCTTCCACCCCAATGGCATGACCTTCGAGGCGCGTGACGACGCCGGCAACGTGCTCGACAAGCGCGCCTACTACTCGGTGGGCGGTGGTTTCGTCGTGGACGAAGCGGCGGTGGAAGCCGGTTTTGTCCCGCCCGGAGCGACCGAGCTGCGCCACCCGTTCAAGAACGCCGCCGAGCTGTTGGCGCTGTGCAAGGAGCACAACAAGCCGATCAGCCAGATCATGCTGGAGAACGAACTGGCGTGGCGCAGCGAGGAGGAAGTGCGTGCCGGCCTGCTCAACATCTGGCACGTGATGCAGGCGTGCGTGAAGCGCGGCTGTGCACACGAGGGCATCCTGCCCGGCGGCATGAAGGTGAAACGCCGCGCCGCCGACATGTACCGCAAGCTGCTGGCCGCACCCGAAGCCAGCCTGCGCGACCCGCTGACGGTGATGGACTGGGTCAACCTCTACGCCCTGGCGGTGAACGAAGAAAACGCCGGCGGCGGCCGCGTGGTGACCGCACCGACCAACGGCGCGGCCGGCATCGTGCCGGCGGTGCTGCACTACTACTCCCGCTTCGTGCCCGGCGCCAACGAAGACGGCATCGTGCGCTTCCTGCTCACCGCCGGCGCCATCGGCATCCTGTTCAAGCTCAACGCCTCGATCTCGGGTGCCGAAGTCGGCTGCCAGGGCGAGGTCGGCTCGGCCTGTTCGATGGCAGCAGGTGGCCTGGCCGAAGTGATGGGCGGCACGCCGGAACAGGTGGAGAACGCCGCCGAGATCGCCATGGAGCACAACCTCGGCCTCACCTGCGACCCGGTGGGCGGCTTGGTACAAGTGCCCTGCATCGAACGCAACGCCATGGCCTCGGTCAAGGCGATCAACGCCGTGCGCATGGCGCTGCGCGGCGACGGCCAGCACTTCGTCTCGCTCGACCGCGTGATCAAGACCATGCGCGACACCGGCCGCGACATGAGCACCAAGTACAAGGAAACCGCACGTGGCGGTCTGGCCGTCAACATCGTCGAGGTGCCGGTCAACATTGTGGAATGCTGACCGGCGAGCGCCCGCCTCGACTCTATATCCTCTGACGTCCCTGTGCCCCCGCTTGCGGGGGTCTTTTTTTGTTCATCTCATCGATCAATACAGCAGGTAGGACGCCCGCCGCTCGCGGAAACGCTGCAGCGCAGGCAGCCAGTCCGCAGCGATGCGGCGCGGGACCTTCCCCCGCGCCAAGTCGCCCAGGATTTCGCGCACGTCGGGCGTGTTGGTTGGGGGCGCAAGGTGCAATTGCTCCGGATAGAGCCGCTGCAAGGCACCGAGGAGCTCCACGCCCAGCAGGGGCGCGCGCAGAGCCTGGCGGTCGGTCAGGATGAGGCGCACGCCCTGGCAGCGCTCGCCACGGTAGGGATTCTCGTCCGGCACGAACTCGGCCGGTTCGAAGCGCACGCCGGGAATGGCGCGGGTGTTCAGGTAAGCGGCCAACGCCGGCCCATCGATCCACGGCGCGCCAAGCCATTCGAACGGCCGGACCGTGCCGCGCCCCACGCTGACATTGGCCCCCTCGACCAGGGCAATACCGGGATAGAGCCGCACCTGGGTCAGCGTGCGCCAGTTGGGCGACGGCGGCTGCCAGGAAAGCCCAGTCTCTTCGAATCTCATGCCCCGTCGGTAACCCCGCATGGCGATCACCGTCAGATCGGTTCCCAGTCGCTTTTCGGCGTTGAACAGGCGCGCTAGTTCGCCCAGGGTCATGCCGTGCTGAAGCGGCAGGGGGACGGTGCCGGTGGCCGCGGTTGGGTCCTCGTCGGATAGCGGACCGTCGACGCGCTCGGCCCCCAGCGGATTGGGCCGGTCCAGTATGAACACGGGGAGGCCCCGAGCAGCGGCCTCGGCCATGATGTCCGGCAAGGCCTGAGTGGAGGGATACGGCCGCACGCCGGCATCCTGGATATCGACCACCAGCGCGTCGAGCCCCGCCAGCAGGGCGGCCGGCGGACGCCGAGCCGCGCCGTACAGCCGATACCAGGGCAAACCGGAGAACGGTTCGGCCTCCATCACCACCTTCCCGGCCCCGTCGCTGTCCGCCCCCTGCTCCGGGCTGAATATCGCTCCCAGCCTGCCCCCGGGCGCCCAGCGCAGGCGGTCGATGGTGCGCCAGCCACGCGCATCCACCCCGCTCGGGTTGGTGATCAGACCGACACGCAAGCCTGTCAGCGGGGCAAACGCCTGCCGCTCCAGCACATCGATACCGGTGTCGACCTGGGGGCGGCCCTCTGGCAGACTCGCCGGCTGCGGCAACAGGGCGGCGGCCAGCACCGGGTCGGCGGCGATGGCGGCGGGCGTCCTCGGCGGCTCGAGGCTCGCCAGCAATGCCAGCAACTGCCGGCGCAGCGGCTGGGCATCGCCGCTGCCTGCCAGATAGACGCGGTTGCTGAGCACGATCAGGAAGCGTTGCGTGACGCGGTCGATCCACAGGCCGGTACCCGCGAAGCCGGTGTGTCCGATCATGCCGACCGGAGGCAAGACGTCGCGGTTGGCGACCAGCGGCGCATCCAGCGCCCAGCCGGCCCCGCGCCAGCCCGGTGCCCCGGTCGGCGATTGCGGCTGGAACAGTAGTGCCACGCTCTGCGGCTGCAAAATCTGCTGCAGTCCCTGACGACCCTCGTTGAGCAGCATCTGGGCAAACAAGGCCAGGTCATCGGCGCTGGAGAACAGTCCGGCATGGCCGGATACCCCGCCCATCAGCGCCGCCGCCGGGTCGTGCACCTGTCCGCGCGGCAGATTGACTGACGTTGGCGCGATGCGGGCAGCCCGGCTCTCGGGCGGCAGAAAGCCGCTGTCGTGCATGCCGAGCGGCTGGAAGATATGGCGCTGGCAGTAGACTTCCAGCGGTTCGCCGCTGACGCGCTCCACCAGCACGCCGAGCACCTCGAAATTGATGTCGCTGTAGAGCACCTGCCGCCCCGGCTCGGCCACCGGGCGGACGGCGAGAATGCGGCGCAGCATCTCCTCGCGGTCCACACCGCTGCCGCCCAGATCCAGCCCGACCGGCAGACCGGAGCTATGCGCCAGCAACTGCCGCACCGTGATGTCCCCCTTGCCCTCTCCGGCAAATTCCGGCCAGTAGCGCGCCGCCGACTGATCCAGCGTCAGCTGGTGCCGCTCCGCCAGCTGCAGCACAGCCGTGGTGGTGGCGACGGCCTTGGTCAGCGAGGCGAGGTCGAAAATGGTGTCTTCGGTCATGCGCTCGCTGGGCGGGCCGCGCGTGCCGAACGCCTGCCGGTAGAGCACGCCGCGGGCATCGCCGACGATGACGACGGCCCCCGGCATGCGCTCGGCCTGAATCTGGGCACGCACTGCCGCCTCCAGCGGCTCCCACGATGGCGGCGTCGCGCCGAGCAAAGTGGTGGGCAGCAAGGCCAGCAGACACCATGCAAGCCATTTCACGACGGCTCCCCTTCACTGACCGGGAGGATTGGGCTTGTTCTTTGTCATGGCGTTGCCACCAAGCGGGAAGTACAAGTCATCGAATCGGATGTCGAGAAGCTCATAGGGCAAGAAGCCGAACAAGCATCTCTTTGTATATACAGTACAGCAGGATACTCTCCGATAGCGTGGCTCCCTTATTGGGCAGGGCAAAACAACAAGGCCCACGCCGTTGCCAGCGGGGGCCTTGTTGTTTCGTGCCCGGAACCGTCCCGAGGGCACTGTGCCAGAGAGGCGCTTACTTCGCCAAGTACTGGCTGACCTTGGCCAGGCCATCCTTGCCGTCGAAGGTGGTCACGCCGGCCAGCCAGCTCTTCAGAACGGCCGGGTTCTTCTTCAGATATTCGCGTGCCGCCTGTTCCGGCTTGACCTTGTTCATGATCGGCCCCATCACGCGGTTTTCCATGTCGGTGGTGAACTGCAGGTTGGTCAGGAAGCGCGCCACGTTCGGACAGCGGGCCTGGTAGTCGGTCGCCAGACCGGTGTACACCTTGGCTTCGCCGAAATTCGGGCCGAACACGTCGTCACCGCCGGCAAGGTAGTTCATCTTGAACTTGACGTTCATCGGGTGCGGTTCCCAGCCCAGGAACACCACCCACTTCTTCTGGCGGATGGCGCGCTCGACTTCGGCCATCATGCCGGCTTCGCTCGACTCGACCAGCTTGAACCCGGTGAGCCCGAACTGGTTCTTCTTGATCATGTCGTCGATCAGCTTGTTGCCGTCGTTGCCCGGCTCGATACCGTAGATCTTGCCGTCCAGCTTGTCCTTGAACTTGGCGATGTCGGCGAAGTTCTTCAGGCCGCCGGCCGCGACGTAGTCGGGCACCGCCAGGGTGTACTTGGCGCCGACCAGGTTGGGCTTGTCCAGCACCTTGATCTGACCCGCCTTGACGAAGGGCTCGATCATCGGGGTCATGCTGGGGTTCCAGTAGCCGAGGAAAGCGTCGATCTGCTTGTTCTTGATGCCGGCAAAGGTGATCGGCACCGAAGCGATGGTGGTGACCGGCTTGTAGCCCAGGCCTTCCAGCACCACGCTGGCCATGCCGGTGGTGGCGGCGATATCGGTCCAGCCGACGTCGGCAAAACGCACCTTCTGGCATTGAGCCGGCTCGTTCGCCATCGCCATAGTGGTGAACGCACCCAGTACGAGCGCTCCTGCAATCTTGTACAGCTTCATGACTCACCTCTCCGATGCAATTTATAAGGATTTGCCGGCGCAGCGCGCCGTGTTCAGACCGCCAACAAATATTGCGGGCTGGTAGCAGATTGCCATGTTGGCACCGGGTAACTTGCCTGATGGCGACCGCGACTTGCTGCCAGGCGTCGCCCAAAGGACGACGGCCCCGGCCAAGGAAGATTCCTCGGTCGGGGCCGCCCGTCGCCCGTCTCACATGATGGCGGCTTCGAGCTGCACCTGCTGACGCTCGCGGCTCGGCGGATAGCCGAACAGGTTGCGGTAGGACTTGGAGAAATGCGACGAGGACAGGAAGCCGGTGGCGACGGTGACCTCCATCACGCTCATATTGGTCTGCAGCAAGAGCTCGCGCGCCCGGCGCAGGCGCAGGTCGAGATAGTACTGCGCCGGCGTGCTGCCCAAATATCGCTTGAACAGGCGCTCGAGGTGGCGCAGCGACACGCCCAGTTCGGCAGCCAGTTCGTCGAGCGAGCGCGGGTTCTCGATGTTCATTTCCATGGCCAGCGCGGCGTCGATCAGCGATTCGTGACCGGTGCCGACGCGCGCCAGCAAGGGGATGTGCTGGTGGTCGTGCTGGTCGCGGATGCGATCGACGATGAACTGCTCCGACACGTCCGCCGCCAGCCCCTTGCCGCCCTTGTGGCGGATCAGGTTGCACATCAGGTCGAGCGGCGCCGTGCCGCCACTACAGGTGAAGCGGTCGCGGTCGATCACGAACAGTTCGCTGGAGAACATGATCTTGGGGAATTCCTCGCGGATGGCCGAGAGGTTTTCCCAGTGGATGCTGCTGCGGTAGCCGTTGAGCACGCCGGCCTTGGCCAGCGCGAAGGAGCCGGTACAGACCGCACCCAGCGGCACGTCGGCGGCGGCGAAACGGCGGATCACCGACAACACCTGGTCGGTCACCGCTTCGCGCACCTGGATACCGCCGCAGACGATCAAGAGGTCGTACTCGGACGGATCGGCCGGCGCGGTGATCGGCGCCATCGACAGGCCGTTGCTGGCGGCCACCGGCTGGCCGTCACAGGACAGCACCGACCAGCGGTAGAGCTTCTTGCGCGACAGGTGGTTGGCCATGCGCAGCGGCTCGACCGCGTTGGTGAAGGCGATCATGGAGAAGTTGGGCAACATCAGGAAACCGATATGCGCCAGCGAACCGAGTTGTTGCGGGCTCATGGTGACCTCCTACGATTTGTGAGTGTGCGGACAAAGGGGGGCGCCTCGTATCGGGCGCTAATCATTTATGTTTTGTAACAGCAAGAAACGGACCAGCCCCGTCTCCCGGCTTGGCCGGCAGACGGGGCGTGCGGCCTTTAGTGGGCCTGGCCCTGGCGCGCTGCCTGGCCGCGGCCGAAGCTTTCGGTCAGACGGTCGAGAATGATGGCCAGCAGCACCACGGCGAGCCCGCTCTCGAAACCGAGACCGACGTCGAGGCGCTGGATGCTCGACAGCACGTCGTTACCCAGGCCGCCCGCGCCGACCATCGAGGCGATGATCACCATCGACAGCGCCATCATGATGGTCTGGTTGACACCGGCCATGATCGCCGGCAGCGCGATCGGCAGCTGCACCTTGAACAAGAGCTGGGTCGGGGTACAGCCAAAAGCGTGGCCGGCTTCAACCTGTTCCTTGTTGACCTGACGGATGCCGAGGCTGGTCAGGCGCACCGCCGGCGGCACAGCGAACACCACGGTGGCGAGAATGCCGGGCACGCGGCCCAGGCCGAAGAACATCGCTGCCGGGATCAGGTAGACGAAGGCCGGCATGGTCTGCATGAAGTCGAGCACTGGGCGCACAAGGGTGTTGACGCGCTTGCTGCGTGCACACCAGATGCCGGTCGGAATGCCGACCAAGAGGCTGATCAACGTGGCCGATAGGGTCAGCGCCAGCGTGGCCACGGTCTGCGGCCAGAAGCCGGTGCCGAAGATCAGCGCGAAGGCGGCCAGTACGAAGCCGGCGAAGCGCCAGCCCAGGCGCCACACGCCGAGGCCGACGAAGAAGCCCATGATCAGCCAGGGCGGCAGCGACAACAGCGCCACCTCGACCGATTCGGCGAACAGGTCGACCCCGCGGCCGAAGGCATCGAAGGCGCCGGCGTTGTTGTCGAGCAGGAAATGGATGAACTGGTTGACCCATTCGCCAATGGGCAGGAAATCGTGCGGATTGCTGATAAGGCGTTGCAGGAAGTCGGACATGGCAGGAGGCTCCATTCAGGGACGCGCCGTGGGCGCCGTCCACAAGATTTGTTCGGGACGGCGGTCAGTGCACGGCGCCTTGCAGGCGGTGTGCGGACAGTTTGGAGAGCACGCTGGTGGCGGTGATCACACCGAGGTAGCGACCGTCGCCATCGGCCACCGGCAGCGGCTCGCTCTGGCCCAGCAGGCGCTGCAGCACGTCCGGCAGACAGGAGGCCGGCGCCACCGGCGAGACCGGCACGCAACGCTCGCTCGGGATGCAGCCTTCGCTGCGCAGCGTTTCGCGCCCGACCAGACCCAGCAGCTTGTGGTCCTTGGAGACGCAGGCCACCCAGCTGTGCTTGTCGAGCAAAGCGTGGTCGGCCGGATGGCCGTTCACCACCAGCCCGGCGGCGCTCGGGTCGATCAGGTCCTTGGCCTGCAGGTAGCGCGAGGTATCCACGCTCTTGAAGAACTCGCGCACGTAGTCGTCGGCCGGGTTCTCGATGATCTCTTGCGGCGTTCCCACCTGCACCAGGCGGCCGCCTTCCATAATGGCGATGCGGCTGCCGATGCGCAGCGCTTCTTCCAGGTCATGCGAGACGAAGAAGATGGTGCGGCGCTGGCCGCGCTGCAGGTCGAGCAGGATGTCCTGCATTTCGGCGCGCTTGAGCGGGTCGAGCGCCGAGAAGGCTTCGTCCATCAGCATCAGCGACGGGTTGACCGCCAGCGCGCGCACCAGGCCGACGCGCTGCTGCATACCGCCGGACAGCTCGTGCGGGGACTTGCGGGCGAACGGCGCCAGGCCGACCTGCTCCAGCACCTTCATCGCGCGCGCCTCGCGCTCCTTGCGGCCGACACCGGCGATTTCCAGGCCGAAGGCGGCGTTCTCCAGCACCGAGCGATGCGGCATCAGGGCGAAGCTCTGGAACACCATGCTCATGTCGCGGCGGCGCAACGCCACCAGTTCAGGCTGCGACAGCCGGGTGATATCCTGACCGTCGAGCAGGATGCGCCCGTCGGTCGGGTCCATCAGGCGGTTGATCAGACGGATCAGCGAGGACTTGCCTGAACCCGACAAACCCATCAGCACGAAAATCTCGCCTTCGTCCACCGAGAACGACACGTTGTTGACGCCGACCACTTGGCCGGTTTTGGCAAACACGGTTTCCTTGGTCTCACCCGCCTTAACGAGCCGCATGGCGTCCTGCGGTTTGTCGCCGAATACCTTGTAGAGATTCTCCACAACGATCTTGCCAGACTGCATCGCTTTCTCCTTTGCCTCGGCGTGGCCGATGTACCACCGCGAACACCGTGCCGGCCATCTCCTACACAACGGAGGGAGAGGGCCTGATTCGCCTCAACAGTTGTAATAATTGATCTGTATCAAGGCAAAAGATAGGGGGGTTGCTCTATGAAAACCAACGATTAGCCGACAAGAACATGCTCAGAAACGACATCGGCAATATCGGCACCAGAACGGTAAGCCATTGAGGAAAAAGGGCTGTTCGTGCACCACGAACAGCCCTTTTTCAGTGCATGTGCACTGGCAACAATACAACACTACAACGTCAGAAAAACCGGGGCAATGCCATCAGCAAGTCAATCCCTGGCAATACATGACTATCATCGAGAATTACCTGTCCAGCACCAGCGGCGTCAGCGGGATGCTGCAGCACGGCAGGATCCAGCCCTGATCGATTTCGCGCTGGCGGATGCCTCCGCCGTGCTTCATGTCGACCTTGCCTTCCAGCAGCTTGGTCTTGCAGGTGCCGCATACGCCTTGCGAACACGAGGACGGCAGGCGCAACCCCTGCTTCTGCGCCGCGGCCAGCACGGTCTGACCGGGAGCGGTGGTGACGACGTCGCCCAGCTTGGCGAAGCGCACTTCGAAACCACCCTCGCATCCCGCCGCCTCGGCCTGACACTCGGCCTCCTCGACGACGGAGGACGCCGCCAGCTCGGCGAAATTGAAACTTTCCTCGTGATACAGCGCCATGTCGTAGCCAGCGTCGGTCAATAGCTTGCGCACGGCGGACATGTACGGCGCCGGACCGCAGCAGTAGACGGCACGCTGGCGGAAGTCGGGCACCAGCCGCTCCAGCGCGGCCAGGTCGAGGAATCCTTCCAGGCCGGTCCATTCCGGCTCAGGATGGCGGGTTTGCACGATCGCCGCCTGGCGGAAACCGGGGCGCATGCGCGCGATCTGCGTCAGCTCGTTGCGGAAGATCAGGTCGGCCGGCGAGCGCGCGCTGTGGACGAAGGCGATATCGAGTTGCGGGCCGAGGTCGGCGAGCGCGCGGCTCATCGACATCAGCGGGGTGATGCCACTGCCCGCCGACAGGAACAGGTAAGGCCGGGCCGGCGCGGCGGCGTAACTGAACTCGCCGGACGGCCCGAGCACGCTGACGCGCTGCCCCGGCTGCATGTTGTCGTGCAGCCAGTTGGACACCTGGCCGCCGGGCACGCGCTTGACGGTGATGGTGACCGTGTCGGGGCGCGTCGGCGTGGACGACAGCGTGTAGCAGCGGTTGACGGTTTCGCCGCCGATCTCCAGCTCCAGCGTGATGAACTGGCCCGGCAGGTAGGCGAAGCGGCGCGCCGGCACGGCACGGAAGGTGAAGGTACGCACGTCGTGGGTTTCGTCGTGCACGGCCACGCATTCTAGCGTGTCGTCCACCCCGGGCTGCCAGTACGGCGCCGGTTCGGTGAAGATGGCGGAGTGGATGGGTGCATTCATGATCGTGCCCTGCCTGTGTAAGCCTGCTTCACGTCTTGCCGTCTGGCCCGGGCCGGGGTGGTGCTGCCTTTACCCACCCTGCCCGCTCGCGACAGAGGGTGAACAGGTTCTGAAGACTAGAAAAACGGGCCGGCCGGCGCCGGCCCGGGGATGCGTTTACTCCAGCCCGACGCTCAGGCGGTTGATGTACCACTCGGTGAATTTCTCCACCAGCGTCTCGGTGTACGGCGAGTACGGACCGGGCTGGTAAGCCGAGCTCTTGGCGCCTTTATGGGACTCTTCCACCAGGCGGCGGTCCTGGTCGTTGGTGGCGTTCCACACCGCGGTGAGGTTCTCGACGTCGTAATCGACGCCTTCCACCGCGTCCTTGTGCACCAGCCACTTGGTGCGCACCAGCGTGGTGTCGGCCGTCAGCGGAATCACGCTGAAGGTGACGATGTGGTCGGCCATGAAGTGGTGCCAGGAGTTGGGCTGGGTCCAGAACGACAGGCCGCCGATCGAGGCGTCCTTGAAGTCGGCCAGGAGCTTCTTGCAGGCCGCCTTGGTATCCAGCGTCTGCGACTGGCCGGCGCGGTCGAGCGGCATGCGCATGGTGCGGAAGCCGGTGACGTCGGAGAGGCGCTCGACTTCAGTCGAGGGCAGGCCACAGGATTCCCAGTGCTGATGACGGTCGGCCACCATTTCCTCGTACTGACGCAGCCCCTCGGCGGTTTCGGCCTTGGGCGCGAAGCCATAGCTGTAGGCGAACAGCGAGACGGTCAGTTCAGGGTGGTTGCCGGTGCAGTGGTAGCATTCGCGGTTGTTTTCCAGCGTCAGCTTCCAGTTGCCTTGTTCGATGATGTCGACCTGCACTGCGACCTTGCAGTCGTCGATCTTGTGCGGGGCGATGTACGGGGTCATGGTCTCGGCCATGACGTCGAAGTCTTCCGGCGGATTGTCGGCCAGACAGATGAACAGCATGCCGGCCATGTTGCGCAGGTGCACCGACTTGAGGCTGTGGTGCGACAGGTCGAAGCCTTCCTGCATGTGGTCGGCGAAGATCAGCTTGCCGGTCAGGTCGTAGGTCCACTGGTGGTACGGGCACACCAGGTTGCCGACGGTGCCCTTCTCTTCCGCGCACAGACGCGAGCCGCGGTGACGGCAGACGTTGTGGAAGGCGCGGATTTCGTTGTCGTCGTCACGCACGATCAGGATCGGCTGCGAGCCGATCTGCACGGTCATGTAGTCACCCGGTTCCGGCACGTCGATCGACACACCGACATAGATCCAGTGCTTGCCGAAGATGTGCTCCATGTCGGCATCGAACACCGCCGGCGAGGTGTAGAACGGGGCTTCCAGGCTGTAACCCGGCACACGGCGGGCCACCAGTTCGCGCAGGTTCAGGGTCGGATGAAACGCGATCGTGCTGCTAGTCATGATAAGAGTTCTCCAAAACAACGCGGCTTCTAGTTGGGAAGCCGCCCCCCGGGTGGGGCGGGTGGCGGCAAATTGTTGTCAGAAATCGACGAGCTGATGGTGGCGCAGGTAGTCGAGCAAAACTTGTGCTTTTTCGACAGGATCACCTTGTTTTACGACCAGGCCAGTCGTTTTTCCGTCATCGGCGGCGATCGCGCCCAGCATGCGTTCGTGCCCGCTGGCACGGCTGGCGGCGACCAGCGGACGGGCACGGCGGCCGGCCGGCTCGTAGCGCCACTCGGCAGCCCTGGCGGCCACCGGCGCAAGCCGGCGCACCTTGCCCGCTTCCTTGCGCGCATGGGAATACGGCAGGGCCGGCGTGGCGCGCTCGTGCACCGTGACCACCACCGGCAAGGCGGCGGCGAGCGCGCGGCGCTGCCCCTTGGGCAGGAATTGCTCGATTTCGACCGAACCGCCCTTGATCGCCACCGAGAGCGCGTCGGGCAAGAGCGGCGCTTCCAGCTCCTCGGCCAGTTGGTAGGGCAACAGCGCACTACCCTGCCCGCCGCCGGAGCGGGTGCCGCACAGCACCAGCTCGGCGTCGGCAAGCTGGGCTGCCAGCAGCGGGGCGATGTCCGCGTCCTCGGCGGTGGGCAGCACCGTGACACACGACGCGCCCTGCGCCAGGTAACCGGACAGCGCCTCGTCCGACGCGGCGCCGGCGTAGAGCACGGTGAGCCGCTCGGGCGAGCCGGCGAGCTTGAGGCCCAGCGCCAGCGCGGCGCTGTCGGCGGGATGGGTACACGGGCGGCCACTCACCGGGTGGATGGCCGGGGCCACCAGCACGGCCACTTTCAGCATCGGGGTGCTCATCGGGTGTTCTCCGTCACGGGTCTGGCCGAGCGTTCGGCGGCCAGCAGCTTGTTCAGCGCGGCGATCAGGGCCTGGCAGTCTTCCACCAGGGTGAGGTCGGCGCGTTTGACGATGGGCGCCGAGGCGTCCAGGTTGACGGCGATGACGTGCCGGCATTCCTTGATGCCCTGCAGGTGCTGCACCGCGCCGGAGATGCCGAACGCCAGGTAGGCGCTGGCTTGCACCGTCTTGCCGGTGGCGCCGACCTGCTTGTCGCGGGTGAAGCGCCCGTCGTCCACCGCCACGCGCGAGGCGCCGACCGCCGCGCCCATGGTTTCGGCCAACTGGCACAGCGCCGCGGTGTCCTGCACGCCGTTGCCGGCGGAGACGATCAGGTCGGCCTCCTCCAGCGCGAGCTGCGAGGCCGGGCAGCTGCGGCTGCCCAGGTCGCGGATGCGCTCGGATACCGCTGGCAGTTTGAGATCGGGCATCGCCACGCCGGCACCGCGGAACGGCAGCCTGGCGTCGGCCACCTTGCGTGCCAGCAGCAGCACCGGCGGCACGTCGCGCACGGCGAAGCGCCCGCCCGGCGCCAGCCGGCGCACTTCGCGTCCGGTCACCACCTCGACCACGTCGCTGGCCATGGCCAGGCGCTGGCGGCAGGCGAAGCGGCGCCCCAGGTCGGCATCGGCGCCGCGATCCGGGAAGCACACCTGCTGCGGCATCTCCTGCTTCCACAGCTGGGCGAGCAGCGCGAGCTTGCGCTCCGGGGCATAGCCCGGGTCTTCCACGCACAGCACGCGGTCGGCACCAGTCAGTGCCGCGGCCTCGGCGGCGCTATCACCCTGGGCGCCGAACAATAGCGCCACCACTTCGGTGTCGGCCGTGGCCATGATGGCGGCGGCGGCCAGGGTTTCGCGGGCGGCTTCGTCGAGCGCACCGCGGTCGGTATGGATCACCACCAGCGAGCGCTTGGCGAAGGGGCCGGCGCTGCGCAGCGGTTTTTGCTGGCTGTGAGCGTGGCCGGCCAGCAGCGGTTCGCGGCTGCCGACGCTCTCGCCCAGCACGATGCGCTTGAGTCCGGACGGCCCGATCACATAGGGCCGGCGCGGGTCGATGCGCGGAATGGGTCGATCGTTGTACATGCTTCCTCCCGCTCTCAGTTAGCCAGCCGTGCGGCGACGAGTTCAGCCAGCTCGACCACTTCCGGTCGCGGCCCCACCACGCCTTCGAGCATCGCGGTGCAGTTGGGGCAGGCTACCGCCACTTGTTCGGCGCCGGTGGCGCGGATGTCGTCCATGCGCATGTCGGGGATACGGCGCTCGCCCGGGATGTCGGTGAACGACGCCCCGCCACCCCAGCCGCAGCAGCGGCCCTTGCGTCCGGAACGTTCCATCTCCAATACCTTGATGCCGATACCCTTGAACACGCGGCGCGGCGCATCGGTCTCGCCGTTGTAGCGGCCGAGGTAGCACGGGTCGTGGTAGGTGGTGGCCGGCAGCGGCGCGGCATCGGCCTTGAGCGGTACGGCGCCGCGTTCCAGCAGATCGGCCAGCACCTGGCTGTGATGTTCCACGTCGTAACGCCCACCCAGCACCGGGTACTCGTTCTTCAGGCAATGGAACAGGTGCGGATCGGGAGTGACGATGTGGTTGAAGCGATAGCGCCCCAGCGTATCGATCATCTTGCCCGCGAGCTGCTGGAAGGTCGCCTCGTCACCGAGACGGCGCGCCAGGTCGCCGCAATCCGGCTCGGCCTCGCCCAGTACCGCCACTTTCAGACCGGCGGCCTTGAGCACCTTGACCAGCGAACGCAGTGCGCGCTGATAGCGCATGTCGAAGGCGCCCTCGCCTGCCATCAGCAGCCAGTCGGTATGCTCGCCCGGCAGCAGCACCGGCACGTTGAGGTCGATGGCCCAGTGGTAGCGGGCGGCCAGCGGGTAACCGCCGACGGTATCGGTGTCGCGCAGGTTGGCCAGCGCCTCGCGGCCCTTGCCCGGCACCTCGCCGCGCGTCAGCGTGACGTGACGACGCAGGCTGACCACGGTGTCGACGTGCTCGATCAGCATCGGGCACTCCTCGACGCAGGCGCGGCAGGTGGTGCACGACCACAGCGTTTCCGGATCGAGCAGGCCGCCGACGATGGGCTGATGGGGATCGCCCTGCCGCACCTTGCCTGCCTGGCCCGGGTGCGGGTTGCCGGCGTAGGCCGGGCCGCTGCCGGCGGCCATGCCGGTGACCATGTCCTGGATCAGCTTTTTCGGGTTGAGCGGCTGGCCGGCAGCATAGGCCGGACAGGCGGCTTCGCACTTGCCGCACTGCACGCAGGCATCGAACGACAGCAGGCGGTTCCAGGCGAAATCGGACGGCTTCTCGACACCGAAGTCCTTGGCGGCGAGGTCGAGCGGTTTCAGATCGGTGGAGCGCTTGTCACCGCTGAAGCGGTCCTGGCGCGGGTGGAATGCCAGGTGCAGCAGGCCGGCCACGGCGTGCTTCATCGGCCCGCCGAGCCCGATGCCGAGCGCGAGTTCGGCACCGCCCAGGACGAGGCCAGCGAGCGCCAGCAAGGCCAGGCCTTGCGCCGCGGCGCCGAAGGCATCACCGCTCAGCGCCAGCAGGGCCGCCAGCGCGCTGCCGACGGCGAACGCCAGCAGGCTCTTGGGCAGACGGTTCCACGGTCCTTTGGAGAGCCGTGCCGGCGGCGCCTTGCGGCGGGCGCGCACCATCATCGCACCGGCCAGCATCAGCAGCGCGGCCAACAGCATCAGGCCGTCAAGCGCCGGCAGGTACAGCATCAGGCCGTAGTTGAGTGCGGCTAGTGCCAGCACCGCTATCGCGCCGCCGGCGGCGGCGACGTGGGCACGGGCGATAAAGGGATCACGCGCCACCACGTGGTGCAGATCGACGAAATAGCGCTTGGGGATGGTCATGAGCCAGCCCAGCGCCACGGGGGCGGCGCGCCCCTGCCGCCACAGCGCGGCCCGGCGCACCAGCCCCAGCGACAGCAGCGCCGCGCCCAGCCAGAACAGGCCGGTGAGTGCATAAGCCAGGGTGAATGTCATGTCAGAAGTCCTTCACCAGACGCAGTGCGTCGTAGATCGCACCGTGGATGTTGTGCATGGAGATGCAGTCGCCGACGCGGAACAGCAGGAACTCGCCCTTGGAGAGCGGCTCGGACAGGCACGGCTGCGGCTGGGCCGCGAACAGCGTGTGCACGTCGGTAATGCCCTGGTTCTTGGAGCGTTCCTTGAGCGACCAGTACAGCGTGTCGTTCGGCAGGATGCCGTTCTCGACCACCACCTGATCGACCGCGCGCTCTTCCAGCGCCTCGGTGTACTCGTTGCGCAGCACCGCGATCAGCTTGTCGCCCTCCTGGTAGACCTTGTCCATCCAGTAGTTGGGGGTCGGGATCATGCCCTGCGCGTAGAGACGGCGGTAGAAGATCGGGAAGGTGGTACCGCCGGTGTCGTCGCCCACTTTCACGTCCGGGGTGACGATCTCGACCTGGCTGCCACGGCTCGCCAGGAAGTCGGCCACGCCGAATCCGGCATGGCTGCTGACGGCGTCGTACACCAGCACGTTCTTCTTCGGCTCGACCTTGCCCGAGAGGATGTCCCAGCCGGTCACGGCCAGGCCCTCGGCCACGCCCCAGCCCGGCACCATGCCGCTGTTGGGCACGCCGCCGGTGGCGAGCACCACGATGTCCGGCTGCTCGGCCAGGATCATGTCCTCGTCGGCGGCGGTGCCGAGACGACGGTCGACGCCCAGGCGCTGGGTTTCCATGTCGAGCCAGCGCACGATGCCGGCCATCTGCTCGCGCTGCGGTGCCTTGGCGGCGAGCACGATCTGGCCGCCCACCACGTCGTTCTTCTCGAACAGCACCACGTCGTGGCCGCGCTCGCGGGCAACGCGGGCGGCTTCCAGGCCGGCAGGGCCGGCGCCGACCACCACCACCTTGCGCTTTTTCGGCGCCTTCTCGAAGGTGTGCGGCATGGTCGCCTCGCGGCTGGTGGCGGCGTTCTGGATACAGAGCACGTCCTGGCCGAAGTACTGGCGGTCGATGCAGTAGTTGGCGCCGACACACTGGCGGATCTGGTCTTCCTTGCCGTCACGGATCTTGATCACCAGGTGCGGGTCGGCGATGTGGGCACGCGTCATACCGACCATGTCGACCATGCCATTGGCCAAGATGCGCTCGGCCTGGTTCGGGTCGCGGATGCTCTGCGCGTGCATCACCGGCACCTTCGACACCGACTTGATACCGGCGGCCAGGTGCACGAACGGCTCCGGCGGCAGCGCCATCGGCGGCATGCAGTTGGCCAGCGTGTTGTGGGTGTCGCCGCCGGAACCGACCACCGACAGGTAGTCGATCAGGCCGGTCTCCGACATCGCCTGGGCGATCTCTTTCAGCATGTCGTGGGACAGGCCGTCTTCGTGGAATTCGTCGCCACACATGCGCAGGCCGACGCAGAAGTCGGCACCGACTTCCTCGCGGATCGCCTGGAACACCTCGATGCCGAAGCGCATGCGGTTTTCCAGCGAACCACCGTAGGCGTCGGTGCGGAAGTTGGTGCGCGGACTCCAGAACTGGTCGATCAGGTGCTGGTGCGCGGCCGACACTTCCATGCCGTCGAGGCCCGAGGCCTTGATGCGGCGCGCCGCCTGGGCGAAGTCGGCGATGATGCGCTTGATCTCGTGCTGCTCGATGATCTTGGCGTTGCCGCGGTGCACCGGCTCGCGGATGCCCGACGGGCTGACCAGGTGCGGCCAGTGCTCGCCGTAGTAGCTCGAGCGGCGGCCCATGTGGGTGGCCTGGA
Organism: Pseudogulbenkiania sp. MAI-1; assembly: GCF_000527175.1. Lineage (NCBI taxonomy): Bacteria > Pseudomonadati > Pseudomonadota > Betaproteobacteria > Neisseriales > Chromobacteriaceae > Pseudogulbenkiania > Pseudogulbenkiania sp. MAI-1. The sequence goes on along the minus strand of NZ_AZUR01000001.1, from coordinate 1,412,316 downwards.
TCATGATCTTGGCGCCGTGGCGGTGCATGGCTTCGGCCAGGCGCGCCAGCGGGTCGATGATCCTGTCGGTAGACAGGTTGACCGACTTCCACCAGCTTTGCGGGCTGTCAATCGACACCGGGCTCGAACCGCCACAGATGGCGAGACCCAGGCCGCCCTTGGCCTTTTCCTCGTAGTAGCGGATATAGCGCTCGCCCGGCAAACCACCCGGCTCGGCGTACACCTCGGCGTGCGCGGTGCTGACGATGCGGTTGCGGATGGTCAGCTTGTTGAGGGTGATCGGTTCAAACAGATGCGGATAGCGCATGATGCCCCCTTACTTCGGCTCGACGGTGAAAACGCAGTACTCGGCGCCCTGGCCGGCGCACTGGGTTTCGGCACTGATGGTGTGATAGTCGTAGCCCAGCTTCTCGCCCACCCAGTCCATCGCCCCGGCAAACCAGCCGGCGAACATGTAACAGGCCATGCCTTCGCCTTGCGGCGCACCGGCCACGCCCTGCGCCAGCACGAAGCAGGAATGGTCGAGGCGGATCTTGGCGTGGCCGGTGGCAGCGTCGGCCTCGATGAAGGAGAACAGGCCCCAGCCGCGCTGGGACAGGCGGTTGAGGTAATGCTCGAACACGGCCATGCCTTCCAGGCCGTGGGTGCGCGCCTCGCTGTCGCACCAGAAGTAGGCGGAGCGGTAGCCGGCATCGTACAGCGCCTCGGAATAGGTGCCCTTGCCCAGCGCGGCTTCCACCGCCATGTGGTTGTTGACGAAGAAGTGGCGCGGCACATACAGCATCGGCAGGCCGTTGGTGGTCCACACACCGGAATCCGGATCTACGTCGATAGGAACGAGTGGTTGCATCAGAATCTCCTGCACGTTGTCGTGGCACGGCGCACAGGGGGCACGCCGTCAGTCAGGAGAAATGGTGCACGAGGCGGTTTCGACCAACCTCGGCGCTGGCGACCGGTTTTTGCCGCAGACCGACACGGGATGGCGTAAAGTGGCAGCCGCTTCCGGTTGCGGCACCCCAAAAAGAAAAAAGCCCCCGAAGGGGCATCAAAGAGATGGTCTTCACCACCCGGGAACAACTTACAGCCAGCCGGCCACACGCTTGCCGTTGGCTTTCACCCACTTCTCGGCCGCCGCTGCCGGCTTGACGCCGTTCTCGACGTCGAGCATCACTGCCCCGACCTCCTCGGCCTTCCACGAGAACTTCTTCAGGAAGCCGACCACGGCCGGAGCCTTGGCATTCAGGCCCGGGTTGATCACGGTATCGACGTGCTCTTCCTCGCCGTAGACTTTCTTCGGGTCTTCGAGGAAGCGCAGCTTCCACTTGGCGAACATCCAGTGCGGAATCCAGCCGGTCACCGCGATCGGCTTCTTGGCATTGATCGAGCGCGCCAGTTCGGTGGCCATGCCCGGCCCGGAACTGGGCAGCAGCTTGTAATCGAGGCCGTAGTCCTTGATCGCGAGCTCGGTCTTCTTCATCACGCCGGCACCGGCGTCGATGCCGACGATGCGGCCCTGGAAGGCATCCTTGTACTTGTTGAGGTCGGCCAGGCTCTTGGCAGGCACGTACTCGGGCACGATCAGGCCGATCTTGGCGCCGGGGTAGTTGGGGCCGAGGACGGTGACCTTGTCCTTGAGCTGCTGGTAGTAGTCACCGTGCGTCACCGGCAGCCAGGCCGACAGCGTAGCGTCCAGATCGCCGCGCGCCACCCCCTGCCACATGATGCCGGCGGCCACCGGCACCAGTTCCACCGGGTAACCCAGCTTGGTCTTGATGATGTTGGCGGCGACCTGCGTGGTAGCCACGCTGTCGGCCCAGCCTTCGACGTAGCCGATCTTGATCAGCGGCTTGTCGGCAGCCCAACTGGCGGTGGAACAGACCAGGCCGATGGCGGCCAGCAGCTTGACACTGTTGCGAACCTGCTTCATGTCAACTCCTCTACATGGATATAAAGATGGGAATAGTCCCGTTCTGCTGCTTTACGTGCTCGTGCGGGTGGTCCCGCTTATCGTTAGAGTCGTTAACAAAACCCAGCACAGCGGTCTTGGCTTGGCGTGCGGCTACAGCCAGTACAAGCCGTACGGCAAAGCCGAATAACAACGCCAAGAGGGTTTTGTTAGCGACGCTTATTGGATTTCTTCCGGCTTGACCACTAGCCAGTTCTTGTCGGCGGTCACCGCCTGACCCAGCGTCTGCTGACGCTTGGCCGATTCTTCCCACCACGACTGCATGGCCGGCATGTACTTGGCCTTGCGGTTGACCCACACGCGCAGGCCGCCCTTCTCGACGTCGGTGCTGTTGAGCAGCATGTAGCCGTCGGAGATCGGGGTGTCGCCACCCACCAGGATCGGCTTCTTCCACTGGTCGATCCAGCCGATGATGGAGCCCAGCTTGCCCTCGTACCAGGTCATCGGGTTCATCAGGTAGGGGGTCAGTTCCAGGTCGAGGTTGCGGGCCTGGTCGTATTTGCCCTTCTTGATCTGCAGCCGCGAACTGGTCAGCTCGCCGCTCTTCTTGTCCTTGAGCAGCATGTTGACGCCGATGACGTTCTGCGGCTTGACGTTGTAGCCGTACTTGGGGTCGCTCGCGACCATGCGCACCAGCTCCTCGCTGGCGGCCGTCATCACGTAGACGTCGATGCCGTTTTCCTGCAGGCGGTTGTAGAGTTCTTGCATGCCGGTATAGATGCGCGGCCGGTTGACCGTGCCCTCCACTACCTTGTCGCCGCTGTAATACTTGATCGGGATCGGCTTGTCGTAGGCCATCAGCTCGTCGACGTAGCCCTTGAGCTGCTTCAGCGTGAAGCCGGAGAACACCTGCGCCACCCACGGGTAGCACACCAGGTCGTCCACTTCGCAGAGCCGGTAGTAATAACTGTTCAGACTCTCCTTGAAGCCCGGAGTGTCCTTGAACGGCAGCAGCTTGAGCGAGGGGTCAAGCTTTTCTCGCGTGAGCACGCCCTTCATCTCGAGAAAGGGCAGCAGCGACTCTTCCAGGTCGTAGCGATAACTGGTGTTGTCCATGTCGAATACCGCGTAGGCGCCCTTCTGGGCGTTGGCGGCGATCATGGTGTTCAGTTTCTCGGCAACGTCCGCCGGCCAGTGCTTCAGCTCGGTGGCTTGGGCTCCCGCCGTGGCCAGCAGCAAGGACAACGACAATGCAACGCGTTTCAAACGACTCATCCGCTCACTCCTGTGGGTTGGACAAACACTGCTGAAACAACAAAAAACCCCGGCATGCGCCATGGCCTGCCGGGCAACTCACGACTTACTCTCCCTAATACATCACCAACACTTGCAATCGGTTCCCGCCCCATATTGCGCGCATCCGGGTCTCTCCCCGGCCGTCGCCGACAATCCTGATGAATCCCTGATCCTGCGGACGCACCAATCGCGTCGTTACCCGATGACACCAAGCGGGGCGAGCTTTTCTTGCCGCACCATGGTGCCGAAGCCCTACCTGGCCGAGCGGCGTACCAGCGACCCATTCTTGCCGGTGAGCGACATGTCATGAATGAAAAAGGGAGAATAAAAATGCGGGGGAAAGCCCGTTACGACGTGTGTCCGCGGCGGACAGAACTGTCCATCGACGCCATTAAGAAAAGAAACTTAACAAAATGAAGGGGAAAATTAACAGTTTCGAACAAGCTCTTGGCTACCATCAAGGTCCCTCTCAAAACCCGTCAGGGAAAAGGAGCCTTAATGAAAACCCTTCCGATCCGTTCCTACCTCGCAGGTGCCCTGCTGATCGCGGTGAGCAGTTCCGCCGCCCTGGCACTGAATATCAATACCGCCACCACGGTCGAACTGGAGCAAGCCGGCTTCACCAAGATACAGGCCGAGAGGATCGTGGCTCACCACAAGGCGCATGGCGATTTTCGTTCGTCGGCCGACTTGCTCAAAGTCAAAGGCGTGACCAAGGCTACGCTGCAGAAAGTGAACGCCAAGCTCGCTAGCGACGCGCGTGCCACCGCCCGTATGGATGCGGAGGCGGCCACCGCAGGGCAAGCCACCGCGGGCCAGGCCGGTGCTGGTGCTGGTGCTGGTGCTGGTGCTGGTGCTGGTGCGGGTAGCACTACCGCGGCTCAGCGCCCAATGGAAGCCTCCGGTGGCGCAGAAGCGGGAGTTGGGGCTGGAGCTGGAACCGGTCTCGGTGTCGGTGTAGGGGTCGGTGTCGGTGCCGGCGTTGGAGCCGGCAGCAGCGGCGGAGCCGGGGTAGGCGTCGGCACCCAAGGCGGAGCCAGCATCGGCATCGGTCAGTAAGCCTGGATCCCGTTGACGGGGCGCACGGACATCAGCGCCTCATCCGAACCGCGGACATAGCCCGGCCCAGTCCTAGGACTGGGCCGGGCTTTTTAACGCAGGGGTGTCCCCCGTGGATGGATCATGAGACAAAAAAACCCCGGCATGCATGGCATGCATGCCGGGCAACTCACGACTCACTCTCCCCAAACTTCTCCAAACACACGCAACCAGTTCTCGCCCAGCACCTTCTGAATCTTGCGCTCGCCCCAGCCGGCCTTTTCCATCGCCGCGGTCAGGTTTGGCGTCTCGCCGATGGTGCGGATGCCTTCCGGGTTCAGGATGGTGCCGAAATTGGTCAGGCGGCGGTAACGGCCCTTGTCGTGGGTGATCCAGTCAAAGAAGCCCTTGTCGTAACCCTGGGTGAAGTCGGTGCCGAAGCCGACGCAGTCCTCACCTACCAGGTTGATCACGTAGTCCATCGCCTCGACGTAGTCGTCCACCGTGGCTTCGATGCCGCGCTTGAGGAAGGGCGGGAACATGGTGACGCCGATGAAGCCGCCGTGGTCGGCGATGAACTTGAGTTCCTCGTCGCTCTTGTTGCGCGGGTGTTCCTTGAGGCCGGACGGCAGGCAGTGCGAATAGGTCACTGGCTTCTTGGATTCCAGGATCGCCTCTTTCGAGGTGTGGCTGCCGACGTGCGACAGGTCCACCATGATGCCGACGCGGTTCATCTCGGCGATGACCTCGCGGCCGAAGCCGGACAGGCCGCCGTCGCGCTCGTAGCAGCCGGTGCCGATCAGGTTCTGCGTGTTGTAGCACAGCTGCACCACGCGCACGCCCATGTCGGCGAAGGCCTCGATGTAGCCGATGTTGTCCTCGAAGGCATGGGCGTTCTGGAAGCCCAGGATGATGCCGGTCTTGCCATCGCGCTTGGCCTGGCGGATGTCCTCGGTGGTACGCACCAGCGACAGGATGTCGCTGTTGTCACGGATCTTCCGCTTCATATCGGCGATATTGTCGACGGTATCGGTAAAGCCTTCCCACACCGACACGGTGCAGTTGGCAGCGGTGAGACCACCCTTGCGCATATCGTCGAACACCGAGCGTTCCCACTTGGCGATGATCAGGCCGTCGATGACGATGCTGTCTTTATGCAGTGACATGTTTTCTCCTTGCGGGCACCCTACCCGCCTTTAGGAAATGGTGCATGAGGCGATTGCGACCAACCTCGGCAGCAGCGACCGTTTTTTGCCGCAGCCCGACATGGCCTGGCGCACATCGACGGCCAGCGCGCTGGCATCAAGCGAAAAGAAAAATGCCCCCGAAGGGGCATCAAGGGGATGGTAATAACCACCGGGAACAGTCAAAAAGATCAGGCCGTCACCGCACGCTTGGCCGGACTGCCGGCGTCGACCAGGCGCAGGAACGGGTTCTTGCCGGCCGACGGCAGCTTGGCCACGGCAAAGCGATACGGTATCGCCGCCTTGGTGATCAGCAGCCACAGGTAGTCGGCGAAGCTGCGGCGGATCACCAGGAACACGCCGTCGCCATCCACCCGGCACACCAGCGCGCCGGCCTTACCCAGCACGGTGCTGGCAGCGTCGCCCGCCTCGATCGATTCGAAGTCGTACACGCCGAGGTGGCGCAGCAGCGTGACGTGCTCAGCCCCGGACAGGTAGACCGTGGTCAGACCGCCGCTGTTATCCACCGCCTGGGCGAACAGCCCGTCGAAGTGCTTGGCGCAGGCCGCCAGCAGCGCCGGCACGGCGGCGCGGGCGGTGACCAGCAGGCATTCGTCCGGCGATTGCCAGATCAGCACGCCGGCCTCGCCGCTGCTGAAGCGGCAGGCGGCGGGCACCGCCAGGCCGGTGGCCTTGGTGATGGCCTGGGCCACGGCGGGGTCGGCCAGTTCGCCGCGCAACACGATGTAGCCCAACAGCGGCAGCTCGTTGGCGCGCACCAACTGCTTGCTGTCGGCCGGCACCGCCTGCGCCGGCAGGTTGAAGTTGACCAGCGGCGATTGCAGGTAGGGTTGGAAGTTAGGCATGTTGACGCACCCCTTCTTGATCGACGAATACGGAGGAAACCACCTTGGCCGGGTGCATCTTGCCGTGCGCCCACACGTAGACGGTTTCGCCTTCGCGTTTGAGACCGCCCTTCACCACCGCCATCGCGATGGAGCGGCCGAGGAAGGCGCTGTGGTAACTGGAGGTCACATGACCCTGCATGTCGGCCGGCGTCTGCGTGTTGCGGCTCGACAGGATCTGCGCGCCTTCGGCCAGAACCACCTTCGGGTCTTCGGTGTACAGGCCCACCAGTTGCTTGCGGTCGGAACGCGTGGTGTCGGAACGCGACAGCGAACGCTTACCGAGGAAGCTGAACGGCTTCTTCATACCCACCGCCCAGGCCATGTTCAGGTCGATCGGGCTCATCGAGCCGTCGGTGTCCTGGCCCACGATGATGAAGCCCTTCTCGGCACGCAGTACGTGCATGGTCTCGGTGCCGTACGGCGTGATGTCGAACTCCTTGCCGGCCTCCATTACCTGTTCCCAGATGTAGTGGCCGTAGCAGGCGTCGACGTTGATCTCGTAGGCCAGTTCGCCCGAGAACGAGATGCGGCACACGCGGGCCGGCACGCCGGCGACGGTCCCTTCACGCCAGTCCATGAACTTGAACGCGTCGGCCGACAGATCGATGTCGCTACACAGCTTCTTGAGCACGGCGCGGCTCTTCGGGCCGACAACGGCGGTGGTGCTCCAGTGGTCGGTCACCGAGGTGAAGCGCACCTTCAGCTCCGGCCATTCGGTCTGGTGCCAGCGCTCCAGCCAGTTCAGCACGCGGGCCGCGCCACCGGTGGTGGTGGTCATGTAGAAGTGGTCGTCGGCGATACAAGCGGTCACACCGTCGTCCATCACCATGCCGTTCTCGTCCAGCATCAGGCCGTAGCGGCACTTGCCCGGATCGAGCTTGCTCCACGCGTTGGAGTAGATGCGGTTGAGGAATTCGCGCGCATCCGGACCCTTGATGTCGATCTTACCCAGGGTCGAGGCGTCCATTACACCGACGCTGTTGCGGGTGGCCAGGCACTCGCGGTCCACCGCCTGGTGCATGGTCTCGTTGCCCTTCGGGAAGTACCACGGCCGCATCCACTGGCCGACGGTCTCGAACAGCGCACCGCGTGCGACGTGCGACGACTGCATCGCGGTGTAGCGGCGCGGGTCGAAGGTGTCGCCGACGTGGCTGCCCGCCAGCGCGCCGAAGGTCACCGGGGTGTAGGCCGGGCGGTAGGTGGTGGTGCCCACTTGCGAGATCGGCATGCCCAGCGCCTCGGCGGCGATGGCGAAGCCGTTGACGTTGGACAGCTTGCCCTGGTCGGTACCGAAGCCCAGCGCGGTGTAGCGCTTGACGTGTTCGATCGAGCGGTAGTTCTCGCGCACCGCCAGGTGGATGTCGGCGGCGGCCACGTCGTTCTGGAAGTCGACCAAGGCCTTGACGCCGTGCCCTTCCGGCTTGCCGTCCGGCACGCGGAACACGCGGCGGGTCGGCTGGATGTCCTGGTCTTCGCTGACCGGGCAGGGGCTGGACGCACTGCGGCCGAAGCCGATCAGCATCGCGCTCACCGAGGCGTGCGTCTGCGCCAGCGCCTCGCCCAGGGCCCAGCGGCCGGTGATGGCGCCGGCCACGCTGATGCCCTGGCGGCCTTCGTCCGGAGTGACGAACGACAGGCGCTCCTCGTTCCAGTACGGGCGGCCGTTGTTGTGGCAGAACAGGTGCACGGTCGAGGTCAGCCCGCCGGAGGACAGGATGGCGTCGGCCGACAGGGTCGGGCCTTTGCCGGTCACGGTCAGGCAGTGCGGGTCGAGCTTGACCAGCTTGGCGCCGCTGGCGGCCTTGCCGCCCTGCACCTCGGCGATGCCGTAGCCGAGCAGCAACTCGACGCCGGCCTTCTTCGCTGCGTCCAGGCGCCAGGCGGCGGCGCCGCGCTGACGGGTGTCGATCAGCGTCACGCGGCTGCCGGCCTCGGCCAGATCCAGCGCGGTGTCGTACGAGGCATCGTTATGGGTGAGCAGCAGCACCTTGCGGCCGACCGCCACGCCGTAGCGGTTCAGATAGGTCTGGCCGGCGGCGGCGGTCAGCACGCCCGGGCGGTCGTTGTTGCCATACACCAGCGGGCGTTCGATCGCACCGGTGGCCAGCACCACATGGTGGGCGCGAATCTTGTGCAGGCGCTGACGCGGCAAGGTGGCGACGCGCTGCGTGATCGGCAGGTGATCCTGCACCAGCTCGACCGCCTGCACCAGGTTCTGCTCGTGGTGGGCGAACGCCGTGGTGCGGGTCAGCACGGTAACGTTGGACAGGCTCTTCAGCTCGGCCAGGCGCTCGTTCACCCACTTCATCGCCGGCTGGCCGTCGATCACGGCGCGGGCGTCGGACAGCATCCAGCCGCCCGCCTCGCTCTGCTCGTCGACCAGCAGGGTCTTCAGGCCAGCGCGGCCGGCCAGCGTCGCGGCCCACAGACCGCAGGCGCCGCCGCCCACCACCAGCACGTCCACGTGGTGGTGCAGGTGGTCATAGAATTCCGGATCCGGATCGACCGGAGCGCGGCCATAACCGGCGGCCTTACGGATGACTTTTTCGTAAAACGGCCAGGCTTTCACCGGACCCATGAAGGTCTTGTAATAGAAGCCCGGCGGCATGAAGCGGCTGAACGTGCCGGCCAGCCCCTTCAGGTCGAAGTTGAGCGACGGGAAGCCGGTGGTGGTCGTGGCGGACAGCCCCTCGTACAGCTCGACCTGGGTCGCTTTCAGATCCGGCACGGTATAGCCGCCGGTCTCGAGCTGGATCAGCGCGTTCGGCTCTTCGGCGCCATGGCCGACGATACCGCGCGGGCGGCCGTACTTGAAGCTGCGGCCGATCAGTTTCACGCCGTTGGCGATCAGCGCCGAGGCCAGCGTATCGCCGGCGAAGCCCTTGTATTTCTTGCCGTCGAAGCGGAAGCTGACCGGCGCCTTGTCATTGATGCGCTGGCTATTGCGGTGGACACGGTAAGCGCTCATGCTTCGCTCTCCTTCAGATACAGCTCTTTGCCTTCAGCCAGCGTCCAGGTGCCGGCGATTTCATAGCTGACGGTGTTGCGCTTGACCGCGAACACCTTGCGGCAACCGGCGGTGTGCTGCCATTGCTCCCAAAACCAGCCACGCGTGTTCTTGCGCATGAACAGGTAGTCGCCCCATTCGGCCTCGGTCGCCTCTTCCGGCTTGGCCGGACGGGCGATGTAAGCCTCGCCGGCGTAGCTGAATTCTTCTTCCTCGCGGGTGGCCCCGCAGTGCGGACAGTGAATCTGGAACATCTGCGGCTCCTTAGTGTGCAACGCCGGCGGCGCCGTGCTCGTCAATCAGATGACCGGTGTTGAAGCGGTCGAGCGCGAACGCCTTGTTGAGCGGGTGCGCCTCGTCGTTGGCGATGGTATGCGCGAACACGTGGCCCGAACCCGGGGTGGCCTTGAAGCCGCCGGTACCCCAACCGCAGTTGAAGTACAGGCCCTTGACCTTGGTCTTGCTGATGATCGGGCAGGCGTCCGGCGCCACGTCCACGATGCCGCCCCACTGGCGGTTCATGCGCACGCGAGAGAAGCTCGGGAACAGCTCGATGATCGCCGCGGCGGTGTGCTCGATCACATGCGGGCTGCCGCGCTGACCGTAGCCGAGGTAGCTGTCGATACCGGCGCCGATCACCAGCTCGCCCTTGTCGGACTGGCTGACGTAGCCGTGTACCGCGTTTGACATCACCACCGTATCCAGGCACGGCTTCATCGATTCGGACACGAAGGCCTGCAGCGGGTGGCTTTCCAGCGGCAGGCGCACCCCGGCCATCTTGGCCAGCGGCGTCGAATTGCCGGCGGCCACACAGCCGACGCGGTCGGCGAAGATGTCGCCACGCGTGGTCTTGACGCCCTTGATGCGGCCGTCTTCGATGATCATGCCGGTGACTTCGCACTGCTCGATGATGTCGACGCCCAAGTCGCTGGCGCCGCGGGCGAAGCCCCAGGCCACCGCGTCGTGGCGCGCTACGCCGCCGCGCGGCTGGTAGCTCGCGCCCATGATCGGGTAGCGCGTCTTGGCGCTGATGTCGATCAGCGGCACGATGTCCTGGATCTCTTTGGGCGACAGCACCACGGCATCGATGCCGTTGAGATTGTTGGCGTTGACGCGACGCTCGATGTCGCGCATGTCCTGCAGGGTGTGGCCGAGGTTCATCACCCCGCGCTGACTGAACATCACGTTGAAGTTCAGGTCCTGCGACAGGCCTTCCCACAGCTTGAGCGCGTGTTCGTACAACAGCGCCGCCTCGTCCCACAGGTAGTTGGAACGCACGATGGTGGTATTGCGCGCGGTGTTGCCGCCGCCGAGGTAGCCTTTTTCCAGCACGGCGACGTTCTTCACGCCGTGGTTTTTCGCCAGATAATAAGCCGTGGCCAGACCATGGCCGCCGCCGCCGACGATGATCACGTCGTAACGGGGTTTCGGCTGCGGACTGCGCCAAGCCGGCTGCCAGCTTTCATTGTGTTTGAGCCCGTTCTTCAACAGGCTCCAGAAGGAGTAACGGTTTGCCATGGGACAGGTCCGTATGAGGTGCCAAGGTGAGCTCATTCTTGGCGAGCCGGCCCCGTCCCGATTGACTGGAAAGGACGATCACTTGCCGATTTTCGACAAAGTCCACCTTGATCCAGCTCATATACCCGACATTTGTTCCGCGCAAGTCCCTCCAGAGCCCCGCCGCTTCGGCAAAAGCCGGCCAAAGCTCCTGTCCGATCGCTCTCCCGAGCCATGTCCAAAAAACGACAAAATCCGGCGGCTGCGGGCCAGTCACGCCTACACGCGCGCGTTAAGGTGGCGCACAGAGGGTCCCCACCGGACCGCGTCGATCAACGGAACGTCAAAAGGAGCGGCACACCGCCAGCCGGTGACCGAAAAACGACATGTCGCAATCCCAACACCGCTACATCCTGGCCTTCACCTGTAAGAGCGCCCCGGGCCAGATCGCCCGCGCCTCGCACCTCCTCGACACGCACCACTGCTATATCGACGAACTGGCGGTCTTCGACGACGAAGACACCCAGCGCTTCTTCGTGCGCTGCACCTTCCACCCGCTCGGCGACGGCTTCGACCGCGCCGCTCTGGAAGCGGGCCTCGCCGACATGGCCGGTCACTACGACATGCAATGGACCCTGCACGACACCCACACCCGTCCGCGCGTGCTGATCATGGTGTCGAAACTCGACCACTGCCTGAACGACCTGCTCTACCGCTGCAAGATGGGCGACCTCGACATGGAAGTCACCGCCATTGTCTCCAACCATGCCGACCTGGCGCCGATCGCCGCCGCGCACGGCCTGCCCTACCACCACCTGCCGGTCACTCACGACACCAAGCCGCAGCAGGAAGCGGCGCTGCTGGAACTGGTAAACGAAACCCGCTCCGAACTGGTAATCCTGGCGCGCTACATGCAAGTGCTGTCGCCGGAGATGTCGAAGAAGCTGTCGGGACGCGCCATCAACATCCACCACTCCTTCCTGCCCGGCTTCAAGGGCGCCAAGCCCTACCACCAGGCGCACGAACGCGGCGTCAAGCTGATCGGCGCCACCGCCCACTACATCACCGACGACCTCGACGAAGGCCCGATCATCGAGCAAGTGGTGGAACGCGTCGACCATGCCTACCGCCCGGAACAACTGCTCGCCGCCGGGCGCGACATGGAATGCCTGGCGCTGGCGCGTGCCGTGCGCTTCCACCTCGAACGGCGCGTGTTCCTCAACGGCAACCGCACCGTGGTACTGCGCTGACCTCACCCAAGCCGGCCGCCGCGCCACTGCGGCGGCCTCTTTCTTAATCCCACCGCCCCCTTTCTGCTGCGCCGCACTATCCGCGCGCACCGACCTGCCCTATCATTCTGGTCGTTTGCCTCACGCCCCGCCTCGCCCCCATGACAGATAGCCTTCTCGACATCGACGCAACCTCCGCCCTCGACGCCTATTTGGATTCCCTCCAGGCCAAACTGGTCAGCACCGACGGCAGCTACGCCCTGTCGGTACATGGCGAAATCGTCGTCGGCACACACCGCGTGCCCTACCACCTGGTCCCGGACGAAGGCTTTCTCGGCAAGACTGCCAAATGGCGCAAGCTCGACGACGACGGGCGCCTCGCCCTCGTGCAGGAACGCTGGAACGTCGAAACGCGCGCGCGGCTCGAAGCGCACGTGCGCGACTGCGCCGAGCGCGTGCTGGCCATCGCCGAACAACATGAGATCGACCCCACCGGCGCGCTGCAAGCCTTCCTCGCCAAGTACGAGCTGGCAAAACGGCGCTGCTCGCTGGCGCTCGACCGCATCGCCGCGCTGCGCGACGGCCACGCCGCCTCGCGCCAGGCCGAAAAGACCCGCAACGCCGTCAACCTGTCGCTCTACCCGGAATCGTTCACGCTGGCGCAAAGCATGCGCCGCCACTTCATCGCCGTGCTGGGTCCCACCAACTCCGGCAAGACCCACGCCGCGATGGAACACCTGGCCAAGGCCGACACCGGCGCCTACCTGGCCCCGCTGCGGCTGTTGGCACTGGAAAATTACCAGCGCCTGCTCGACGCCGGCGTCGCGGTCAGCCTGATCACCGGCGAGCAGCGCAAGCTGCATCCGGACGCCACCCACGTGGCGAGCACGGTGGAAATGCTCAACCCCAACAAGCCACTCGACGTGGCGGTGATTGACGAAATCCAACTGCTCGACGACCCCGACCGCGGCGCCGCCTGGACCGCCGCCGTCTGCGGCGTGCCGGCCAGCACTGTGTACCTGCTGGGCGCGCTGGAAGCGGAGCCGGCGATCGAAGCTCTGGTCAAACGCGTCGGCGGCACGCTGGAAGTGAAGAAACTGCAGCGCAAATCGCCGCTGGTGATGGAAAAGAAACCGCTAGGCTCGCTCAAGAACCTGCAGGCCGGCGACGTGCTGATCGCCTTCTCGCGCCGCGAAGTGCTCAACTGGCGCGACCAGGCCATCGAACAAGGCTTCGCCGTCTCGGCGATCTACGGCAACCTCTCGCCGGAAGTGCGCCAGGCCCAGGCCGAACGCTTCATCGACGGCGTAACCAAGATCGTGGTCGGCACCGACGCCATCGGCATGGGCCTCAACACCCCGGCACGGCGCGTCATCTTCACCACCGCCAGCAAGTGGGACGGCTACAGCGAAGGCGAAATCCCCGCCGCGCTGGCCAAGCAGATCGCTGGCCGTGCCGGGCGCTTCGGCGCGCACGAGGCGGGCTACGTCGCCGGGCTCGACAGCCACACCCACCAGATCATCGCCAACCTGCTCAAGGAAGCCCTCGAGCCGCTGCCCACCTCCGGCTTCTACGTCGCGCCGAGCCTCGACTACCTGCAGCAGATCGCCGCCGCCACCGGCCAGAGCAAGCTGCAGGCGCTCTTGGAACTCTTCACCAAGCACATCAACGTGCACGACGAATTCTTCCTGCCCGCCAACCTCTCCGACCAGATCGAAAAGGCGCGCTGGCTCGACGCCCTGCCGCTGACGCTGACCGACCGCTTCACCTTCAGCCTGTGCCCGGTATCGACCAAGATCCCGATGCTCGAACGCGCGCTGCAGGACTGGGCACAATACCGCGCCGACGATCGCGTCGCCCCGCTCTTGCGCATGGAAGGCATGGGTGGGCGCAACGAACTGCAGTACCTAGAAGACACCTGCAAGCTCTACGCCGCCTACGCCTGGTTGGGCTACCGCATGCCCGACACCTTCCCGCACGGCGAGATGGCGCAGACGCTGATGCAATCGACGTCGGACAAGATCGACGCCCTCCTCCAGGCCCAAAACACCCGCCGCCACGGCCGCCGCCCGCAACAGGACAAACGCCGTGGGCCGGACAAGAGCAAGGGCAAGCCCAGGCAGTTCAAGCCGGGGAGGCGGTGAGCGCGGGTGCCGTGACATGTAACCATTACAGATGGCAATAGACTTTACTTGCCCTCCTTTTGACGCGGGCCGCTCGGCCTGGCCGGCGGCCTTCTCGGTATGGCAGGGCTCACTTACCGCCGTAAATGTCGAAGTCGAAGTATTTGTCGTTTATCCGCTTGTAGGTGCCGTTCGCACGGATAGTGGCGAGCGCCTTGTTCAAGTCCTCGCGCAGGGCGACATCTTCCTTGCGAACACCGATACCGTCCCCCACCCCAAAGAACTTGGCATCGGTGAACTCCGCGCCGGCAAAGGTGAAGTCCTTGCCTATCGGACGCTTCAGGAAGCCACTTTCGGCCTGGATCGAAGATTGGAACGATGCGTCCAGCCGGCCGGTGACCAAGTCGTTGTAGACCAGGTCCTGGTTCTGATAGGTGACGATCTCGACGCGAGCCGGCGCCCACATCGCCTTGGCGTACGCTTCCTGTGACGAGCCCTGCTCCACACCAACCCGCTTCCCCGCCAGCGAGGCTGCCGTCGGCTGCAACGACGAACCTCGCCTGACCACCAGGCGCGAAGGCGCGTTCGACACCTTGTTGGTAAAGGCGATCTGCTCCATGCGCTTGGGAGTGATCATCATCGACGAGGCGATCGCGTCGATTTTCTTGGCCAGCAGCGCCGGAATAATGCCGTCCCAACTGCTTTCCACCCACACGCACTTGGCACGCAATTGCTGGCACAGCGCTTCGGCAATATCGATACCGAAGCCAGTCAGCTTGCCGGACGGCGTCTTGTATTCCAGCGGCGGATAAGTCGGATCGACTCCAAGGCGAATCACCTTGCCCGACCAATCCGCAGCACTGGCCATGCCGGAAACCAGCAGCAATGCCAATGCTGCCTTCATCATTTTTGTACTCATCGTCTCTCTCCTGTTGTTACTACTACACTGTTGCTGCATTGTGCGCGGAGCCTTGACTCCACGTGCTTGGTGCACCTTCAAGGACACTCGCCGGTGCCAAAAACCGTTCCGTCAGCTTGACCCAATAGCTCGCGCCCAGCGCCAGGCAGTCGTCATTGAAGTCGTAACCGGGGTTGTGCAACTGACACCCTCCCTCGCCCGGGCCATTGCCGATGGTCACGTAACTGCCCGGGCAGCGTTCCAGCATGAAGGCGAAATCCTCGCTGGCCGTAATCGGCGGCATCTCGTGGACCAACCCCTCTCCAACCCAGTCCAGCGCCACTTGCCGAGCCAG